>JBARCY010000228.1:0-18803 GCA_049794595.1 Candidatus Acidiferrum sp.
GCAAAAAGCATCCTCGGAAGCCAGCTCAAAGGCTCAAGAGTTGATCAAACGGGTTAAAGCGGGAGAAAAGTTCGACTCTGCCGCCAAAGCTCTGGGTCTGGATGCCAAAACCAGTGACGATTTTGCTCGCGGAGGCTCCATCTCCAATGTCGCCAGCGGAAAGCAGCTCTCCGCCGCCTTCCAGCTTAAGACCGGGGACGTCGGCGCGCCTCTTCAACTCGGCGGCAACTGGCTGGTCTACGAAGTTGTGGACAAAGTCGAGCCCAACCCCGCCGATTTCGACAAACAAAAAAAGGAAATCACCGACGCCGTACTGCAAAACAAGCGCTCCGTCGCCTTTGAGGCCTTCCAAACCGCCCTTGAAGAGCGCCTGAAAAAAGAGGGCAAGCTCCAATTGATGCCCGATAAACTGCGCAGCTTAGCCGATCTAAGCTAGTCTAAATAATTGATAACAGGACACTTAAAATCAGTTTGCAGGGTACTTGTGTTTGTGCTCGCACCTCGGTAGCCTATCAGTGCTCTCAGGGGGTCGGTTTCCGCGAGGGCCTGCGCTTTGACGTTCGAGGCGCGAACCGGAATCAGCCGAAGCCGCAATCCAAACTGCCATGGCTCCCCATTGCCAGAATTTCAGGACTTTATGAATACCAAGAAGATGCCGTCTCGCTCGCCCGCCGTCCGCAACGACTACCGCTGCAGCATGGAGCGCAATCAAGCCGGCAAATACTGCGTTCGTATCCAGGTTTTCTACCCCCGCCATGCCTGGACCCTAGGTGTTTTCTTCCTCGCCTCCTCTTTTGACCGCGCCATGAAGAAGCTCGAAGAGTCCCTGGACTTTCTCCAGCGCCACGAAGAGAAGCTCTGGTTCTGGGGAGTCGACCGCGCCGAAGACATGGGTTTCTCCGCCGAGTTCTTGCGGGAAGCCGGCCTAAGACTGGACCACCGCACTGAGTTCCCCCGCCGCGCCACCAATCTTTCCCTTGCTCCGGAACGCCAAGTCCCCGCGTTCGTCCTCGGCCCAGTCCGCCGCGGCCTGGCCGAATCCGTAGAAGCTCCCCGCTCCGTCTCCGCCGCCGACTAACCGTTCGCGTCCGTCAAATCGATACGGATAGCCTTTCTCCTGTTACTGTCAGCCGACCGTTCATCGCTAACCGCTGCGCCCATTGGCCGCCGACGTTCTGCCTGTCCGATTGGTCAGCGCGCCTACCCCTCTTCCATATTGACTTGACCGGCATTCTTCGCCATCATCCCCACATTCCCGCGATCCTGCTTTCTACGGACGCCTAATTCAGTGAGAAGCAAAACGGTAATCCGCAGCGCGAACAGCCCGGTCCTCGGTCTGCTCATTTTCTCGGCGCTTCTGACGCTCGCGCTCGTCGTCTGTGCTTCCACGCTTCAAGCCCAATCCGCGCAATCCAGCGCCTCGGACAAATCTCAGCCATCCGCAGCTCCCGCCAATCATCCAGTCGCGGCTTCCGTCGATGAGCTCGCGGAGAATGGCGCCGGCATGGTGTGGGTCAACACTTCGGCTGGCGTGTACCACAAGAAGGGCTCGCGCTGGTACGGCAAGACGAAGAAAGGCAAATACATGTTGGAGGAAGACGCAATCAAAGCAGGCTACAAGCCCGCGAAATGAGTTCTTTGAGAAGCGGAAATTGCTTCTGAAACAAACTGAATCAAGACGTTGGCTCGAATTAAAAAAAAGGAGGAATGAGAATGAGGGAACATCTGAGGGGAATCCTGTTTGCGGCGGTGCTGGTGGTTTTGGGAGCGACTGTTGCGTACTCACATGCGGCAGCCTCGATCGCGCCGCCAGCCGATTCCGCAGCACTGGCCGCGTTGAATACGTCGTCTTCCAACCCTGCCGCGCCGCAAGCGGGGACGCTGGTCGACATCAACTCCGCGACGAAAGATCAGCTCAAGGCCCTGCCCGGAATCGGCGATGCCTATTCGCAGAAAATCATCGACGGGCGCCCCTACAAAATGAAGACCGATCTGCTCAACAAGAAAATTGTTCCAGCGGCGACATACGCAAAAATCAAGGACTTGATCATCGCCAAGCAGCCCAAGAAGTAGGCGCCGCGGCTCCGCAGCGTTATTTTTCGCGGAGGATGACTTCGCCTTGGCCGACGAGTTGATCGTTGAGCCAGAGGCGGTACTTGTAGGTCGCGGCCTTGAGGCCGGGACGAGTCGGGCCGCTGAAAAGGCGCATTCCCGCGGGAGCCTGAAAAATATTGGAAGAAAAGGGGCAGCGGTTGACGTCGAATTCGACGCGAAGATTGCCCGCATCCGAGAGCCACGAGATTTGGTCTCCGGGGTCGAGTACGACGACCTGCGGGACCAGTCCAACCAGTACGGGACGCTCTGCCATTTTTCCTTTGCTCCTTGTTTCGGCGCATGCCGCGGCGATCTTTCCGGCAAACGGACGATAACACACTTGCGGCAGGAGTTCCTGCCGGCACGGCGAGGCCTGAAGCGTCGAAGCGGACAGGCAGGAATGGCTGTCCCACTCCTGTTGACAACAACGGCCACCCCCCTCCGTTTTTTTCATAAGTGTTCATTCTAAAGGCAAATAAAGTCGTTTGTTTTGTATCAGTTTTGTAAGCGTTGGTTCTAAAAGAGATAGTGACGAGTGAGGAGTGGCGAGTGGCGAGCCTGCGGCAGAAGAGGATGGTTGGCTGAGGGGTGTACTCCCCTATGTGACGGAAGTTGTGCGCAAACGAATGGCGGGAAAGGAGTTGCGGCGGTTTCTGCGTGTCCAGATGTGCACTCCGTGTTGATGACCGAGGGCGGACCGATTCGGAGGCGGGGCAGACGGGGTAGCCAAGCGGCAAGTGGGCAGAAGGAGCGAAGGGGGATTTTAACGCCCCGAGCGGCTGGGGGTAAACGCCGACACCGCGACAGGGCTGGGCGCAGAAGTGGCGCAGAGAAGATGGGGACGTCGGAAAAAGACAGCGCCTTACAATCACAAGACATCATAGCATGTTAGTTACCAACTGTCAATAGCAATTTACCATGTACTGCGTGGTCATTCGAACGGGAGGGACGGATTGGAGTGGGGTGAAGGGAAGTCGAGAGATTTGAGGGAGTTGGAAGGGGAATGATGGATTTGATACGGCTGTGGAAATGTGTGGAAAAGTGGGAGAGGAAATGAAGTTCACAGTCGACAGTTAAAAGTTCAAATTAAAACCACGGAAAGAAGAAAATGAGAGCCATCCGGCATCCAAGAATTAAGGTGCGTCTACCCGCCGAAACTCGGCTGCGGCAGCCGGGCGTCATTCCCTATTCGGTGATCACAACCTGGACCTGATTGGAAGTGGCGGTGCCGTCTCCGATGTCGTTGGGGAACGTACGAAGTAATCTGATGGAGTACTTTCCCGGTCGGGCTAGATCGCAAACCCTCGTAATGATTACTTGTTCTTCACGAAATTCTCCCGGCCTCAGAGTGATAAGTATGCGCCTGCCATCTGCGGACCTTGCATCGCACCTTAGCGTTCGCTTATAGTCCGTTTGCGGGGCTGGCAGACCGGCGCTGTCCCTGACATCCGCAACGTAGTCGCAAGCTGAATTAGTATCCGCGAATGTGATTGTGTGGTTTGTCACATTCTCCAGTCTGGCATTTACCACGACCTCGGAACCGCGCTTTGCAGTGTCCTCAGTAGCTCGTATGGTCAAGGATACGGGTGCCGACTGAGACCGGGCTTGACCGAGAATCGTGGCGGTGGGGCAGAGCGAGGCGATCAAGAGAAGGTATTTGGCTTTAGTCATGGAAGGTCCTCTTCGCTGAGTTCAGCTGCAGTTTCGCGTTTGGTAGTTTGAGTATCTCGCCCAACTTGCGTATGTGCTGCTGGGCTGGAAGTTGCTGTGGCTCTCTGAGTTGGTTGCAGCCGTCCACTGTAGTGATATTGGACTGTAGGTAGCGTTCACTGAGAATGCCCAAGTTACGAAGCCTAGGAAGTTGGGGACAGACGGGACGTTTCCGCTTCCTGGAATTGCCGAGGATTGCCGCGCTGCGACACATGGTGCGGAACATTTACGATGACGATGCGAGAAAGGCGTGCCATCACAGACAAAATATCAGAAAACGTCCCGTCTGTCCCCGGTTTCCCGGTTTCCGTCCCCGGTTTCCCCCACCGGTTTCCCCGTTTCAAGAGAAAAACGAACCCTCGCGGCTCGTGAACCCGAGGTGTTTCTTGACAGAGCCGACAACGTCACAGAGGGTGCCCCACGCGCCGGTTTTGTACCTGGATGTTTGATTTTTCCACGGGTGATGCGGCTGGGCATGAAATTGGATTCTGCCGCGGCGGACAAGTTGTTTCTGGCAAGTGGGCGCCGCTACAATTTTGGTGAGCGGCAAGGATGCATCGAGGTAAGGCGCCAGATAGGGGGAGTTCAGCGTGCCAGTGCCGAACCGAATGCCGGTTGTCCGAATGTGGGCCCCTGCCGTCTGTTGATGCCTCCGCCGGCACAGTCCACACACTGCCTGGTCCAGGGGATGGCATTGAGGCGGTTGTTGGGAATGGTCTTCTCGCAGGTGATGCAGATTCCATATTCGCTGCGGGTGATACGCTGCAATGCTTGCTCGATTTCGGAAATATTACGGATCTCGCGGTCCATCGTGAGGATTGCAAGCTCGCGATTGCCGCTGCGGGACGCCTGCATGACTTCATCGTCGACTTCGTCTTCTACGATTATTTCCTTGCGCAATAGATCTAAATGGCTTTTCAGTTCCGCTAATTTGGAACGGAGCAGGTCTTCAAACGTCTTCTTTTGTTTAGATGGTTTACTGTTGTTGGCGGTCGGCATCGCTTCTTCTCCCAAGATTGAGCGCTCCCGTTGCCGGCGTCGGAGACATACAGACGCGGGCAAGAGGGCTTTTGTCGCTCGGGGGAGTGTCACTCGATTCGAGTTGTTGAGCCATACCCGAATTTACCTATTCTGATGAGCACAATACCGGAGACAACGCTGGTTTGGTTTTTTGTTTCTCTAAGGTAACGATAGATTCCTGCTACAGTAATCGCTGTATAGCGAAAACTGGACGTGAGGGCGGACTATACGGTCCTTGCAGTACCTTTAGTACCGAAAGAACCATGCGGGATCGGGAATGGAAAACTTGAGGAGTTCTCGACACGGGCACTTCTGCCGCTGGAATCCTGACAACGGAAGGGAGCGCATTCTATGAGTGTGAAAGTCAAAGACCTCGATAGCGAAACCGAAAAGGCAACGGTCACCCTTCCCGGAACCGTTGAAAAGATCATCCCCTCTCTTGATCCCGATGAACCGGAAAAGGCGCAGATTGCGGTGGAGGGCGCCGAAGAATTGTATCGCGAGATTCGAATCGATAACACGTTGCAAGACGAGGCGGGTAACGAAGTAAGCCTGAAAAAAGGTGCCGAAGTGGAAGTTACCATCGCCGCAGAATCGGAGGCAACGACACCGAAGAAAGAGTCTGAGTCGCAGCAGCCGGATTCTTCCTCAAAACAAGAAGAGAAGAAAAAAGGCAGGTAATTGGCTTTAATACCCCACGGTTGCCGGGCTACAGAAATTAGGGTATTGCCCGGCCGGGAGCTATCGGTAGGCTTAGGACGAGCGTTTAGCCAATGGCCAAGTGGGTTTTGAGATGCAAGAATTGTGACCAGTTGTTTCCGCTTTGCGAAATAAGCAACACACTGGCCAATTATTTTATCGCAGAGAAGCCAAAGTTCCCGCGGAGCGGCTTGGAATGCGAGTGCCCGCGTTGCAAATTCAAGCTCACTTACAAGCAGAACGAACTTAGATACCAGGAATGATAAGAGTTTAGGGCTACTGAGAGCGAAGCATGCTGATCGCGCTCTCGGTCCGGTACTACTCGCATTGATTCCGGGGCAATGCTTCAGGACTGGGGAGTGGACGGAGGAGCGGGAGGAGTTGTAGGAGACGGCGGGGCATTGGGAGGGGAGAGGCCGAGAGCGTCGTTGATGGCTTTGAGCAAGAGGGGCATGTCGAGGGGCTTGTGAATATAGGCGATGGCTCCGGCTTTGAGAGCGGCATCGCGATTGCCGATGGGTGTGCGAGAGCTGAGGACGATGATGGGGATGGTACCCGTGTTGATGAGCGATTGAAGGCGCTGCATGACGACGAAACCGTCGCCGGCGGGAATGCCGAGATCGAGAACGATGAGGTCGGGCTGCTCCTTGCGGGCAGTGCTGATAGCGGTGAGACCGTCGCGGGCGGCGACGATTTCAAAACCGGCGGACTTGAGGCCACGAGCGAGGGTGGTAAGCTGGACGTTTTCATCCTCGACGATTAGGATTTTCTTTCCAGCCATTGCAACGAGTAGCCTCTATCCGCTTGAAAAGCCCCTTTGACAGCGCGGGAGCGGGGAAGTGTGCGCTTCAACCCTGAGTATGCGTGTGTCTGGGGGATATTACCAGAGAGATAGCCGAGCAAGGAAAGGAGAAGGGCCAAGAAAGTAACTGCGCCAAGTTGGAACGGAGGGAGCGGGTCCGTTGGGGAGCAAGATGAGGGCGGACGATGGAGGGTCGAATACCAAAGTGGGAGGAGGCGTTGTACAATCCGGCGCGTCCGCGGTGTGTGCGGAAGAATTTGCAGGAAAAGGATGGCGAATGAAAACGGGGAGATGGTTGACGGGGATTGGGAGCGTGATTTTGTTTTTGACGGGGATTGGGCATGCGACGCGAATTGAGCACGTGGAAAAGTTGATGGTTGAGAGCGGGATGAAGGCGCCCCTGGACGCGCTGTTGAAGGCCTGCTGGCTGACGTTTGGCGGTGAGCAGGTGGCGCTGGCAGTGATTGCGATGGTGGCGAGCGCGCTGGCGGGCGGAGGACGGATCGTGCTGATTTGTGCGGCAACGATGATTGTGAATGCGGCGTTGCTTCTGCACTTTCTGGGGCCATTCGTGGGCGTGTATATATCCGTGGTGGTGGCGCTGTTGTTTCTCGCGGGCGGATGGATGCAAGTGAGAGCGGCGGCGTGAAGTTGGATGGGGCGGCCAGGGTAGCTGCCAAATTGTCGGTTGCGGATGCGTGGCGCGTTGGAGGAAAATCGTGGTTCCCGCCGCGATGTCGAATGTCCTCTAAAGAGATAGCTGGGCGGCGCGGAAAGGTCCGCTACTTTAGTGCGAGATAAAGAAGGACAACGAAAATGACGCAACATGTTGGGGAATTGAATCCGCCGTCGCGATTGATGCTGACGCCGGGGCCGTCGTCGATTGACTCGCGGGTGTACCGGGCGCTGGCGGCACCGCTGGTGGGGCACCTGGATCCGTGGTTCAAGACGTGCATGGACGAGACGCAGATTTTGTTGCGGCAGGTATTTCAGACGGAGAACCGGTTGACGATGCCGCTGTCGGCGTCGGGGTCGGGAGGCATTGAAGCGTCGGTGCTGAACGCGCTGGAAGAGGGCGACGAAGCGATTGTGGCGGTGAATGGAGTTTTTTCGGAGCGCATGTTTGAGATTGCGTCGCGGGCAACGACGAAAGTGACGAAGGTGGAGGCGCCGTACGGATTGCCAGTGGACCCAGAGGATGTGCGGAAGGCAGGCAAGGGCAAGAAAATTAAGATGATCGGGCTGGCGCACGGAGAGACTTCGTCGGGAGTGGTGACGAGGCTGGACGCGTACCGGAAAGTGGCGGATGAGTTGGGGGCGTTGCTGGTGGTGGATACGGTGGCGTCGCTTGCGGCCGTGCCGTTGAATGTGGATCGCGAGCGGATCGATATTTGCTTTAGCGGATCGCAGAAGGCGATCAGCGCGCCGCCGGGGATGTCGCCGATTACGGTGAGCGCGGCGGCGGAGGAGGTTTTCCGGAAGCGGAAGACCAAGGTGCAGAGCTGGTATTTCGATCTGACAACGGCGATGAATTATTGGGGGAAGGAGCGGCTGTATCACCACACGCCGCCGATATCCTTAATATATGCGCTGCGCGAGGCGATGCGGATTGTGATGGAAGAAGGGCTGGAAGCGCGGTGGGAGCGGCATCGCGTGAATCAGTTGGCGCTGATTGCGGGGATCGAGACGATGGGAATGGGACTACTGGTAAGAAATCCGGCGGATCGGCTGCCGACGGTGACGGCGGTGATGATCCCGAACGGGATTGAGGACGCGAAGGTGCGGAATCAATTGCTGGATGAGTTCAACATTGAGATTGCGGGAGGGTTCGGGCCGGTGAAGGGGAAAATCTGGCGGGTGGGGTTGATGGGGCATTGCAGCCAGAAGCCGAACGTGCTGCTGTTTTTGGCGGCGCTGGAAAGAGTGCTAGGAGAGCAAGGATTTCGCGCGCCGGCGGGGGCAGGAGTGGCGGCGGCGATTGCGAGTTATTCGCATGCGGAGACGGCGGCGACGGTCAGCAGATAGGAAAGAATCGAAGTGAAGAAATAATGAGGTAAAGAAAAAGAGAGGAATTGTGACTTCGACACGACCGGTATTGGCAAATCGCGGGGCGATGAGTTTGTTCGTGGGACCCTTTGAAGTGACATCGAAATTGAGCGGGCAGGTGTATCAGTGCCGGTTTTCGCACATGTGGAATGGAGTGGCGACGCGGCACAGCGACACCATCGATACAAAACTTTATGTGGACGGAGCGGCGCGAGTGGTGGGATTGGCGCACACGGCGTTCGTGAAATTTCGTGAGCGGAGAGGGCGCGACCTTACGGATCGGGAAGCGAGCTTTGTGGCGGCGGAATATTTGCGGGAGAGGCTGGAAGAAGAGGATGAGCGGCCGCTGTATGACGTGACGGAAGCGGACGTGTTGAGGCTCATCGAGCAGGTGGGAATCAAGTAGGGAATGGGTGTAACTGGCGGAAAGCTGCCGAAGCGGCCGAGGCTAATCTCCGGGTTCGACGTTGAAGGCGGCGAGGCGAGGATGGTGCAAGCCATCGCGGCGAACAAAGTAGATCACGAGAAACATCAATAGAGAGCCGGCAACCATCACGGCGACAGCAACCTGGAGACCAAGCTGAAGGTCGCTGGCGTCCGAGATTTTTCCCACGAGCTGCGGCCCTAGAGCTCCCAAAAGCTGAGTAACGAACATGTAGACGCCGATGGCCGTGGCGTGCGCGCGTTGGGGGGTCAAGTCGCACAAGACCGCGGTTACCGGGCCGTGATACCAAGACATAAAAAATCCCCCGATGAAGAGGGCTACGAGAAAAATCCACTTGGCATCTGATTGAATGGCCAAGAGTAAAAATGGGGCGGCGAACAAGAAGGCGGCCGCGATGACGAGAATCCTGCCATAAGGATATTTTTTCTGGATGCGGTCGGCGAGATATCCGCCCGTGAGGACCCCGAGCACAAGAGAGAGGAGGGCAACGAAGGCGAGTGAGAGAGCTGCCTCACGGAGACTGAATTCTTTGTAATTGACCGCAAAATCGGTGCCCCACGTCAGAAGCGAGACGCTGGCGAAAGTGATCAGTGTGCCGGCGACAATCATAGCGAGAAATGCAGGGACCCGCAGCAAGCTGGACAATGGCACGACTTCGGAGCGGGGCCTGCGCGGAGGTTCGGGTAGTTTGAGGACAAAAAAACAAGGAATGAAGCAAACCACCCCGACAATGATAAAAGTGTATTTCCAACCATGGACTGCACCCACGAGCCCGCCAAAAGCGAGGCCGGCGGCGCCACCGAGAAGCATGCCGGAAGCGAAAATGGACTGAGACATGGCGCGGAGTTTGTAGGGGAAGCAATCAGAAATCATGGCCTGAGCGGCGGGAGCGTAGGCGGCTTCGCCGACGCCGATGGCGGCGCGGGCCACGAGCAGGAGCAGAAAAGAAGAGGCGAAGCCGCAGGCAACGGTGGCCAGGCTCCAAAAAACGATACCGGCGGCAATGATTTTCGTGCGGCTGAAGCGGTCGGCCAAAAACCCGCACGGGATGCTGGCGACGGCGAGGACGACGAGAAGCCAGGTTTGCAGGGAACCGAGTTGTGCATCGGTTAAGTTCATTTGCAGGCGGAGAAGAGGAAGGAGGGGTACGACGACCTGGCGGTCGGCGAAGTTGACAAAATTGATCAAAGCAAGTACAGCAAGGAGTCGAATTTGATAGGAAGATAGGGGAATGGAGTTCGACGCCATAGTTGGTTTGCTCAGTAGTCCCAGAGCGATCTGACTCGCAAGGATCTAAGAGATTATATACCGCGCATGAAATCCATCACGCCACCGAACACTACGACGAGTAGCCAGTTGACTACCGTACTTTCGTACGGAGCGATTCTGCTTTTGGGGTATTTCGTGTTCCTGATCGTCGAGCCGTTCCTGGTGCCACTGGCGTGGTCGGCGGTGCTGGCGATTTTCTTTTATCCGCTGCACGAGAAATTGTTGAAAGATATGAAGCCGACTGGCGCGGCGTTGACGAGCACGCTGGGGGTGACATTACTGCTGATTGTGCCGGCGCTGGTGGTGCTGGTCTTCACGGCGCGGGAAGCGCTGGACGCTACGGCCCGGCTGCAGAACGCGCTGGCGGTGCATGGTCAGGGCCCGAGCGAAGGGCTGACAGTGAGAGCCGAAGAATGGATTCGCACAAGGCTGCCCGCATCCTGGCAATCATTGGACGTGTCGGCTCCCTTACAGCAGGCTGCGGAAAAAATTGCGGCCTTTCTGGGATCAAAATTCACAGGGCTGCTGAAAAATCTGGTGAGCTTCTTCGTGGATTTGTTCATTATGATTTTTGCGCTGTTCTTCATGTTCCGGGATGGCGAATCGATCGTGCATGCCGCGAGGCATCTCCTGCCGTTTGATGAAGAGATCCAGACGGACATGGTGCAAGAATCGAAGGAACTGATTTTCGCGAGCGTGGAGGTGGGCTTGGTTGTTGCGGTGATTCAGGGGGTATTGGGAGGGGTGTCGTTTGAGCTTGCGGGGATTTCGACGCCGGTTTTTTGGGGTGTGCTGATCGCGTTCTTTTCGCTGGTGCCGGTGGTGGGTTCGGCGTTGATTTGGGGACCCGCAGTGCTTTGGCTCGGGGTCACCGGACACTGGGGAAAGGCATTGCTGGTTTTGGCGATTTGCGGAGGGGTGTCCACGGTCGCGGACAATATCGTGCGGCCCATGCTCTTGCGGAACCGTACGCGGTTGAATGAGCTGCTCTTGTTTATTGGAGTATTGGGAGGATTGGAGGCGTTCGGTTTGCTGGGGCTGGTAGCCGGGCCGACGATCGTGGCGGCGGCGATGGGCGTGTTCCGAGTGTACATGGAGCACCGCGACGAATTGGCGGCGAATAGCGGGTGAGAGCTGCCGGAGGTCCCCATCCAAACTGAGAAGGGAATGTGCTGGAATGGAGGCCGTCCGGCCACTCCGGGAGCAAGGATTTCACGTTGGGAAACGGTGACGGGGAAACTACAGTCTGCGTGGCATGGCTGTGCTAGAGTACCCGGCTCGGATGAGTTCCAATAGCTTAAAGACCGCTGCAACTCCTGTGGAGCTGGCACCGACGAAGCTGCGGTGGCGGTGCGAGCTTCCGCGCATACCGTTTGAAACGACGGCGCAGGCGGAACTGCGCGAAGGGTTCATCGGACAAGAACGTGCGCTGCGGGCGCTGAAGATGGGCGTGGAGTTGTCGGCGCCGGGGTACAACGTATTTGTGTGCGGGCTGGCGGGAACGAGCCGCGGCGGGACCATCGCCAAGATGATCGAGGACTTGCACCCGCTGACGAAGCCATCCCTGGACCGTTGCTACGTCAACAATTTCAAGATTACCGACCGGCCGCGGCTGCTTTCGCTTCCGCGCGGGCACGCCAACTCCTTCAAAAAGGATATGCAAGCGGGGATTGATTTTCTGCGCCGGAGAATTCCGCAGGTGTTTGAAGGCGAGCCATTCCAGAGACAAAAGGGGCGGATTGTCGAGCGATTCACGGTGCGGGAAAAAGAGCTGATGGACGATTTCACGCGGCGAATCGCGCGGGAGCAGTTTGCGCTGGGGCACATGCAAGTGGGCGCGGTGGCGTTGCCGGAGATTTTTCCAGTGCTCGAAGGGCAGATGGTGCCTATCGAAGACATTTCGAAGATGGTGCACGAGGGGAAGCTCGAATCGCCGTTGGCGGAAGATATTGAGAGGAAGTACGAGCAGTTCCGGCAGGAATTTACGGTGGTTTACCGGAAGACGCTGACTTTGTCGCGTGAGCTGGCTAGCGAGCTGAGTTATCTGGAACAGGAAGCGGCGTCGGTGCTGGTAGATGGAGTGATTGAAGAGCTGAAGGAAAAATATCCAGGAGCGAATGTCGCGGAGTATCTCGAGGAGGTGCGGCATCACCTGCTGGATAACCTCGATCCGTTTAAGGAGCGCGAAGGAGAAGGGGAGCAAGAAGGCGAGACGCCTGACGGGTTGCCGAAAATGCCTGGACCGGGCGGGCCGGAGCGCGATCCATTCCGTGTTTATGGCGTGAATGTGATTTTGGCGCACAGCGATGATGAAGCTTCGCCGGTAATCTTTGAGACGACGCCTACGTATGCGAATTTGTTCGGCACGATTCAACGGGCTTATGACACGCGGGGCGGGTGGACGAGCGACTTTATGGATTTGCGCGGCGGCTCTTTGCTGCGGGCGGATGGCGGCTTTTTGATTATGTATTCGCTCGAGGCGCTTTCGGAGGTGGGAGTTTGGAGGGCGCTGAAACGGACTCTGAATCACAACCGGCTGGAAATTCAGCCGCTGGAAATGTTTTATCCGTTTGGCGGAAGCGCACTGAAGCCGGAAGCGGTGGAGATTAATGTAAAGGTGATTTTGATCGGAGACCGGCAACTCTACGAAATGCTGTACGAGTATGAAGAGGATTTTCAGAAAATTTTCAAGGTGCGCGTGGAGTTTGACGAAGAGATGCCGATGAGCGACGGCGTGATCGCAGAATACGCGGGGCGATTGCGCACGCTTTCGGAGAAGGAAGGGCTTTACCCGTTCGACCGCGGTGCGTTTGCGGCGATGCTGGAATATGGCGTGCGCAAGGCGGGACGGCGGAATAAAGTGACGGCGCGATTTGTGGATATTGCGGATCTGGCGCGTGAGGCGCACTACGCGGCAGCGGCGGCGGGCGAGAGAGTGGTGCGCGCGGCGCACGTTCGGGACGCTTTGGCTTCGAAGATGGAGCGGCACAACCTGATCGAGACGCGCATCCGCGAGATGATCGAAGAGGGAACGTTGCTGGTGGACGTGAGCGGGGAGCGCGTCGGGCAGGTGAACGGGTTGAGCGTGCTGGAGATTGGCGGGTATTCGTTTGGGAAGCCGGTGAGGATCACGGCGTCGGCGGCGCTTGGCAAAGCGGGAATCATCAACATCGAACGCGAAGCGAATTTGAGCGGGCGTTTCCACGACAAGGGCGTGCACATCATTTCGGGTTACTTGCGGAGCTTATTTGCGCAGGACAAGCCGCTGTCGCTGGCGGCGAGCATCTGCTTCGAACAGTCGTATTCGGGAGTGGATGGAGACAGCGCGAGCTCGACTGAAATTTATGCGCTGGCTTCGGCACTATCCGGCATCCCGTTGCGGCAGGATATTGCGGTGACGGGTTCGATGAATCAGCAGGGAGACATTCAAGCGATTGGCGGAATCAACGAGAAGATTGAGGGCTTTTTTGATGTGTGCCGGATTAAAGGATTGACGGGGACGCAAGGCGTGTTGATGCCGGAATCGAACGTCGAGGACTTGATGCTGCGCGAGGATGTGATGGATGCGGTGGCGGCGGGGAAGTTTCATATCTGGCCAGTGAGGAGAGTGGAGCAGGGCATTGAAATTTTGACGAAGTCCGCGGCCGGGCACCGCAATGGCGACGGCACCTTTGAGACAGGAACGGTGCTTGGCTTGATGAATGAGAAGTTGACGGAAATGGCGAAGACGTTGAAACAATTCGACTGATGTTTCTTCTGGATTTCTAAACCTCAGAGCGTTCCACAAAAATAGAAAACACTTACGAACTCGTTTGCTACTGATGGTCCGCTGGTGGGGCGATGTAAGCTTGCCGATGGTCGATGCGGTACGCCGAAGCGGACGGAGCGCTTGCGGGTATGCGTGCAGTGTTCGGGGCTGAGGAATCCGTGAGCCGAACGTCGATTGCGTGCATTTTTCCGTCATGCACAGGTGGAACGAAGGCCAGATTGTATTCGTGGCGGACGAATTGAGCGATTTGCATGAAAACTTCGTTGAAATCCTTGGTGGTTGCGGGGAAGAAGGCGCGGCCTCCATTGGCCTGCGCGATGGTTTTTAGCTCTTCATCGGCTTGCGCGAGAGCGTCGTTGACTGCCTGTGCTTTATCCGGAGTGGGCGGAGTTTTCTTGGAACGTTTTTTCTCGGCGGGCTGGGGAACGCGCAGCTCGGCGCCCAGCGAGACAGCAAGGACACGCACGTCGGTGGATTCTAGACGAGCCAGAAGATTATGGATGGCGGCCGGAGGAGAAGTATCGATTCCGGTAGAGAGTAGGACGAGCGATTTTTTACCCGGCACGCTCGCGAGCCAATTCAGAGCGGTATCGAGGCTGGAGGCGAGATTCAGCTGGCCGAAACCGAGATTGAAATGCAACTGATCCAGAGCGCTGGCGGCGAAGGGTTTGTCCGGGGTGAAACTGAGAATGGGCTCGGCAGTTTCATTGTAGCGAGCGATGGCGACGCGATCGCTCGGAGCGAGACCGTCGAGGAGCGCGTGGACAGCTTGAAGGTGGCCGCCTTGGAGAAGATAGACGGCGGGGCCGGCTTCGATCAGAAGAAGAACCTGGGCGGGCTCGTCAACGCTGAGAAAATCCGAGATGGGCTGCTCGACGCCGTCGTCGAAAACGTGGAAATCTTCACGGCGAAGGCCTCCGATGAATTGCCCCTGAGAGTCGGTGACGAGGACGCCGACGTTGACGCGGTCAACACTGACGCGAATGTCGGGAGCGGGTCGAGCAGGCTGCTGCGGGAAAGCGTGCGGGGCCAGGGCTGCGGCGCAGACGCAAACAATGGCGGCGCGGTGCTGAAGGACGCGAGACATGACGGAAATTTGAATGGTAGCCCGGAGGCAAAAGAGACAGAAGCCCCGTCCAGCGCTAAGTTTCCAGAACGCCGAACAGGGCTTTCGAATCTAATTGAGACCGACCGAATGCCTGGCCAGGTTGCTAAGGTTTGGTCGGAGCTGCTGCCGGAGCGGCCGCAGCGGGAGCGGCGCTCGAGCCGGCGTCCTTCGGAGTGGACAGGTATCCGGTGGCCTGATTCTTGGTGACATCGAAAACCACGATTTCGTAAGGAGCCATGCGAGATGCTCCTTTGACGTAGAACTGGACGGGCTCGCCAGCGGTTTTGTCCTTTTTTTCGATGCTGCGGTCGTCTACCAGAACGGTCACGGTGTATTTGGATTTCTTGGGGTCCGTCTTGGTGAGAGTGAGCTGGATCGGCCCGACTTTTTGGCCGTGCTTTGATTTCGTGAGGCTGAATTCGTAGTAGTTGCGGTCGCCGCGGCGCCTCAACTCTTCGAGGTCGTCGTGGTTGCGCGCGATCAGGCCGCTCATCACGCCCTCGTCACCGGTAACGCGCTCAAGTTTGCCCTTGGTGACTTCGAGATCGCTCTTGGTGGCCTCGAGGTCTTTTTTCGCGCCGCCGACTTCAGTGGCAACCGCGCCAATTTGTTCCTGGCTTTCCTTTTTCACCTGGGACAATTGCGCGGTGAGCTTCTGGTCCGAATCAACCTGCTCTTTGCGGATGGCTTCGGCGCGGCTCTTGGCCTGAGCCAGTTCGGAGACGGTCATGCCCATTTTTTGTTCCGTGACTTCGATGTGGCCCTTCAGATCGGCCAGCCGCGCATTCGCTTGCTCGAGCTGCGCGGCCAAGACCTTGTTATTGTCCTGCTCTTTGGCAAGACTTTGATCGAGACGCGACACACCCGAATAGCCCACATAGCCGAGAGCTGCTACGGCCACAAAGAGCACGACGAAAAGCACTGCGATCCAGCGCGGCGTCCCCGTGGATTCGTAGCGATAGGATTCCTCTGGACTCGGCACATTTGGAGAAATGCTCATTCCCCCTCCTCGGTCATGGCTCCAGCCTGGGTACCGGATGCCGTTTGAAATTATCTACTGCAACCGCCGCCGTGTCTATGGCGTGGTCAGCGGGAAGGCCTTCGCCGCGCGGGGGCTTTGCCGCCGCCCTTGCGGCCAGAAGGGAGCTGCGGCCAGCGAGCGAAGATCGAAGTGGTCAAACCGCCGCGAGGCGTGAACTCGCCGCGGACCACACACCAGTCTGGACGAACGGCTTCGACAATATCATGGAGAATCTTGTTTACGGCGTTTTCGTAGAAGATGCCCAGATCGCGGTACGCGAGCAAGTACATCTTGAGCGCTTTCAGCTCGAGGCAGTCTTTGCGCGGCATATATTGGATGGTGATGGTGCCGTAGTCTGGCAGGCCGGTTTTTGGACAAACGGAAGTGTATTCGGGAAAGCGCGTAGTGATCACATAACCCGGAAACTGGTTAGGCCAGGTATCCAGTTTCGGCAATTTGGTTTGAATCCCCGCGCGTGCATGGTCCGATGTATAGTCCGCCATGATGGCTCCCATTCTAGGTTAACTTCGAAGTGACTGCCTATTGCCGAAACAAGGGTCTTCCCCTATGCTCTGCGCAGGGGACCTCGGAATCTTTCGATGAACTGCCCAGCGTGTCAAGCGGCAGACTGCCGGCGATCGAGGAGGCGGTCTGCCTACGATTACTTGTTCAGTGCTGCGGGTGTCATTCCGTGGCGTTGCAATGTCTGTGAGACGCGCTTTCACGCGCGAGTTATCTCACTTCGACATCTTGCTTATGCTCGCTGCGGGATTTGCGGCAACCTTGAGCTGCAGCGCATCTCCCCCGACAAAGTCCCAGGAATAACGTCGTTGCTGGGGCGCATGCTGGGCCTGCCAGCGATGAGATGCTCTCCGTGCCGGCATAAATTTTTTTCGCTGCGGCCGCTATTACCCGCGGAACAGATGGAACGAATCGCGTCGGAAGACAGCCCCGCGAAATACTAATTTCGTACCCTTCCAGTCCTACTCCACGTTTGCCTGGCTCCGCTCTCTTCCAGCGGAACGCAAAGACGATTGCTTGCTCGTGCCTGTGGACCATGCGAAAATGACAAGACTACTTGTGGCGTGCAAAGCTCATCCGACTTCACCCACATTTCTCCGGCGCTATCGTCTAGGTGTCTAGGACATCGCCCTCTCAAGGCGGAAACACGGGTTCGAATCCCGTTAGCGCTACCAAATTCAGCTGCTCGCGATGGATTATCTATGTTAAGAGTAACCCGCTTTTCTTGCCTGACCTACTCGTGCCTGAGCGCGACCATGGGATCAACCCTCATCGCCCTTAGCGCCGGGATATAACACGCGGCGAGAGCAACAAGCCCGAGAAGAAATGAAGCGCCCGAGTACGTAAGCGGATCGAGCGCTTTCACGCCGATCAAGAAATTCTGCAGGAGTTTCGCCATCCCGGCCGCAGCTAAGAGTCCGGCGAGAACACCGGCCAGTATAATGACGAAACCCTGCCCGAAAATCATTCTAAGCACTTGCATTGGTTCAGCACCGAGCGCCATACGGATACCGATTTCATGCGTGCGCTGACTGGCAGCGTAGGAAATCACGCCGTAGATTCCGACGCCAGCAAGCATCAATGCTAACGCTGCGAACAGACCGACGGCCGCCGTCTCGAAACGCTGGCCAGAAGTTTCCCCGGCGAGCAAATCGTCCATCGTGGCAACATCGGAGAGCGGCAGTTCCTTATCGATGGCCAGCACCTGCGAGCGGAGCGCGGAAACAACCGGGCGTGGATCGGACGCGGTGCGGAGCAAAACCATTATCTCGGTGCTCGGCGATTGCGCAAACGGCAGGAAGATTTGGGGCAACAGTTTGTCGCCGGGCCCCACACGCCGAATAGCAGCAGACACACCGACGATGGAGACCGCCGCCTGGTCGGGGGTCCCAGCCGCGATGAGGATGCGCTTGCCGATGGGATTTTCGCCATGCCGAAAAAAATGGCGAACGAGCTCCTGGTTCACAACTGCGACGTTGGCCGTGTTCGGCCCGTCCCGGCTGTCGAATCCACGGCCCGAGAGGATGGGAATTCCGAGGGTACGAAAATAGCCGTCGCTCACCGAGTCGAGCGGAACGGACGCCGTGGGATCGTTCAACGCGGGAACCGGGCCGCTCTCGATTGCGACGTGCATTTCACTGGACAGGGTGTTTGGAAGGCTGGTGGAAAGGCTCGCGGCGCGAACTCCGGGAAGGACGCTGATGTGGTCGAGAAGCTGCGCCGAAAAGGCCGCTTGCTGTGGGTCGGTGGAGTACTTATCGTCCGGAAGGAAAATTTGAGCGGTTAGAAGATTGTGGGGGTCGAATCCGGCGCTCACGTTCGTCAGGCGAAGAAAGCTTCTCAGCAGCAGACCCGCAGCGACCAGCAAAACCACGGCGGCGGCAACTTCCGCGATGGCGAGCAGATTTCGCAGGAATGTGTTGTTCCGTGACGCGGTGACTTGCCCGCGACCCGTTTGGATAGCGTCGTTGAGGTTTGGGTGGAAAAGAGCCGACATCGGCGCGAAACCGGAGATGGCGCCGGCCAAGGCAAAGACAGCGATCGTAAACGCCAGTGCGACGGCGTCCATGTGCACATCTTGGATGTTTAGCAGGCCGCGGGGCACAAAAGAACGAAAAAACACTACGCCCCAGAATCCGCCGATCAGCCCGACGAGCCCTCCCATGGCTGACAGAAGCATGCTCTCCGTTAGGAGTTGCCGCGCGAGGCGACAGCGCGCGGCGCCTAGAGCAGAGCGCAAGGCGAATTCGCGAGTGCGGACAGAGCCGCGCGAAAGCTGCAGGTTCGCGATGTTTGCAC
>JBARCY010000229.1:0-12118 GCA_049794595.1 Candidatus Acidiferrum sp.
GAAAGGCTACCGAGAACTGGAACTCTTGCAGAGTAAACTGAACCCGTCGTTGACTCAGCAGGTCCAGGTCGCGTAACGTGCAGTCCTCCCAGAGTCGCTGCTTTCAACTAAACCGGGGACAATTTCGCCGCTCGCGCGATGGGTTATTCGTACCTCAACGACACCATCGGATCGACGCCCATCGCCCGTCGAGCTGGAATGTAACAGGCAGCCAATGCAACCGAGGCTAGCAGAAATGAGACGGATGCAAGCGTTACTGGGTCTGTCGGTTTAATCCCAAACAAAAAAGTCTGCAACAATCTTCCGGCTGCTAGGGCTCCGACAATCCCTAATGCAATTCCTCCAAGTGCCAGCACGCCTCCTTCGCTTATCACCATGCGCAGCACATCTGCCCGCCGAGCACCAAGGGCCATACGCACACCGATCTCGCGCGTCCGCTGCGTTACCGTGTACGACATCAAACCCTCTAGTCCGATTACCGCTATCAAAAGCGCAAGCGCCGAGAAGAATCCCGAAACGAGCGCCATCGCTCGTTCATTTGCGATCGCACCGTCAATTACGCCTTCCAGCGTTTCTGCATTGAACAGATATTGTTTTCCGAGTGCCTCGGCGCGGCGCTCCGCGGCCTCAAGCAACGGGCCAGCAGGACCCGCCGCTCGAATTTCAACGTTAGTCCAGTACTTCGGTTCTTGCAGAAACGGCGTGTACACTGCGAACCTGGATGGTGTACGAATATCCTTCACCCGGGCGTCGTTGACCACGCCTACTACCTGGACGTTCTGCCGTTCCGTTTGATCGCCGAACAGGATGAGCTGACCAACGGAGTCACGCCCCGGGAAAAGCCGTTGAGCAAGAGTTTTGCTGATGACCGCAACACGTGGTGCGCGTTTGTTGTCCTGCCACTTAAAATCTCGCCCTTGCACGAGCGGAATGTTAAGCGTTTGGAAATACTCGGGCGAAACAACTAGAGAATCCGCATCCAAGCTCGCAGCGTTCCCTGGCTCACTTCTTCCGACCGCCTCCGTGCCCCCGAAACCCGCACCGGGAACCATTTGCGAAAGAGCGACCGACTGCACGCCTGGCAATTCGGAAAGTTGACGAATCAAGTTTTGGTAGTAAGCGTCCCCATAATCCTGGTTACCTCCCTCGTCCCCTTGCAATTGCAGGACGGCAACTGCGTGGTAGTCAAAGCCAGGGCGAATGTCGCGAATCTTTCCCAAACTTCTAACGAGCAATCCGCCTGCCCCGACGAGCACTAGAGAAAGGGCAACTTGCGCGGTAATAAGGATTTTGCCCACCTGCCTCGTAATTCTGCCGCCTGCGTGTGAATTCTCCCGCAGGGTTTCCACGGGTGCGCCGCGGGACCCGTGCCACGCTGGTGCGAGGCCGAAGAGTATTCCGGTCAGAGTCGCTGCGGCCGCGGCGAAGAGCAGCACACGGAGGTCTGGCGACAAATCGATGACTGTCGGTGGATTGAACGGAATGTGCCTCCAGAAAGAAACGAGCCACCTACTGGCCCAAGCTGCCAGTCCCATCCCTAGTACAGCGCCGGAAATCGAGATCATCAAGCTTTCGGTAAGCACTTGGCGCATAACTCGCCAGCGGCTTGCGCCAAGGGCTAAGCGGATTGACAGCTCACGCCGTCGGGCCGAAGAGTGCGCCAACATAAGCACGGCCAGGTTGACACAAGCAATCAGAAGTGTGAGTCCCGAAATTCCCACCAGTACATAAAGAGGCTTCGAAAATTGATCACGCAAGTATGAATAACCGTTCCTGGGGTATGCTTCAATCCGAAGCCGCTCCGCTCGTACCTCAGAGAACTCCGCAGGAGTCAAACCGGAGGGAATCGCAGCGGCCCGAACTGTCGGCCAAATTGCGCCCAGTTCCGCGCGCGCCTGTTCCAGGCTTAATCCATCGCGCAACCTTCCTACCCCATACTGGCACCAAGGGCCGTGAGGAAAATTTGTCTGCGCCCCTGGCGTTTCTGTAATTGGTATGGTTACGTCCAGTGCAAAACCAACTTGCTCGCCGAAGAAGCCTTTGGGCGTCACGCCGATTATCGTGAATGGTTTTTTTGCGATAAGGATTGTCTTACCGAGAACAGCTTGCTTCCCGCCGTACCGTCGCTGCCAAAAATTGTAGCCGATGACAGCGACCGCAGAAGGAGAGCCGTGTGAAATACCAGCGTCGTCCGGCGTAATCAGGCGACCGAGTGCCGGTCTTACGCCCAGCACTGAGTAATATTGTCCCGTCACCTTGCCCAAATTGATCGGCCAGATGTCTCCATGGTCTTCCACATTGGAATTGTCGGGGTATGATCGCCCGAAGATGCCTGTGAAGACCCTCTGCTGCCGCTCAAGTTCTCTTAACTGCAAAACCGTTATGCCAGCCCACTGTCCGTTTCGGTGTGTCGTGTAAAAACCGACCAGTCGCCCCGGATCGAGCACCGGCAACTCGCGAAGTACAAGCGCGTTGACCACGCCAAATGAAGCCGTGCTTGCCCCAATTCCCAGTGCCAGCGTTAGCACTGCCACCGCCGTAAATCCGGGTGCCTTTGTAAGCATCCGCAGAGCGTGACGAGAGTCCTGGATCAGGGTCCCCATTGCTTTCTCCTGTTGTTCAGTCCGGATTTAAATTGGAGCAAAGGTACCGCGGGAAGCGAGCCTCATCCCAATTTATTCAACAATTGTGGGACGGTGGTCGGCAAACCGGAAACGATCCTCGGCCCCCCGATTTGTTCGGCGGCCAGGTTTTCGAAGCCCTCTGAGGTTGAATCGGATAATCGGAAACTGAGACCACCGCCTTTCCGACAAAACTCAAGGAGCACGCCTCGAGGGTCGAATGAACGGCGCCATGAAATCAGGCCCATGCGGCCGAGCCTTTGGCCGCAACGGAGATCACTTGCCGGTCTTCAATTCGCGAATCCAGATATTTCGAAAGCGCACAGGATTGCCGTGATCCTGGAGAGCGAGCGGCAGCTTCTCCGGAGTCGGCTTGTAAGGTGGGCGCTCGCCGTGCGCGGTCGGGCCTGTTGGCTCGACGTTGTCTTGCACAAGGACACCATTGTGAAATACCGTGAAGCGCGCCTTGCGGAGCAGTTTGCCGCTGGCATCGAAGCGCGGGCCGTGGAAAACAATGTCATACCATTGCCATTCGCCCGGCGGACGGGCAGCGTTGACCTGTGGAGGATACTGGCCATAGATCGCCGAAGCTTGGCCATCGGCGTAAGTTTTGTTTTCGTAGGAATCGAGAACCTGAACCTCGTAGAGGCCCATCAGGAAAACGCCGCTGTTGCCGCGCTCCTGGCTCTCGCCGTGGGGAGGCGTAGGCTCGCGAAACTCAACGTGCAATTGGCAATCGCCGAAGGTTTCTTTCGTACGTAGTTCGCCCGTTTTCGGCACGACTTCGACGTAGCCATTCTCGATTTTCCACTTTGCCGCGCTGCCGTCGTCCTGCTGCCACTTCGAGAGATCTTTTCCGTCAAAGAGAATCGTTGCGTCCGAAGGCGGGCGTCCCGGCTCAGCTTGGGTGCTGGAACTGCCTGGATCGATGACCGGGGGAACCGGACGATTGAGATCGTGAATCTTCCACCGCGTGTCGACTTGTCCCAGCAAAATGCACGGGCTTACAGCTATCACGGCGGCTGCCAATAAAGTGAGATGAGTTGTTTTCATGTTTTGTCCTCGACTCTGATGCGCGAGGATTCTAACTCCGATTCGCCGCCAAATACACCATAGGACAAAATTTGCCGGGCCGGCGTTTGGAGTGCGGGAGCTCTGCTCCCGCTTTTTTGGCGCACAGGCGACGGACCAAGAAAAGCGGCAGCAGAGCTGCCGCACTCCATATAATATACAAATTATGATAAATAATAAGTATACTTGCGGCCCTTGGAGATGCAGATGGACTTGGAAAACGAGACTCCGGACTGGCCGCATGCGCCTGTTCACCGGCTGCGCGAAGCGGGGACTTATGTCGTCACGGCAGGAACGTACGAGAGAGCGAATCACTTTCATGACGCAGAGCGCTTGACCTATTTGACCAAGGCTCTCCTGGCACTCTCAAACCAGTACGGATGGAAACTCCAAGCCTGGGCAGTCTTCTCGAATCATTACCACTTTGTTGCAGAGTCGGGCCAGCCGGGCACCTTGCGGCGGTTGGTGCGGCATCTGCACTCGGTGTCGGCGAAGGAAATCAATTTGAGGGATGGCGCTCCTGGCAGAGCGGTTTGGTATCAGTATTGGGATACGCTGCTGACTTACCAGAAGTCGTACTTGGCGCGCCTGAACTATGTTCACATGAACGCTGTCCGGCACGGGTTGGTTCGAGAGCCGAGCGCATACCCGTGGTGTTCCGCGGGATGGTTTCAACGGAGCGCTTCTCGATCATTTTATCAGACGGTGATGGCGTTTCCTTCCAACAGCGTGAATGTTCCCGATGAATTCGATGTGCTCCCGATACGATAAAAGAGTTTGTGGAGTGCGGGAGCTCTGCTCCCGCTTTTTTGGCGCACAGGCGACGGACCAAGAAAAGCGGCAGCAGAGCTGCCGCACTCCATGGGCGCGTCTAGGCGGCGGAGCCGCGGATGCGCATGCCGTAGAACGAGCGGTAGACGAAGTAAAAGGAAACGATGAAGAAGGCGGCTGCCAGGATGTGCGTTAAACCGTTACCCTGGCTGGCGGTGAGCTGCACGGCGAGCTCGACGGCGAGCAAGCCGAAGAGCGTTGTGAACTTGATCACAGGGTTGAGGGCAACAGAGGAAGTGTCCTTGAAAGGATCGCCTACCGTGTCGCCGATGACCGTAGCGTCGTGGAGCGGCGTGCCTTTCTGCTTGAGCTCGACTTCGACGATTTTCTTGGCGTTATCCCACGCGCCGCCGGCATTGGCCATGAAGATGGCCTGGTACAAGCCGAAGATGGCGATGGAGAAAAGGTAGCCGATGAAGAAGAAGGGTTCGACGAAAGCGAAGGCCAGCGTAGCGAAGAACACGGCGATGAAAATGTTGAGCATGCCCTTCTGCGCGTACTTGGTGCAGATTTCGACGACCTTTTTGCTGTCTTCAACGCTGGCTTTTTCAACGCCCTCCAGCTTGATGTTGGCCTTGATGAATTCGACCGCGCGGTAGGCGCCGGTAGTTACCGCCTGAGTGCTGGCGCCGGTGAACCAGTAGATCATGGCGCCCCCGGTGACAAGGCCGAGAACGAAAGGTGCGTGGAGGAGCGAAAGATTGTTGACGTCTTCCGTAAGGCCGTGGGTGAGCGCCATGATGATCGAGAAAATCATCGTAGTCGCGCCGACGACCGCCGTGCCGATAAGCACCGGCTTGGCGGTGGCTTTAAACGTGTTGCCCGCGCCGTCGTTAGCTTCCAGCATTTCCTTGGCGCGCTCGAAGTTCACGTCGATGTTGTAGTCTTTCTTCAATTCCTGCTGGATGCCGGGCACGTGCTCGATCAACGAAAGTTCGTAAACGGATTGAGCGTTGTCCGTGACAGGGCCGTAAGAATCGACGGCAATCGTTACCGGCCCCATGCCGAGGAAGCCGAAAGCCACCAGGCCGAAAGCAAACACGGCCGGCGCGAGCATCATGGCCCCAAGGCTGAGGTTGCTGATGAGGTAGCCGATGGACATGAGGACGACCATTGCCAAACCGATGTAATAGGCGGAGAAATTGCCGGCGACAAACCCGGAGAGAATGCCGAGCGATGCGCCGCCCTCTTCCGCCGAGGAGACGACTTCCTTGACGTGGCGTGACTCCGTCGAGGTGAACACTTTCACCAGCTCCGGAATGATGGCGCCTGCCAGCGTGCCGCAGGAAATGATCGTGGCCAGCTTCCACCACTGAGAGGAATCGCTGCCAAGGGTGGGAATAATATAGTAAGAGACCACAAAGGTCAGCGCGATCGAAACGAGAGAGGTGATCCAGACAAGCGAGGTCAGCGGCGCTTCGTAATTCATCTTGTCCGCAGTTCCGTATTTTGCTTTGGCGATGAAGCCGTTGAGGAAATAGGCCACGCCGCTGGCGATGAGCATCATGATACGCATGACGAAGATCCACACGAGCAACTGCACCTGGACCTTTGGATCTTTCACACCAAGAAGAATGAAAGTGATGAGTGCAACTCCGGTCACGCCGTAGGTCTCAAAGCCGTCGGCGCTGGGGCCAACAGAATCGCCTGCGTTATCCCCGGTGCAATCGGCGATGACGCCAGGATTGCGCGCGTCATCTTCCTTAATCTTGAAGACGATCTTCATCAGGTCGGACCCGATATCGGCGATTTTCGTGAAGATCCCGCCCGCAATGCGCAACACCGCCGCGCCAAGCGATTCACCGATGGCGAAGCCGATGAAGCATGGCCCGGAATAATCGCCAGGGATAAAGAGCAGGATGATGAGCATCATGATCAGTTCGACGCTGACAAGCATCATGCCGATGCTCATGCCGGCTTCCAGCGGCGTGTGATAGATCGGATAAGGCTTGCCGCGCAGAGAAGCAAAAGCGGTTCGCGAATTGGCGAACGTGTTTACGCGAATGCCGAACCAGGCCACGCCGTAGCTTCCCGCCATGCCGATGACGCTGAAAATGAGAATGATCGGCAGAGTGACCGCCGTGGGATGCACCGGAGCGAGAACGCCGAAATAAAGAATGATGACTACAGCGATGAACAGCCACAACAGAACGAGGAATTTGCCCTGGGTGATGAGGTAAGTCTTGCATGTCTCATAAATGAGTTCTGAGATTTCACGCATCGACTTGTGGACGGGCATGCTTTTGAGGCGGCTGTAAATGGCCAGTCCGAAAATGAGGCCAAAGACGCAGAAGACGATGCCAAAGAGAAGCAGCTTGTGGCCGTCGATTCCGAGAAAGCTAACTTGCGAAAGATCCGGAACCTTTAAGTCGGCTTCGCCGCCGGCTTCTTGAGCTAAAGTTGCGGCAGAGGCAAAGAGGGTAAGAAGAGTGGCTGCGGCGCTCCACTTTACGAATCTGAATCCCAGGGACCAGGCACTTGAAAGCCAGGTGCGCATCAAAAATCCTCCATGAAAAGAATCGGATTCAGGGCAACTGCGGCCCTGCACACTCGTTTCCGGCACACTACTACATCCAAACACCATAAGGTTAGCGCCGAGGGAGTGCCTCGCCGGATTTCAAAAGGCTCCCACCTCAAGACAGGACAGGAACTTGGCTTTTGTGTTGCCCCGGCCGGACCGGGGGTTCCAGGACGCGCGCCCAACCTATCTGCCACCGCAAGAGCACGAGGCAGCTCCCTGTAGGGCCCGCGCACGGGCAAACACAAAACGTTGATTTATAACATTTAGCGGAGTGGCGGGTCAAACTTTGCGGAGGTCTCTCTGAGGCTGCGAAATGGGGGTCGAGCAGAGGATTATAACGGGCTAATTCGGAGGTTAGTAGGACGGTACCGCGACGAATACGGAGCAGAGAAACAATGGCAAAGCGATGGTAACATGCCTGCATCGCTAGAGCAGGAATCATCCCGGTTTGGACGGGGGTCCATGAGCTTAGATTTTTCGCTGGTGGCCGTTCGTTGCATGACGGCCATCGTCGCAGTTCAAAACAATCGAACGAATAGGGAAGCCGGATCGGTCCACGAAGTGCCGCCAGCGCTACTGCACGAGCCAGCGCGGAGGCAACACGATCAAGCCGCGGGACCGGGACGCGCGTGAGAAATCATTTCTTTATTACGGGGACGGATGCCGGCGTCGGAAAGACGACGCTGTCTGCGCTGCTCTGCGCGGCGCTGGATGCGGTTTACTGGAAGCCGATTCAGACAGGAACGCTCGAAGGTTCGGACCGTGTAACGGTGATGCGGCTCGCGGGAATTGGAACGGACCGCACGCTGGATGAGGTGTACAAATTTGTGCCGCCAGTTTCGCCGGATCTGGCCGCGCGCTGGGCGGGCGTGGAAATCGATCTGGGGCGAATCAATTTGCCGACCAGTTTGTTGAACGATTGGCTGGTCGTCGAGGGAATGGGCGGGGTGCTGGTGCCCATCAATCAAAAACAATTCATGCTGGACATGATGGTCAAGTTCAAGCTTCCGGTGATTCTCGCGGCGCGGAGCGGTGCTGGAACGATCAATCACACGCTGCTGACGCTGGCTGCTTTGCACGCGGCAGAACTGCCGGTACATGGGGTGGTTTTAATTGGCGACCAGAACCGCGAGAACCGCGAAACGATCGAGCGGTTTGGACACGTCAGGGTGATTGGCGAGATTCCCCGGCTTCCGAATCTTCACCGGACCGCATTGATGCAAATCTTTATGAACCACTTTGACCGCGCGGCGTTTTCGCAATAGGCGCGCGATGGCCGTGCTTTAGCGCCGTTGAGCTTCGTCAAAAATCAGGGTCGCACGAGACGCTGAAAGAAAAGCGGCAGCAGGGCTGCCGCACTCCAAACTCGGGTGGCGATTGCTCCTAACTCTCAACAGCTGGAAGCAAAAAATTGTCGTCTTTGCGGGCGGACTGGGAGCTCCCGGCCTCTTCCTCATTTCCTTCCTGGATTCTTCGGTGCTCTCGTTTCCGATCATCAACGATTTGTTGCTGATTGAGCTTTCCATGCAGCATCCGGCGCGGATGCCGCTCTACGCCTTGATGGCTGCGGCGGGATCTGTGCTGGGTTGCGTGGTGCTTTACTTCCTGGCGCGCCTGGGTGGCGAAGCCTATTTTCATCGAAAAGCTGGAGCGCGCGCTCTTGCAATTCGCCATTGGGTCGAACGCAACGGTTTTGGCGGAATGTTGGTTGCAGCGCTGCTGCCGCCGCCGACGCCGTTCAAGGTATTTGTATTCGCCGCGGGAGTTTTTGAAGCGCCGGTCTTCGGATTCACGTCGGCGGTCACACTGGCCAGACTGTTTCGCTATTTTGGCGAAGGCTATCTCGCCGTACGGTACGGTGCGGACGCGATGCCCTATCTCGCCGCGCATAAGTTGCAAGTAACAGTTTTGGCGATCGCGGTCGTCGGCGTAAGCTACGGACTCTCGCGTTGGATCCTGCGGCATAGACCGCATCAGGATCAGCAGAACTAGCGCCCAAGAAGACTATTGGCGCAAGTCACGGGCCCAAACCAATTCTTGCATTGTGACCTGGTTGTTTCGATCGAGCTCGACGTAGGCAGCAACTTCGTGCTTGGTCTCGCCCGCCGCGGCATAACGTAAATCGCGCAGGACTACGGCGTAGCCCGCTTCGGTTTTTTCCACGCTGGCCTTGGGAATTTGCGAAGTCGCCAGGAATTGCTTGGCCACGCTTGCGTTTCGCGCACCCGCGAGCGCG
Organism: Candidatus Acidiferrum sp.; assembly: GCA_049794595.1. Lineage (GTDB taxonomy): Bacteria > Acidobacteriota > Terriglobia > Acidiferrales > UBA7541 > Acidiferrum. The sequence continues at coordinate 9,281 of JBARCY010000229.1, forward strand.
GGAGAAGATTCCGGTTTGAAGATGCGCACGCTGGAGTCGGGATCGAAATCGCTGGGGGAAGTGGCGTTGACATCGATTTCGTCCAGGGCGCTTTCGGTTTCGACGACTGCGTGCCAGGTGAGCAGCGAGAGAGATTCCGGGTAAGCCCACACGCGGCGCGGAGTCTCGCCGTGAAACGTCCGCGATTCGAGCAAGGCCATTACATTCGAGTGCTGAGTTGCGCGTGCGCCCACATAGACGAGTGTCAGGGCTAGGCCGATGAGGGCGCCGGTTTGCCCGCGCGGTTTTTTTGATTTTGCGCCGATTTCGGAACCGACGAGACGGAGCAATTCGGGAATCGCGATCGCAGCGATGAGAATGGTGAGAATCCAGGGATCGATACCGGGAAGCCAGTCCGCTGCGAATCGCCGGGAACTGAATGGCCAGAAAAGCATCACGCCGTCGGATTGGCAGGCGTCCATGGCGATATGCAACAAAGCCGCGCAGAAGGCTACCCTAAGCACGCCTCCCCAGACCTTTGCTGCTGTCCGCCTGGAATCGACGCTGCGGTTGTCTGGTACTAAATAATATCGGGCGATCGGAACCGAAGGAATGGTCCCCAAGAAGAGAAAAATGCTCAGGATGGAATGCGTATAAGTGCCGTGCCAGGCAAGGAAAGTCGATGGACCAGCATAGCTGCTCAGCCAATCGATATCGGCAATACAGCCGGCAATGACAGCGCCGACCATCGCCAGTTTGCCTGCACGAGGAAAGAAGCCTCGCGCGATGGCGAGCGATGCGAGTCCATGTGTGACGAGGTCCACGCTAAGTCTTCGCGGGGGCTTTCGCTCCCGAGGAGAGGCCGTTGCGCGGCACGAGGAGCTTCAAAGCGCGCGGCACGATTTTAAATTCCACGGGGAGACGAGCGAGCGGTTCGCCATCCACCTGCGCGTAAACAGGGGATTCATCGAGCGGCTCGCAGAGCACTTGATCCGCTTTCCAAAAGTGGACGCCAGCCGTGCCGCGAAGTTTTCCCAGCCAAAGCGTCGGCAGGTAACTCAGATAACGCAAGCCGCTTCGCGTGGTCAGCGTCATCAACTCAAACTGATCTTCATAGAGATCTGCATCCGTGGTGATTTTGAATGGGCCGCCATAATTCTTGGTGCGGCCTACTACCACGAGCGATGAGTCGATTTGCTTGCCTGCGGCCGTGACGCGAAAATGCTGAAATTTGTAGCGGAAGGCCTCGCGGGCGCCTTGCCACCAGTACGCCAGAATGCCGACGCGTGCCTTGAGGTCGAGATCGATGGAATACACGATCATTCCATCGGCGCCCGCGCCCGCCACGCTGAGAAAATACTTTTTCTTTGCCGGTTCATTCAGCGGAGTGGCAAGCCCCAGAGGGATTTCCCGTACTTCTCCGCGAACCAGTTTTTCCGCCGCGCTGGGAATGTCCCAGGGCAGGTTCAGCTCCTTGGCGAGCACATTGGCTGTTCCGCCGGGAAGAAGTGCGAGCGGGACGCGATGGCCGTTCTCTTGGCCTGCGAGGCCGTTCACGACTTCGTTCAGCGTGCCGTCGCCTCCACACGCGATGACCAGGTGGCGGCGTTCGTCATTCGCGCGCTGGGCGATCTCGGTGGCATCGCCGGCTTTCGTGGTTTCCGCGAGGTCCGTTTGGATGCCGCCCGCGGCAAAAATGCGGCGCGCTTCATCGAGCAAGGTACGGCGCGCATGACCGCCGTTTCCAGCGTTGGGATTGTGAATCAGCAGCGCGTTATGGATTTCCGTGGTCATCCTCGGCTCGGGCCGGAGTTATTGAGCCTCTCCAAAAATAGAGTGGTGCGAGTTGTTGAGAAAAGCTGCAGCAGAGCTGCCTCACTCCACAGGCTGCGCTCCTTGTTCGTTTCTTGCCGTATTCATTCTATATAATGTCAGGCGAAATTGAGCTATCCCTTCTCACGAGGGTTTCATGGCTAAAGCCGCGCCTGCGAGTATCAAGAAAGAGATCGAAGGGCTTCGCGAGAAGCTTCGGCACCACGAATATCGCTATTACGTCCTCGACGAACCAGAAATATCGGACGCGGCTTACGACAAGTTGATGCAGAAATTGCAGGCGCTCGAAGCATCGTATCCGGAGTTGATTACGCCGGAATCGCCGACGGTTCGCGTCGGCGGCACACCCCGCGAAGGCTTTCAGACGGTGCGCCACGCGCGGGCGATGCTGAGCCTCGACAACGCGTTTTCTTACGATGCGCTGCGCGATTTCGACCGGCGCGTGCGCGAAGCCATTGGCAAGGAGAAGATCGAGTACATTGCCGAGCACAAATTCGATGGCTTGAGCATTTCGTTGCAATACGCTGGCGGAAAACTTGTGCGCGGCGTGACGCGCGGCGATGGAACTACCGGCGAAGACGTGACGCCTAATGTAAAAACCATTCGCTCGATACCGTTGCAAATCGATGCGACGGCATTGAAAAAAGCCAGACTGCCCTCGGATTTCGAGGTGCGCGGCGAAGTGCTGATGACGCGCAAGGCGTTTGAGGCGCTAAACCGGCAGCAGGAGTTGGCAGGCGGAAAGATTTTTGTGAATGCGCGCAATTCCGCGGCCGGAGCCGTGCGCGTTCTCGATCCCTCGATCACTGCGGCGCGCCGGCTGGATTTTTTCGCGTACTACCTTTTCGTCGATGGCAAAGTGCCTTTTCCGAAGCATTCCGACAGCCTCGGAGCACTGAAGCAATTGCGTTTCCGTGCTTCAGATGATTGGAAGTTGTGCAATGGGATCGAGGCGGTGACCGCTTACTGCGATGACTGGGACACGAAGCGCGAAAAGCTGCCGTATGAGATCGATGGCGTGGTGAT
>JBARCY010000230.1:0-2344 GCA_049794595.1 Candidatus Acidiferrum sp.
GGGCTACGTTCGTCGTAATGACGGCGGCAGCGGCGGGGATGCTGCTCACGTCGTAAAATGATAGAGCAACTGTGCATGCCGGAATATCGTCCTCACCGTCAACAGCTTGATGCGCATTCTCGCTTCCCGCGGCAAAGATTAAACAGTTCGATGTTCTTCGTCATCTGCATGCGAGAATAGGCGCTCACTTCCGAAGACCATGCTCACTCGCCAGTTCATCGCTGCCGCAACGCCGTCTGTAGCGCATAGCGTCAGGCACTGGATAGTCGGTCTTGGCGGCTTGGGCTTCATCCCCCTTGGATTGATCGACAGCTCTGTAATTCCTCTCCCGGGCAGCATGGATGTGCTGACGATTGTCCTGGCGGCGCGGCACCCAGGGTTGTGGGTTTACTACGCGCTGATGGCCACGCTCGGTTCAGTAATCGGGGGATTCGTCACCTACAGGCTGGCGCGCAAGGGAGGAAAGGAATCGCTCTCGCGCAAGTTTTCCGCCAAAACGTTAAAGAGGGTCTACGGTATCTTCGAGCGATGGGGATTTGCGGCCATAATAATTCCGGCGTTGTTGCCGCCCCCGGTGCCCCTGGTGCCATTTCTGCTGGCCGCCGGAGCAATGCAATATTCCGTGAAGAAATTTCTGGTCGCGATGACGTTGGGACGAATTGTGAGGTATATGATCCTGGCGTACCTGGCGGCGCGGTATGGGCGGAAGATGTTGCCTTTTATTTTGCAGCACGCGCATCCAGTGCTGCTGGGAGTTCTGGGGCTGATAGCCGCTGCGGTTTTGATTTATTTCTATATTCGCGCAAGTAAAAAGAAAAAAGGCGCAACGAGGAAGAGTTAGGCACTCCAGGGAAGAGCAGTTAAGAAAAGAGGCGCGGCGATGCGAATGAATTCGCGGAATGGCTTCAGGATTGGGCGGCTGGGGATCGCGGTGTTTATTGCATGCGCGGCGATGATCGTAGCGTTTGTCGCTGTTGGAACGGCGCGGGCGACGACGGAAAATTATGAGGTGATTGTTGAACGAAATGTGCCAGCAAAAATGCGCGATGGCGTGATTTTGCGGGCGGATATTTACCGGCCGAAAGCGGAGGGGAAATTTCCGGTGCTGCTGGTGCGCACGCCTTACGACAAGACGGGCGAATCGAGTTTTGGAATGAAAGGGGCGGCGCGTGGATACGTCGTCGTCGAGCAGGACGTGCGCGGGCGGTTCGCTTCGGACGGAGAATGGTACGTGTTCAAGAACGAATCGCAGGACGGCTACGACACCGTGGAATGGGCGGCGGCGCTGCCTTACTCGAACGGAAAAGTGGGCATGTTCGGCGGGTCGTACGTGGGCGCGACGCAGTATTTGGCGGCCATCGCGAGGCCGCCGCATCTGGCGGGAATTTGTCCTACGGTGACGGCGTCCAACTATCACGACGGATGGACATATCAGGGCGGGGCGTTCGAGCAGTGGTTCAACGAATCGTGGAGCACGGGCCTGGCGATGAACACGATGCGGCGGCGCGTCGAGCAAAATGACGACCCGCTGGGCGGAACGAAGACTTTGCCGCTGATGCATTACGCCGTGCTGGATGCGCCTTCCGCGGCGGGGATTGCGCCGTACTTTACGGATTGGCTGGCGCATCCGAGTTTCGACGCGTACTGGAAGCAGTGGTCGATCGAGGATCACTACGCGAATATTCAAGTGCCGGTGCTGAGTTTTGGCGCGTGGTACGACATCTTTCTTGGCGGAACGCTGCGGAATTACATGCGGCTGAAAACAGAAGCCGGAACGGAAGCCGCGAAGCATGGGCAGAGATTGGTGGTTTACGTTGGAGGACACGCGGGAGGATCGAGCAACCGAAAAGTGGGCGCGGTGGATTTTGGAGAGAAGCTGCCGATCGACCAGGACGAGATGACCCTGCGGTGGTACGACTGGATTTTGAAGGGGCAAGCGAACGGAATGGAAAACGAAAAGCCGGTGAAGATTTTTGTGATGGGAAAAAATGAATGGCGCGATGAGGATGACTGGCCTTTGGCGCGCGCGAAGAACACTCATTACTATTTGCACTCGACGAGCGGAGCCAATGGGCTGGGGGGAAACGGAACGTTGAGCACGGCGTCTCCGGGAGAGGAAAAGCCGGAGTCGTATGAGTACGACCCGAGCGATCCGGCGCCGACGATTGGCGGGCCGCTCTGTTGCGGAGCGCTGCCGACAGGAATCGGGCCGGAAGACCAACGGCCGGCGGAGGGGCGTTCGGGTGTGCTGGTGTTCACGACGCCGGCGTTCGCGAAAGATTTTGAAGTGACCGGACCGGTCACGCTGGATTTGTACGTTAGCAGCTCGGCGGTGGACACGGAT
>JBARCY010000231.1:0-24250 GCA_049794595.1 Candidatus Acidiferrum sp.
CTACGAAGGAATGTTCCCTCGCAGGATGCATCACTTTCAAAACAAATTCGCGGCTGTCGGACGATGACAGATGAAAATTATCGTCGTATTCGCCGGGAAGGGCCTTGGCGGAAACATTGAGACTGAAAATTTCACGCGCCAGCCGCACGGCTTCCAACTCCGTGACCGCCTGAGCCACGCGCGCTTCGGGAATCATGCGTTGAATCTTATCCGCAAGGACTGGAGCGCGTCCATCCTGGCGGGATACTCGCGGCGAAATGCGTGAATCAGCTTCAGCCAGCTAGTCAAACTTTGGGTTGCGCACGCAACAAATTGGCTGTTCTACATCTCTTCGCGCGAGGACTGCACGGAAACCGGGCCGTTCACGGTCGAAAGCCTGATCATCGCCGGAGAAGCGCCAAATTCGATGCGGCGGTTGTTGTCGTCCCAGGTCTTCCGCGCATTTTCACAAATGCTGGCGCGGCAGCTCATCGGAGAGTAATTGCGCGATTCCACGCTGAAGCTGGACTGATAATCCGCCGGAACAGAAAGCGTCAACGGACCATTCTGCGCATCGGCGGTCAGTCCCGACCCGTTCCACGTTTTGCCTTCCAGATTGATGGAGATCGGACCATTTTGTGTGTGGACGCGCAGGCTGCCGCTGCCTCCTATGATGGTTATGGGACCGTTCGAAGCCTGGACATTGGCGTCGCCGGAAAAATCACGCAAGGTGATGGGGCCATTTGTGGCGTGGGCTGTCAGTTTGCCGTCGACACCGTACAGAGAAAGGGGACCATTGGCGGTTTCCAAATCGATGACCGCTGCTTTTGGCGCGCGAATGAGCAGATAGACGGTCCAATCGTGCTCATCGCTCGGTCCGCTGGTCGAAACCTCGCCATTTTGAACGGAAAGCTTGATCTGGGAAAGAATGCTCTCGGCGTCTCCATCATAATTTGTGGCGGCCTTGCAGGCCGTCACCGAATAGACGTCTTTATCCCAGCCTTGCACCTGAACGCCACCGTTCTTGTGCGGCTGAACGCGGAGCGTGGGCGCATCAGCCTTCGTCAGCGTGCGCTCTTCTGATTTCACGATGGCGTCGCGATCATCGAAGCGAATATGGAGATCGGAACAATCGGTTATGGGGTGATGCTGGCCGTCGGAAATGCTTAGCGAGTGGCGGTCGTACCCAGCTGACGGGAATGGAGGCTTGGCGGGATGGCGGGAACAGCCGCAAACGCAGGCATGGCTGGGGTCGCCGGAGCCGCTGGAACGGGCCCAAATGCCTCCAAAGGAGCAGTCTCTGACAATGGCGGAACCTGTGGAAATATAGAAGAAGGCTCAGGCGGAGTCGGCAGAGTCGGAGCGTCCTGGGCTCCAGCCAGAGCAGCTACTGCGCAGAATCCGCAGACCACGGTCACGAGAAGCAGAACAACTCTAATGGGCGATTTCATGGACGACCCTCCCTTGCTACATAGACGAACAAAATCTCCATCGGTCTGCTAAGTTCGCCTGAATTGTTGGTGGCTGGCAGGGGCATCCAAGGGGCGCCGCCGCACCCTTGTTAAGGAATGTGCGCCTCCGTGACCTCGGTGAAGGATTAAGTACTCAAAATTCCCAGTCGCAATCCATCATACCCATGCTGCCAATGGGAGGGCCGTCGGGCGGCTCGATGGGCGGCGTGAGATCGATCTGTTTGGGGTCTTTTTCGAACAGAGCGATTTGGCTTGTGGCGAAGAAGACGTGCGCTTTGTCGGGAAAGACCGACGACGTTTCCGCAGATGTGCCGAGCCAATCCTTCAGTTCGTGCAGTTTAAGCGATGCGATGGCGCGAACTTCGTCGCTGGCATGGTCGTTGGCGGAAAGGGCCATTAAATCGTAGAGAACTACGTTGTCCACGGTGTTGGCAATCTCTCCATTGTAACCCTTGGGATGCGGAGCTTTCCAGGTGGCCTTGAGCACGGCGTCGAGCACTTCCTCGAGGCCGGGATTGTCCGCGTTGCGCGCGTGAAACTCGATGAGGCGGGCGGCGCGCTCCGGATTAAACAGAAATTGCAGCGTTTGCTGGGCCGCCGATTCCGCGGGAGCCAGAGCGTCGAAGGCAGGGCTGGTGTGAATTTTGAACAGATCGCGATCGCGGGAATATTCCGGCGGGCGAGGCGGAATGATCTTTAGAAGCGATTCGGGCAGCGCGAGCACATCCGGCTTGAGCGTGGCGAGAACGGCGGCGAGGGCGCGCCGCTGCTCGGCGGGCACGACGATCTCCGTGGGAATTTGTCCGTCTCCGCGCAGGGCGAATGTGTAGTCCATTCCGCCGACGAGCTTGCTGGCCGCTTCCACTTGATAGCGGTGCAACATGTAAACGGGCGCGAGGACGTCTTCGAGGGTGGCGAGCGGAGCGCCTTGGCGAATATTATTTTCGCCGAAGCGGCGCAATGCTGCTGCGCGAACCTGCATGAGCCGATTTAGCTCGTCCACAGGATTCGAGCCGCTGTCCCAGAGATGAGCAACACTGCTGGAAGAGCCGGCGGGGCGGGCATCCTGGTCCGTGAGGTAACGGAGGCCGCGGCCATACGCATCGTCGAGGATTTTATTGAGCGCGGCGTGCTCATCAGTGCCGGGCGCAAAGTCGCTGTAGCCCCAAGTGATGGAAACTTTGTCCCAGTCGCCAATGCTCTTTGTATACGCGTCGGAGACATCGGGTGTGCCATCGGCGGACAATTTTACGAGAGGCGGCGGATAGTCCATCACCGACGATCGGTTAACCGTGCTCGCCGAAAAGTTGTGCATCAACCCCAGCGTGTGGCCGACTTCATGCGCGGCAAGCTGGCGGAGGCGAGCAAGCGACAACTCCATTGTTTCCGGCGAGACAGAATCGCTCTTTCCGTAGGGAGCCAGCAGGCCTTCGGCAATTAGAAAATCCTGCCGGACGCGGAGCGATCCCAGTGTGACGTGCCCTTTGATAATTTCCCCGGTGCGCGGATCGATGACGCCTCCGCCGTACGACCATCCGCGCGTTGCACGATGCACCCACTGGATTACGTTGTAACGCACATCCATAGGGTCCGCGCCTTCAGGCAGCAGTTCCACGTGGAACGCGTCCTTGTAACCGGCAGCTTCAAATGCCTGGTTCCACCAGCGCGCGCCCTCGAGTAGCGCGGAGCGAATGGGCTCCGGCGCGCCTCGGTCGAGATAATAAATGATGGGCTTGACCGGTTCGCTCAAGGCGGCCTTGGGATCTTTTTTCTCGAGGCGATGGCGCGCGATATAACGCTTCACGATGGGCTCGCTTACAGGCGTCGCGTAGTCCATGTATTCGATCCCGAAAAAGCTGCCGCGCGGGTCGTAGGCACGCTCTTTGAACCCCGGAGGCGGAAGCTGCACGAAGGAATTATGCTCGCGCACCGTGATGGATTCGGGCGAGGGCGTGACGTCGCGTACCCACGGCCCGGGATCATCGCCAGAGAAAGTAAGTGTGGCTTCGACTTCCGTGTTGAGAGGAAAGTTCTTGGTTCGCGGAAGATAAATGGCGCAGCGTGAGGGATCCAGTTTGTAGGAGCCTTGCTTCTCGCGGCGAAGAGTTTCGGGAATGCCGTGGGCGTCGCGCAGAAAAAAATCGGTGGCGTCAACGAGGGCGTCACCGTTTTCTTCGGCTGCCACCGTGAAGCCCCACAGCGCCGATTCGGCGAAGGAGTCGCGGACCGTGCGGCGTTCATCCGGGTCGCTGGTCACCGCGCGATATGCAAGATTCTCCTCGACGAGCAGGACTTTGGGCCCGCTGCGCTCGAATCGCACGACGGCGGTTTTGCCAAGCTGGCCGCGATCGAGTCCGATGTCGTTCGAACCCATTCCTGCTGGGAGACTGCTTTGATAAAGGAATTCCTTATCCCATTGCGATTTGTTGATTTCCAGCCAAAGCTTGCCTTGCTTGGCGTCCCAATAAAGATTGAAATAGCCTGGCAGTTTTTCCGCGCCAGCGGTTTTCTCGGTGATCGTTGGCGTCTTGGACGCGTCGAGGCCGGCCGCGAGACAGATCGAGGGTAACAACAGAGAACAGAGCGCAAGCGAGTACCGAGAAGCTTTCAGCATGTTCGGAGCCTCCGAGTGGAAGGAACGTTTTACAACAAAAGACGGCTGGCGCGGGGGAAAATCCTCTCTGCTATACTTGGTCGAAAGCGCGAGCATCTCCAAACGTGCAAAAACTTCGCATCTCGATTGTGCAGTACTTGAACACCGCGCCGCTGGTTTGGGGCTTCACGAACGGGTCGCTGGCGGGGAAGTACGATCTGTCGTTCACCGTGCCGTCGCAGTGCGCGGAAGCGCTGCGCACTGGCGCGGCCGATATCGCCATTATTCCAGCGATTGAATACCAGCGGATCCTGGGGTTGGTCGTTTTGCCAGATTTGGCGATTGCCTCGCAAAATCGCGTGCGTAGCCTCTTGATTGTCTCGAAGAAGCCCATTGAGCAGGTGCGCAGCGTTGCGCTGGACCGCAGTTCGCGGAGCACGCAAGCTTTGACTCGAATTCTCGCGGCCGAACACTGGAAAATTGATCCCGAGTTCTTTGAGGCCAGTCCCGATTTGGGCGCAATGCTAGAAAAGGCGGACGCGGCGTTGATCATCGGCGACCCGGCGCTGCGTGTCTCCGTCGCCGTCGAGAAACAGAGCACTGTCGGCCCGGAGGGACGCGCGGTCTGCCAAACGGCCGCGCTGGGAATGACCGGCGCCGGGATTTTTCATCTCTACGATGTAGTCGGTGAATGGCGCAAACTTACCGGCCTGCCGGCGGTGATGGCAATCTGGGCTGCAAGGCCAGAGGTTGTTACCCCGGAGGTGCTCGCGGATTTCACGGCTTCACGAGAGTTCGGGCTATCTCAGATTGCGGCCATCAGCCATGAAGCCGCGCGCGAGCTGGATTTGCCACAGCAGGCTCTCGAATCCTATTTGCGTCACAACATCGACTTCTCCCTGAGCGAAGAGAATCGGCGTGGCCTCGAACGGTATTTTCAAGAAGCCGCGAAATTGGGCTTGATCCCAAGAAATGAGAAAATTGCATGGGCAAACGCGGCGAAAGAGGCGGCCCGTGCGTTAGCAAAGTAGGGGCACGGCACGCCGTGCCCGTCTGGAAGCCGCGATTAGAGTTTAAGCAGGCGGTCCGGTAGAATCTAAAGTTCGAAACGCGAAGGAACGACGTGGGACTGACCAAACAAGAAGCGCTCGACATGCTGCAATCCGACGACCTCGTTGGCGTCGGCATGGCCGCGCATCAAATGCGGCTGAAGAAAAATGATCCGCGCGTCGTGACGTACCAGATCGACCGCAACATCAACTACACGAATTTCTGCACGGAGTATTGCTCGTTCTGCGCGTTTTACCGGCCGCTCGGCGCAAAGGACGGGTACATCCTTTCTTTCGAAGCTATCTACGAGAAAATCGAGGAGATGCTCGAGCTCGGCGGCACGGGCGTCTTGCTGCAAGGCGGCTTGCACCCGGATTTGCAGATCGGCTATTACGAAAACTTGCTGCGCTCGCTGAAGGCGCGCTTCCCGCAAGTGCATCTGCACTGTTTTTCCGCGCCCGAAATCTTGTGCATCGCGGAGGTCAGCGAACTAAGCGTTCGCGAAACCATCCAGCGGTTGATGGACGCTGGACTGCAGTCCATTCCCGGGGGCGGCGCGGAGATTCTCGACGACGAAATTCGCGGAAAGATCGCGAGGCTGAAGTGCACCAGCGACGATTGGGAGGAAGTCCACCGCATCGCGCACTCGCTCGGCCTGCGCACGACTGCCACTATGATGTTCGGCTGCGGCGAAGAACTCCGTCACCGTGTGAACCATCTCGAGCGGCTGCGCCGCATTCAGGAAGATACCGGCGGATTTACGGCGTTCATTCCTTGGATTTTCGCGGCGGAAAACACAGCGCTTGGGAAAAAAGTGCAGGAAACGACCGCGGTCGATTATTTAAAAACGCTTGCGGTGAGCCGGCTCTACCTCGACAACATCGACCACATCCAATCGAGCTGGCTCACGCCGGGCATTAAAGTCTGCCAAGTCGGTTTGCAGTTCGGCGCGGACGACGTCGGCAGCATCCTCATTGAAGAAAACGTCGTGTATGCCGCCGGCGTGAGAAACCGCACCAATGAAAACGAGCTGCGCCGGATCATTTCCGATGCGGGATTCATCCCCGCGCAGCGCGATACTCTCTATCGTTCGTACTCGCTCAAATAACTCGGAAAAATCCGACCGCTATTTTTGTGGGGCGGGCCGCTTTAGAGGGCGAAGCACGATTTGTACTTCGGTGCCGTCGGGCAGATCGATGTCTTCCAGGGGGTAGAGAATTCCGCTGCGGAATCGCGCCTGAATCCATCGCGGGCCGGGTTTGGCATCAACCGCCGTGGCTTTGGCGGGCCCTCCGGCGGCGGGTGCTCCGGAAGTTTCATCGAGCGCTTCATTCGCAAGTGCGTCTGCTTCGCGGTTCTGCTCCCGGTAGACGTGATCGATCCGGAAGGATTCGAAGCCCATCGACATCTTCTTCGCGCGCTCGAACAGGGGGCGCAGATCTTCGCTCTTCACCTTGTATTGCCCTTGCATCTGCTTGACCATCAGCTCGGAATCGCTCTCGACACGCAACGCGCGGATGCCGTGCGACTCCGCGTAATCGAGCGCCGCGATCAGCCCGTAGTACTCCGCGACGTTGTTCGTCATGCGGCCAATATACTTCTTCAGTTTGGCGACAAGTTCGCCCTGCCCATCGCGAATCACGACTCCATAGGAAGCCGGACCCGGATTCCCGCGCGCGGCGCCATCAATATTGGCTTGATGGGCCGGGGCTGCGGCCTTTTGCTCCGCAGGTGAGTCTGCGAACAGTGCGGCGGCAGCGCGAGGAGATTTTGGGCGAGGTGGCATCAGGAATGGTTAGCCGCGGAAGAAGCGGCGCGATCCGAACCGGAAGCAGGGTCCGGAAGCGGAATCGGCTCTAGCGTGTATAGGATCAGCCCACAGGATTCGCAACGGTAAATCTCTTCGTTTGGATCGCGCCGCAGTTCTTGCAGGATATGCGGCAACACACGCATACCGCAGCCGCGGCATTGTCCGTCGCGAGCCTCGGCAACGCCTGTGCCATGGTGACGCTTCGCGATGCGCGCGTAGAGTTCGCGGAGTGCCTCTGGAATCGGAGCTAAAGCCCTTTCGCGCTCGGCCAGCAAGGACTCGAGCTGCTTCTTTTTCTCTGCTTGCAAGGCTTCGATCTCTTTTCTCTCTTTTGTGACCGCTGTTTCATCTTCCTTCAGATTCGCTTCGGCGTGCCTGACGCGCCGCTCGGCCTCTTCGCCGGCCATCATCACTTCCAACTGTGCGTCTTCGGCCCTCGCCACTTCCGCTTCGGCGTTGGCAATCTCATGTTGAAGGGCTTTGTACGCCTCGTTGGTCTTGACCGCGCCGCTCTGGTCGCGGTACTTCTTCGCGCGGTCTTTCCACTGCTGCACGTCCAGCTCGAATTTCTTGCGCTCTTTTTGGCTGGTGACGAGGCCCTCTTTCGCCGCGGCGACGGCAACGCGGGCGCCATTCAGCTTGGTGTCGGCTTCGCGCGCACGCTTTGGGAAAGCCTCAATTTCGCCGCGCACGGTCGCTATCAGGTGGTCGACTCGCTGCAGTTCGATCAGGTGAGGAATGGCAGAATGCATGAGCCTGTAATACTAACACGGGGGCGCTATGCTTTGCCCGCCATGCTCCGGGCAACCCTGAAACCCACAGTGTAGCCCGGTCTTCGTTAGAATGGACGGGTTTTGCTCGCAAGGTCATAAATATCGCCCGCTATGAGCTATAAGGAGGAAGCCAGATGCCGCATGTGCAAGTTACTTGGGTGGAAGGAAGGTCGCCGGAGATGAAACGCAAAATCGCCGAGCGCATCACCGCGGTGCTAATCGAAGACGGACGCGCGAAACGTGAAAACATTCACGTGTCATTCCACGACGTCCCGGCTACCAACTATGCGGAAGCAGGAGTCCTCGTCGCGGATCAAAAACGAACTCCGTAATGCGAACTAACTAATTGACTTCGTGGACTGCCATGGTCTGGTCGATCGCGAGCGTGGGATAACGGATGGACGAATCTGCAGGGGCCGGATCATGCCGTGCCGTGATGCTGAAATCTTCTCCCGAACAGTCTATCGAATAGGAGTAGCCGTCCCCTTCGGGGCGAGACAGAGGAAACGAGCTGGCCGAAAGCAGGTCGTCAAGCGACCCACATTTGCCGTTCAATGCGACGTAGGCGCGCTCTGCCTCGGCAACCTGCAGAAGTTCCGCACGGACGCCAACCAGGCTGATTGCTTGTGTGGGGGAGGTGCCCTTGTCGGTGGTCGGCATTTGCTTCAAATAGATTTTATACACACCAAACAAAAGAGCACAGGCGACGAGAAGACCGGCCAAGCCACGCATGAGTTGATTTTGTCGCCGGCCCCCGCGCCCTGCAACAGTGTTGTGCTAGTACGCGCCGAATAAGTTACCGTTATCGACTCCGCCCGCTCGTCCGCCAGCGCCCAGATGGGGGTGTAGCGACTGCGCAAGCCAATCCGCGTTTCCAATTGACAGTCCGAGAGGTCTCCAGTAACAACAATAGATAAGGCAAGTCCGGCAACCATTTTAGGAGAGTCCCCGATGAAGACGAAATCCCCCTTTGTATTTGGTCTGGCCCTTTTGCTTTCGCTGCTCATCGCCATCCCGGCAGACATTTCTGCGGCGCCACAAACCGCCGGACAGCGAGCCGGCGAAGTGTCTCGCCTGATACCTGCGGTAACCATCGCCCGCGGCACAAAGACCATCAACGCGTCCGCGAAAACTGTCGTTGACTGGCAAGACCTGCTGAACACCAAGGCGGATGCGCGCGCGCGCGTAACCCTGGATGACGGTTCGGTCCTGAACGTGGGATCGGATTCCGCGGTTAAAGTCGTGAAACACGATGCTGGCGCCCAACAGACGGAACTCGAGCTAGCCTATGGCAAGCTCCGCACGCAAGCCCAGAAAATTACGAAACCCGACGGCAAATTTGAAGTGCACACCGCGGCGGGCGTGGCCGGCGTGGTGGGAACGGATTTTTATTCGGCTTATGAGAACGATGTAATGAATGTGATCGTCTACGAAGGCATCGTGCGGGTCTGCAATCTTCAGGGAGTTTGCGTGCTGCTGAAGGCTGGCCAGTTCACCAACGTCCGCCATGGCGACAACTCGGCTCCTGCTCCGCCGCAGCAGGCCCCCCTCGATATGCTGGTCCTGGCGGGCAAGGACACCGACGTGGGCCCGCGGCCAGGCAGCGGCCTCGAAACTGCGTCGCACCTCGGCAAGGGCTTCGGCATTACGATGGGCATCTTAGCTGCGGTTCCAATCGTGGTTATCACTGTTATCGCCACTCATCACAACACCAGCGGGACGCCCCCCCCCGTGACCGGCGGGTGCAACCCGAGCAGTGTTACCACAGGATGCGGCTAGATCCGTTCGCTCCTGAACGGCAATTTCGTCCTTTTGGCATCGAGTATACGCAACTCGCAGTCGCGGTTGTCTGTCCGTGAGCGTATGCAACTCGCTGGCTCCGGATGCCGTCGAACTAGTGTCGCAAGTAACTTCCTGGGGTCCAGCATTTTGTGCCGTTACCCGCGGTAGCGTACACTGGATGTTTCGCGGCACCGTCTAATCGCAAGTGAGGCAATCCTTGAAAATTTCTGTCTCCAGTTACCTAGCTTCCATTTTGGGCGTTATTGGTTTGGCCGCTTCGCTGACGCCGCTCACGGCGATTCGGGCGCAAGCCATGCCGCCGGATCTCGCGGCCAAGAAGTCTCCGCTGCTTGCGACCATGCGGACCGAGCTGGAGCGCTCGATGAAGGCCTTCCAAGCCCAGGATCCCCCCGCTTATTACATCGGCTACACCATCACCGACACGCAGCGCGCCGAGGTTTCCGGGTCAAACGGCGCTCTCCTCAACAGCAATGAAAACCGCAATCGGTGGCTCGAAGTCTCCGTCCGCACCGGCAGCTACGATCTCGATGACACTCACAAAGTCGGCGAGCGCCAGCAGACCAGCGCCGGACCCGGCACTTCCGTCCCGCTGGACGATGCTCCCGATGTCCTGCGGCGCGCCCTGTGGCTTGAGACGGACAGCCAATACCGCGCCGCTGAGGAAGCGCTTATCAAGATTAAGTCCAGCAAAGAAGTAAAAGTCGATTCGGTCGAGAACCGCGCTCCCGATTTTTCGCACGAGCAGCCGCATACTTATATTAGCGAGCCAGTTTCGTTCACTCTGGACCGCAAACCCTGGGAAGAAAAAGTTCGCGCCTACACCGCCAACTTTCGCCAATCCACCGCGGTCATCAATTCCATCGTGACCTTCACGGCTCAGGCTCAGAACGTGTTTCAGCTGACCAGCGAAGGAACAGAGCTGCAGTTCGGCCAAATCCGTTACCGCCTCGAGTTGTTCATTCAGGGGAAAGCCCCCGACGGCATGGACCTCGACCGATACTACAATTTCGATTGGGTCAAGCCTTCGGAAGCGCCAGACGACAAAGCCGTCTTTGCCGCCGAAGCAACAATGCGCAAGGAACTGGAAGGGCTCGTGGCCGCGCCGCTTGTCGAGCCTTCGGTTGGGCCTGCTCTATTGACCGGCCGCGCTGCCGCCGTCTTCTTCCATGAAGTTTTTGGCCACCGCGCCGAAGGCCATCGCCAAAAAGACGCTGACGAAGGCCAGACCTTTGCCAAAAAAGTCGATCAACCCATCTTGCCCGGTTTCTTGAGCATTGTGGACGACACCACGATGAAGAAGCTTGGAGGGGAAGACTTACTAGGCTACTACCAATTCGACGATGAGGGCGTCCCTGCACAGCGAGTGACCCTTGTTGACCACGGCGTACTGAAAAATTTTGAGATGTCGCGCTCGCCGCTCGTGGGCTTCGCCCATTCCAACGGCCATGGCCGCCGCCAATTGGGCGCAACGCCGGTTTCCCGCCAGGGCAACTTGATCGTCGAGAGCAGCAAGACTCTGACGAACGCGCAACTTCGCGCAAAATTTATCGAACTCATCAAGGAACAGGGAAAACCGTTCGGACTGCTTATCGACGACATCGCCGGCGGTTTCACTTTCACGGGCCGTGGCCAGCCGCAAGCTTTTCAAGTTCAACCGCTCGTCGTCTACAAAGTGTTCCCCGACGGCCGGCCTGATGAGTTAGTTCGCGGGGTCGATATTGTTGGAACTCCCCTGGCCGCACTTACGAAAATCGTAGCCACTGGCGACACCACGGAGGTCTTCAACGGCTACTGCGGGGCCGAGTCCGGCTCCGTTCCCGTGTCCGCCGCCTCACCAGCAATCCTGACCTCTGAATTGGAAGTACAAAAGAAAGAAGCCTCCACGGACCGGCCGCCGATCTTGCCGCCGCCCGCGCATGATCCTCTGGCAACGGGAGGCCAGCAGTGAGGCGCGCAAACGCATTTGCGGGACTCACGATTCTCGCAGCACTGCTCGGGTGCAGCTTCTCCGCCCACGCGCAAGCTGCCATGTCGGTCCAGGCGCAAACTTCCAACGACAACGACCATACCTTGCAAGCCATGCGCGATGAAATGGCGCGCTCGAAAACCCGTCTCGAGCTGCAAATTCCTGGCACTGCTCAGCCGCAACGTCCCTACTATGTGGAATACCGGCTGCTGGATCTCGACGTCCGCGAAGTCGTCGCCGAGTTTGGCGCTCTGGTCTCCTCCACGCGCTTGCGCCAGCGCTTCATGGACGTGGAAGCGCGCATCGGCAACTATAAGCTGGACAGCTCCAATTTCGTCAGCGATGACGGTTTCCGCGGCTTTATTGGTCCGACCGGTTCCGTCGGAATCGACCGCGACTACAATTCCCTGCGTCAGGACCTCTGGATCGCCACCGACCAGGCCTTCAAGGAAGCTGTAGACACCTATTCTCGGAAGCAGGCTTATTTGAGCAGCCTCGCCCGTCCATCGGACATCGACGATTTTTCAAAGGCCGCTCCGCTGCAACTCATCGAACCGCTCGTCACACTGGATTGGAGCGATCGCCATTGGGAACAGGAAGCCCGCGATACTTCGGCTACGCTTCGGGCGTTTCCGCAAATTTACGAATCTCGCGTTACCTACTATCTCGTTTACGCCACCGAATATTTGCTGACCAGCGAAGGCACGGAAATTCGCATGAACCATTGCTATGCAGCCATCGAGGCGGGCATGAACACGCTGGCCGATGACGGCATGCAGATCAACCACATGTACGCGGCATACGCCCCGAAGCCTGCCGACCTTCCGAACGTGGATACTGTCCGAAAGGCTTTGAATGTAACGGGGAGCGAACTAATGGCTATGCGCGCCGCATCGCCCGCGCAGGACTATACGGGACCGGTGCTCTTTGAAGCGCGAGCCGCCGCCCCGCTTCTCGCTGAAGTGCTCACACCGGCGATTAATGGCGCTCGCCCGCCGGTTTCCTTTACCCCCGTAATGGACCAGCTTCTCACCGGACTCGGCGGCAGAAGCGACTGGGTAGGCCGCATGGGCGCGCGCGTTTTGCCCGCAAGCGTTTCCCTGGTCGATGATCCCTCCGCGAAAGACTTTCACGGAACACCCCTGCTTGGCGACTATGCCATCGATGACGAAGGCGTCCGGGCACAAAAAGTGACCATCGTCGATGACGGCATTGTGAAAGACCTGCTCATGTCGCGCCGGCCCGGGCCGGATTCAGACCAATCGAACGGCCACGGCCGGTCCGCGTTCCTGGGCGATGCCAAGCCGACCATGAGCAATCTGTTTTTCATCTCGACGGACACACAATCTCCCGCGGATTTGAAGAAGAAATTCCTCGACGAATGCCGCTCGGAAAAATTGGCCTATTGCATCGTGGTCCGCGAAATGGACAATCCCTCCATTAGCCTGCTTCACCAGGATGATTTCTCCGAATTGCTGGCCAGTTTTGGCGGCGGCGCCGGGACCGGCGACCGCTTGCCGCTCATCGTCTACAAAATCTACCCGGACGACGGCCGTGAGGAGATGATCCGCGGAAGCCGCATTATCGGCCTGAACGCCCGGATGCTTCGAAATCTCGGCGGCATCGGCAACGACGACTTCGTCTACAACTACATGCAGAGCCAAATTTCCGGTTTCGCCGGAACAGCTCTTGGCGCATTCGGTTCGGCGCAGAGCGGTCTGCCCGCCGCTGTCGTCGCCCCTTCGCTTCTCTTCGATGACCTGGAAGTGCGAGGCGCCCGTGGCGAGCCCAAGCGTCTGCCGTTGCTGCCTCCTCCGCCGATGACGGCGGATTAATCGCGAATTCCCGGGCTTCCACGCCCCTAGAGCTTCGCAATATGAACGAGCTAACCCGCCGCGGCTTCATTTTTGGCATTGCTACGATTGGGGCCTATGGTCTGTTGCTCGGCGTTCAGCGAGCCTGCCAATTTGCGCTTGCCGACGACAAGCCCGCAAAGCGCGACGTCGGCCCAGTGCAAATCGTGAAATTCGCCAACGATGGCACCCGCTTAGGCTTCGCGACTGCCGCCAAGATTTACAAGACCGACGCCGAGTGGCGGCACGCGTTGACTTCCGATGAGTTCGACGTAACGCGCCATGCAGACACCGAACGGCCTTTCAGCGGCGCCTACTACGACAACGAGAAACCAGGCCTCTACCGTTGCATCTGCTGCGCCAACGCCCTCTTTAGTTCCGATACGAAATTCGATTCCGGCACAGGTTGGCCTAGCTTCTGGGCGCCCATCGCCAAAGAGAACATCACAACAAAAATAGACCTAAGTTTTGGAATGCGCCGCGACGAAGTGACTTGTGTCCTCTGTGATGCCCACCTCGGCCATGTCTTCGACGACGGGCCTCAGCCCACTGGCCTGCGCTATTGTATGAACTCGCTGGCGCTCCGCTTTCTTCCTCGCGTAAATTCCTGAACACTCCCAGCTCAAAATTAAAATCACCAGCACCGGCAGGTTCGGCTCTTTATTCCTTCACTTCTGCTAAAAGGTCTTCGTAGTCATTGATCGATACGCGGTCGATTTTGCCGGGGATTGTGAAATCACACGGCTCGCTGGCATGAGTCACGGAGATCAAGCCCATTTTTATCGTCCTGTCTCCGATGTGGGCGTAAAGTGGAATGGCGTCTTTCCAAGTGTCCGGAACGCCAGTGCGGGTGATTTCACCCCTGATGTGCGTCTTCCCGTCCGCGGTAGCCTCCGCCGAGGTATGGAACGTGTACTGCGGCTCGCTTATCCCATATACGTATTCGTTGAAGAACCAGTCCATCTTCTTGTTCCCGTCGAGGTCCATTCCTCGGGTCATATGCTTCTCAACTATCGCCTTGAAGTCCTCCGTCGACGCGGCCTTATTGTCGAATGTCTTGCAATAGTCCTGCATCATCGCCTGAAACGCGCTGTCCGGGTCCTTCTCGCGCGGATTCACCATCTGCATCCGCAACATTTGCAGGATGTAACCGCCTTTCGAATAAATCAGGTCCTGGTAGGAACTCGGATTCGTAACGGATGAGCGAATTCGCTCTCCCATCCAGATCGGTCCGAGCGCTTCCACTTCATGCCCATAGATGTCTTTGTTGTGCAACAATTCCTTTTCCTTGCGCCAGCGGTTCAAATACTCCTTCATGTTCTGGCGGTACTGCACGTACAAGTTGCCTGAAAATTCCGCAAATCCTTCAGAGAGCCACTGATCGTGATAACTCTTCCAGCCCACGCGATGGCCCCACCACTGATGGGAGGTCTCGTGGCCGCGGAAAAAGTCCGTGACCGCCGTTTGATCCTTAATACCGATGGCATTCCGCTGCGTGGAATCCAAAAAAGAAGCCGACCATAGATAGAGAAGTCCGGGCCAGCCTTGTCCGTAGGAATAGCTGATCGGCAGGCTCGTGACGGACAGGTGCTTGTAGGGGAAAGGGCCATACCACGCTGAAAAAACACGAACAGCGTTCGCGACTTCTGTCCCCATCGTTTTGGCCATGATGGAAGGGGACATCGAGCCGACGGCGGCCTCCTGTTGTCCGGGGCCCTGCTCAAAATAGCGCTGCACCTGCTCCATCACGTCGTCCGGTTCGCGGTTGGCATAAATGTCGATCGCCACATCGCCGGCCTTATCGTTCGTGACTTTGTAGTCTCCGTAAGCGAATCCCGCCACGGCCAGAGGAATCTCGCTTTTCCATGCCGTAATCCGGGTATTTCCATCGACCGTATCGCTGGTTTTCTCTCCCGTGGCTACCAGCACGAATTTCTTCGGACTATGGAACGTCAAATCAAAATCGGCGCGCGCAGAAAAGCTGTTGGGCCGGTCCGGATACCAGCCTGAGCTTTCGCAAAAGTAATTTCCGGCCCCGGCTTTGCGGATCGCGCGTTTCCCCCCGTAGCGAAAATCGAGCGACAGCGGAGTTCCGGCGGCAAGTGGTTTGGCCAGAATCACCGCCACATAATCGCCGTACGATTGATAGCGGTCTTTGGTTTCCCGCGACTGATAGAAAGCCAGCGAATTGTTGCTGGAATCCTTGACGGATTCGAGCCGCAGGTTTGAATCCAAGTTGAAAATCAGCACGCTCTGTCCGGCGAGGCGCGGCTCAAGATCCAGGTGCGCGGTCGCATTCAGCTCCGCGCCGGTCGTCACTTCAGCATCTATCTTGTAGCTGCGAATGACGAAGTCTTCCTTGGCCTGCGGGTCTTTCCAGGCGTCAGCGCTAGTGCGTCCGCCGGCAGGAAAGCTCATCCAAGTGTCGAATATCTTGAAGGGCCCCACATCCACCCAGCGGCCCACAGTGATCTCTTCGGGCTCCAGCGCATCGTCGTGGACTTCCACCCAGCTCTTGTCAGTCTTCAAGTCCGCGAGAAAGTAAGCCGTACGGACGCGATCCGCCGACAGAATGCTTTGCAGCATGCGGGGCATGGACGATTCGCCTAAATCCTCGCGTTCCTTCAAACGCTTGGCATAGAAATCATCGCCGGCGGAGCCCGCCGCCAGCCATTTCACTTGTTTGCCGACTTCTTCAACCAGATTGTCCGTGAAACTGAACGTCGCGTCTGTGAACTCCACATTCAGCCTATCTTGCTTGGTGAATAATCGAAGCTGTTGAGCTTCCAGCGGATTCGGCGGGTCTATTCGCAGATATCCCTTACCGTGGAAGACCGCGCCAAACACGACGCCGTTAACCGGCTGGGTGAACTGAATCGTCCCGTCCGTCAGATTGATCCGAGAGCGGTCGCGGAGGATATCCACATTTTCGGCGTGCGCCGATTTGGCCGCATCCATCGCCGGCCCGGAAAGCGCATTCCAGACGGTCTCTGCGGGAGAAGCAGCCGCAGCTTGCGCAAAAACCCGAGGCGCAAAAAATGAAATTCCAGAGAGGATTATGAACGTACTTCGAGCAACCAAGGTCATAGGGCTGGCTCCCATCACGCCACGGGAAAGTACCCCATCGTGCTACTGACGGCAAGTGCCGATAGTAGTACGCGACTGCGAAACGATACGCCCCCTGAAGCGCAATCTTCGTACACCATCTCCCGGCCAGCGCTTGAGCACTTGTCCATCCATCCAAATTCCAAGCCGCCGCCTCCCGGTATTGTTCGCCTTTGCGGTCTTAGAAGGAGACTCCGCTCGGTACGCGGAAACTCGTTAGACTTGAGGTAGTCTAGTCGGACGGTCATGCCAGCCAAGCAAAACCAGGAAGCACGCGAAAAAAGGACAGCGGCGTTACTAAGCGTCGGCTCTGCTGTCGTGCTGGTTTCGCTGAAGGCTTTTCTCGTCCTTCGTACGGGCAGCTTGGGCGTACTCTCCGAAGCCCTGCATTCCGGCCTGGACCTCATCGCGGCCGTCATCACATTTCTCTCCGTGCGCGTCTCCGATGAACCCGCCGACGAGCGCCATCCCTACGGCCATGGCAAGTTCGAAAATTTCTCCGCATTCGTTGAGACCGGGCTCCTGCTCCTCACCGCGCTCTATATCATTTACGAAGCGTTTAGCCGGCTCTTCTTCCGCACCGTGCACATCCAGCCCAGCGTCACTGCCATCGTGATCCTGTTCGCGGCGCTGGCCATCGATGTAACCCGCGCGCGTGCGCTCAAACACGTTGCGCGGAAATACTCAAGCGAAGCGCTCGAAGCCGACGCCCTTCATTTCTCAACCGACGTATGGAGCACCTGCGTGGTCATCGCGGGAATCGGCCTCGTGTGGGCTGGCGAAGTCTGGAACGTGACGTGGCTAGCCTACGCGGACGCTCTCGCGGGCCTCGCCGTTGCCGCGGTCATTATTTGGGTTGGGTCCCAACTCGGCAGGCGCACCATGGACGCGCTGCTGGATGTCGCTCCCAAGGGTCTGCAACAGGAAATTGCCCGGGCAGTAGCTCGAATGGACGGTGTACTGGACGTAGACCGCGTACGCGTCCGTCGCGCCGGCAACCGACATTTCGTCGATGCCACCGTCAGCGTCGCCCGCACCGCCAGCCTCGAACAGGTCCATGCCCTAAGCGACGCCATTGAAAAGCGCATCGGCGAAATCGTCCCTTCAGACGTCATGGTCCACGCCGAACCACGCGCTCCGCAGGGCGAACACCTCTTTGAAGCCATTCGCGCGGTGGCCCAACGCATGGGTTTGGCCGTTCACGACGTAACCGCGCTCCAGCACGAGGGGCAGCTCTTCATCGAACTTCACCTGGAAGTAGACGAAAACCTGAGCCTGCGCGACGCCCATCGTCAGGCTACCGAACTCGAAGAGGAAGTACGCAAGCTGCGCGACGGCTCAACCGATGTGACCATCCATATCGAACCACTAGGCCGCCATATTGCAACGCCCGATTCCGGCGCCGGGGAAATGAGGCAGCTTTCCACCGCGATCGAGCAGTTTCTGAATAGCCTGCCTTCCGAATTCGATGAGTTGGAAAATTGCCACGATGTGCGCGTTCGCCAGGTCGAGCATCACATTCTCGCTTCGTGCCACTGCACAATGCGCGGCGCGCTGCCGATTACTCAGGTGCACGATGTGACGGCCGCACTGGAAGACCGCGTGAAAGAAAAATTCCCGCAAATCTACCGGGTCACCATTCACCCTGAGCCTGTGGAAGAAAAATAACGAAACCGCCGCGGTTAACTCTTCCCGGGCTGGATAGTCTCAGCCCTCTTCGCAAAAACCTGTCCCGCCAGCGCGAGGACCGCCGGAAAACACTCCAGGACATAGCGCGGCTCCGGCGTCTCCAGCGTAGTGAGAAACGCCGTCCTTAGCACCATGTAACCCAGCAGAAAAGCAACCGCCAGCCGGAGCGCGGAATTCTGCTGCCATAATCGCCAGGCGCCCCAGGCAGCCAGCCCCACGTACAAAACATTCAGCAGAAAAAATCCTAAGGTGACCCGCTGGTCCACGGGATCATTTTCCCAAGCTTCTTTCAGCGGAAAAACGTCGCCAGAATACGGCAACAACTCGATCCGCGGCGTAAACCAGATCACGAAGGCTCGCGCAATCGGTAACCACAGGTACGTGCGCAGCGGGCGCCGCGCCGTCCGTTCTCGCGCCAGCCGCCCGAACGCCGCATCTTCTTCGGGAGTGAGTGTGGCGTCTTCGTTGTATTGCCCGAGGATCGCTCCCGTTCGTTCTTTTTCCTCCGGCGTGTCGAAGGCCCGCGCCGGTAGGTCATCCAGATTGATCTCTTCTCCGTTCAGCTTCCACGGAACGATATAACAATCCCTGATGCGAAAGAGCCACGTTCTTTCCCACGCCATGAAACCGTAAGGAACGAGTTCGCCGGGCAAGTTTGAATTCCTCGGCGCCAGAAATTGCAATTCATGCAGCGTGACGGCGTTCCGGACCGCCCAGGGTACCAGCGGCAAGATGCACCCGACCCCAGAGAGTACGACCAGCCGTAAGCAAGAACGAAATCGCCGCCTTCTGAACCACGCGAAAACAATCACCAACCAGGCGACGCCGAGCAGCAGTGGCGTTTCGGGACGAAACAGCGTGCCTATTCCAACCAGAAACCCGCTCGCGATTGCAAGCATCGATCCCGCATTCCTCGCAATCCACTTATTCGCGAAAAACGCCACGTTGTTGCCGCACGCGTACCAAAAGAGCGTGACCACCGGCACGGAAGCAGCGGCAGTAAAAAATCCCGCAAACACTTCCGTCAGTGGAACAGCCGTGTAATTTGCCGTGAAAGGACACAGCGCGGCAATCCACAACGTGACAATAAATACCCGCCTCCCATCGCCGGATTTCGGCCTCATCGAAAACAAAAGCGCTGCAAGACCTGCGATGATCACGCAAGTGCACAAATCCACCGCGACCTGCCCCAACCTGACGTAGAATCGCGCGTCCGGCCCGGTCCGTCCCGTAATCGCGTAAATAATCGCCAAAAACGCGGGATAACCTGGCATGCGCAAGTCAACGGGCGGAATTGCTCCGTCGACGTTCATCGCGTAAACGTGGTGCAGTAGCCAGTTTGTGGCCATCTGCTCATAGAGCACCGTATCGCTGGCGGAATTGACCGGATACTTGAGCACGAAGAAAAGCCGCAGGCACAGGCCCGCAGCTAATGCGACGACGGAATGCGAGAAAATTCGCTTCATGAGCGAATCGCATCTTACAATAGAGAAGACGGAATCGCGCAGCTGGTCTAGGCTCGCCCACGGCCCAGTTCCCTGCAAAGCCGCCAGGTTGAACTTTTCGTTATAGGGGCTCATGAAAGAACGCGGACCTATTTTTTACGACGCGCAGCGCGCGCGGTGGCGCCGTACGCGCCGCGTCCTGGAAATCACGGGGGTACTCCTGACGCTCCTGCTCGCGTATTTCTTCGTCACCGTCGTTGCCAGCGTCGAGCTCCCCGGCGGCTTGCTCCCGGACATCAAGCCCGCCTTTCACGCCCTGAAATCGGCGAAGAAAAAAGCGCCCGTGGTGCGCGAGGGCCGCAAGCGCCGCGTGGCAAATATTGGCAAAGTCCCGCAGAGTTACGACCCGCTCCGCGCCGCCTTCTACGTCAGTTGGGACGCCAACAGCCTCGCGTCGCTCAAGCAGCACTACAAAGATCTCGATTTGCTGATCCCCGAACAGTTGCACGGCGTAACGCCGGACGGCGCTCTCACCATTGTCGATTACCGCCATTACCAGACGCGCGCCGTGAAAGCCACCCCCGATCAGGCCATCGCGATCTTAAATGCTGACGAACTCCACGAGTGGCTCCGCTCTCTGAATCCCCCCACCGAGCTGCCCATGATGGGTCTGCTCGATAACTATGACGGCGCTGTCTGGCGCATCCCGGAGATGGCAGCTCTTCTGGCAAATCCCGCTTCCCGGCAAAGGCTCATTCAGAATGTCACGCAGTTTGCAGTGTTAGCTCACCAGGCCGGGATCGTCGTGGACTTCGAGGAAATTCCGGAGGACAGCCAGCCACATTTCCGTCAGTTCGCCGCGGAACTCGCAGCTTCTCTCCATTTCGCTGGCCTGAAACTCATGCTCGCTCTCCCCGCCCGCGATAGCGACTACGATTATCAGTTTTTTGGCAAACAATGCGACGCCATCATCCTCATGAATTATGACCAGCACTGGGAGACTTCGCCGCCGGGCCCCATCGCGGCGCAGGATTGGTTTCTGGAGAACCTCCGCCAAATCCGGCAAGTCGTGCCCGCGCAGAAAATCGTGGTGGGAATCGCCAACTACGCCTACGACTGGGGCGAAACGGATAAAAAAGGAGTCTGGTCCAGTGTCGCGTACAGCGTCCAGGAAGCGCTCCTGCACGCCTACGAATCAGAAACGGACGTCGAATTCGACGAATCCTCCCTAAATCCACACTATTCCTACTCGGACGAAGACAATCACGTTCACAGGGTCTGGTTGCTCGATGCCGTGACGGCCTACAACCAGCTTCGCGCCAGCGAGCGGATGGACGTGTGGGGCACCGCTCTTTGGCGCATGGGT
Organism: Candidatus Acidiferrum sp.; assembly: GCA_049794595.1. Classification (GTDB taxonomy): domain Bacteria; phylum Acidobacteriota; class Terriglobia; order Acidiferrales; family UBA7541; genus Acidiferrum. Next base: position 20,905 of record JBARCY010000231.1, read on the forward strand.
TCTTCCGACTCTTCCATCTGGCCAATCTGGGACGCGACTCGCCCCGATGACGCTGCCCGCCAAAAAATCAAAGACATTCCGCCCGGCCCCGACTTGACTCTCGAAGGCAGCGGCGACATCTGGCACTTCGCCGATACGCCCAAGTCTGGCAAACGCAGTTTCACCTACGAAGCGGCCACCGATCTCTTTACCGACGAAACGTACGAAGAATACCCGCTCTCGTATGACATCGACCAGATCGGCGGCGGATCGCCGAAGAAGCTGGTTATCTCTTTCGATGATGGCCCTGATCCGCGCTGGACTCCCAAGATTCTCGATATCCTCAAAACTAAACACGCCCCCGCCGTCTTTTTTGTCGTCGGCGAGGAGGCCAATCAATACCCCGATATTCTCAAGCGTGAGTACGCCGAAGGCAATGAGATCGGCAATCATACCTTTACTCATCCGGAGTTCGACCAAATCTCAAAAACCGAACTCAAGTGGCAGTTGAATCTTACCCAGCGCCTCATCGAAAGCACCGTCGGCGTGAAATCCATTCTCTTCCGCCCCCCTTACGGCATCGACCATCAGCCGGAGTACGCCGCGGAAGTCTCTCAGTTGCCTTTCGCGCAGGATATGGGCTACTTGATCGTTGGCCAGCGCATCGATCCCGACGACTGGAGCACAGCTGACGGCAAAAACCAGATTCCCACCGAAGAAATCGTCCACAACGTTTTAGATCAAGCGAACAAGGGCAACATCATTCTTTTCCATGACGGCGGTGGCGAGCGCGCCCATACCGTCGCCGCGCTTCCGATCGTCATCGACGATCTCCACGCCCGCGGCTACCAATTTGTGTCCATTGCGGACTTGATCGGGAAAACGCGGGCAGAAGTGATGATTCCCCTGTCCGTGCAAGAACGCTTCGAGGCCAGGGCCGATGGCTTCATCTTCGGCATTTTTCAGTGGTTGCGATTCGCCATGGCCACGATTTTTATCGTCGGCATCGTGCTGGTCAGCGCCCGGGCAATCGTCATCGGAATCCTCGCGCTGATCGAAAAGCTTCGTCCCGACCACGCCGTAATGCCCGTGCCGGAGCCGGCCGTGACGGTGCTGATTCCTGCGCATAACGAGGAAAACGTCGTGGTCCAGACCATCACCTCGGTGCTTGCCTCCGATGTGAAGTCTCTTCGCGTCATCGTCGTCAATGACGGCTCGACCGACAACACCGGCCCACTTCTCGATGAATCCTTTGGACAGGACCCGCGTGTGCGCATCATTCACCAGGTGAATCGTGGCAAAGCCGCCGCCTTGCATCGCGCCCTGGGAGAAGCGGCTACGGAAATCGTCGTCACCATTGACGCGGACACGGAAGTCGAACCGGACGCCATCGGCAAGCTGCTCCGCCATTTTTCCGATCCCGCCGTCGGTGCCGTTGCCGGCAACGTCAAGGTAGGCAATCGCTCGCGCTGGCTCACGCGCTGGCAAGCTCTCGAATACATCACCAGCCAAAATATGGAAAAGCGCGCCTTCGATCTTCTGAATTGCATCACCGTCGTGCCGGGGGCGCTCGGCGCGTGGCGAAAAACGGCCATCGAAGCCGCAGGAGGCATCACGGCGGATACCGTCGCGGAAGACGCGGACCTCACCATCGGAATTCGCCGCCTGGGATGGCGCATCAGCTACGAAGAAGATGCTATCGCATGGACCGAAGCACCCGACACAGCCAGCGCCCTGATTCGCCAGCGATTCCGCTGGACTTTCGGCACGCTGCAATCCTTCTGGAAGCATGGTGACACACTCGTCCGCCCCAAGTACGGCACCTTGGGCTGGATCGCGCTGCCGAATATCTTTGTCTTTCAGCTTGTTCTGCCGTTCATCTCCCCCGTCATCGACCTGATGTTTTTCGGCTCTTTGCTGCTATGGGGTCTGGCGCAATTCCGCATAACGAAGCTGCCGCAGCTCTGGACCTCCGCCGACGTCGAAAAATCCGTCATCTTCTTTCTCGGTTTCCTGCTGATTGATCTCCTCACCTGCGTCCTCGCATTTGCTTTGGAGAAAGATGAGGATTGGACGCTGCTCGTTCCCGTCCTCCTGCAGCGTTTTTATTACCGCCAGTTGATGTATGTAGTCCTGTTCCGCTCCGTAAAAGAAGCCGTCAGCGGCCGCCCCGTTGGCTGGCGCGGCGTCGAGCACGAAGCCCCACGCTCGGTCGTACCTGCTCTGCACGGATAAATCTGCTCGCCCCTGCCGCCGGTGCCCGTCTGATTTTCTGTGCGTTTTCTCTTTTTCTCTTTGCCTTCCGCACCTACACGCTGCGCCTTTCTGAGAACCTCAGCGGCCTTCACCCTCAACGCCGCCGATTTGACTCAGGCGGAGCCCGCGCTTCGAGCCTGGCGCTTTCCGATTTGCACGTTTGTTCGATGAATCATTCGTATCGCAGGGCTACCAGTGGATCGACGCGCATAGCGCGTCGCGCCGGGATGTAACATGCCGCGAGCGAAACGCTCGCAAGGATCACGGCGACCGCGGCAAACGTCAGCGGATCGGTCGGTTTCACGCCGAAGAGCAGCGTCGCAATCAACCGCGTTGCTGCGAGCGAGGCTGCTAGACCAATCGCGATGCCGATGGCTGCAAGTCGCGCGCCTTCCGTCAGCACTTGCTTCAGCACATCCCCGCTCTGTGCACCGAGCGCCATGCGAATGCCGATTTCATGCGTGCGCTGGGTGACGGTATAAGCCATAACACCGTAAATTCCGACTGCCGCGAGCATGAGCGCGATCGCGGCGAACGCCACGAGCAGCGTCAAGTTGAGGCGCGGCTGATCCACGGAATTCGAGAGCAACCGGTCCATGGTGCTGACCTCGTAGATGGGCATGTTCTTGTCGACGGCAAGCACTTGCTGGCGGATGGCTCTGGTCACGCTAGCCGGTTCAAGAGTCGTGCGCACCGCAACGTACATGGTTCGCGCAAAGGAGAGTTGAGTGAGCGGGAAATAAGCCTGCTCGCGCCCTTCGACTTCCGGCCCATAGTGTTTCACGTGGCCGACCACGCCTACAACGGTGCACCATTGAGGCAGGAGTGGATTGGACTTGGGTATGGGCTGAACGGCGATGCGTTTCCCGATAGGATCCTCGTTCCGCCAGAAGCGGTTCGCGAAGTCCCGGTCCACAACTGCAACTCGAGGAGCGTCGCTCGTGTCGGCGTCGCTCAGGAATCGCCCGCGCACCAGCGGAATCAGCATGGCTTGGAAATATCCGGGCACAATCGTGCGGTAGTCGATTTCGGTGAAAGGCAAATTGCTCATGGGAGCGTATCGCTGGAGGTCCGTGACCGGCGTCTGCTCAAAAAAAGTCGAGCCGGAAGA
>JBARCY010000232.1:0-37990 GCA_049794595.1 Candidatus Acidiferrum sp.
CGGCGTTCGCAATTCTTGGCGGATGCAAAGCACGAGAGACGAAACCGGAACCCGTATCCGCTGTCGCTGTAGACACCCAAGCCGATGGGATTCATTTGAAGACAGGGCAAGCGGAGTTTGTGCTTACGACCACTGGCAGTCTGTTAGGCCGCTTCAAAAACGGGACGCAATGGTTGACTCTCGATGAAGCGGTGCCAGGTTCCGGAGTCGTCGTAACCAGCGGCAAGCAAGCTGTCAACGATTTCGAGCGCGATTTGGAACACGCCCAAATCCAGCCGGCGAATGGCAAGCTCGGCCCTCTTGGCAAACGAGTGGAAGTCAAAGGTCACAGCTCGAGCACAGGGCTTGATGAAATCCTGACCGTCGAGGTGTATGACGACTTCCCTTCTTTGGCGCTGCTTTCGGCCACCTACAAAAATTCCGGCGAGAAAGAAATAGCCCTGGATAATGTGACGTTACAAAATCACTCGTTGAACGCGTCTTTGGCGGACAGCAGCGCGAAACCTCACGAGATGTGGGCATTTTTCGGATCAAGCATCAGATGGGGCAAAGATGATGTTCTGCCCATCCCGGCAAAGTTCTCGCAAGACAACCCCTTTGGCGCCCCGGTGGAAACGCACGACGACCTGGGTCGCGTAGGCGGAGGGGTGCCGGTCATCGCTTTCTGGACACGCAACATGGGCTTGGCCATCGGGCATCTGGAAACGCTGCCACTGACTCTTTCCATTCCGGTGCAAACGACCGCCGACGGAAGAGTGTACGCAGCCGTTGACATTCCGGCGAGTACAACGCTCAAGCCGGGCGAGAGCTTCTCCACACCGAGAACGTTCTTGACGCTTTTTCACGGCGACTATTACGAACCCCTGAGTACATGGTCAAAAGCAGTAGAACGGGAAGGATTGACGCGCCCAAAAACCAACGACGAAAATTATGCAGTGAGTTGGTGCGGCTGGGGCTACGAGTCAAACGTAACACCAAAAGAAATGACCGACACCATCCCCAAGCTGAAGGAGCTAGGCATTCACTGGGCCACGCTCGACGATCGATGGTTTGACAATTACGGCGACTGGCAGCCGCGCAAGGATACCTTCGGTGGAAACGCCATCCAGCAAATGGTGCGTGATTTTCACAAGCAAGGCATCAAAGTACAGCTCTGGTGGTTGCCATTGGCCGTTGAAGATGGAAAGTACAAATACGGGGACCACAAATACGTTGTTTCGGATGTCGTCAAGCAGCATCCAGACTGGCTAATTCTTGACGAAAAAGGACAGCCCGCAAGGATGACGCGAAACTTGGCGACGCTTTGTCCCGCACTGCCCGAGGTGCGCGAATACTACAAACAGCTTACGGAGCGGTTCATCCGCGACTGGGATTTCGACGGACACAAGCTCGACAACATCTACTCCGTTCCGCGCTGTTACAATCCGAAGCATCACCACAAATCTCCTCTCGACTCCGTCTATGCCATGGGTGAAGTGTACAAGACGATTTTCGAAACGACGCGCGCATTAAAAGCAGACAGCGTGACGCAAAGCTGCCCTTGCGGAACTCCGCCGAGCCTTGCCTGGTTACGCTACATGGACCAGGCCGTAACCGCGGACCCGGTCGGCTCCGTGCAAGTCCGCCGGCGAATCAAAATGTATAAGGCTTTGCTGGGCCCTAATGCCGCTATCTACGGAGATCATGTTGAGTTGTCCCGCATCACCGGTGCAAACACCGACAATGAACGGGACGTTGGCGACGACTTCGCTTCGACATTGGGAGCAGGCGGAGTATTGGGAACGAAGTTCACTTGGCCGGATTACGGTCCGAAACTCAAAGACGTGTACTTGAATTCCTCGAAGGAAGCGCATTGGAAAAAATGGATTGCGCTCTACAACGAAAAGATGCTCTCAAAGGGAAATTTTATGGATTTGTACGTTTACGGATATGACCAGCCCGAAGCATATGCAATCGAGAAGGGCGGCGCGATGTATTACGCCTTCTACGCACCGGCCGATGCCGACAAGGGAAGCAAGGATGGAAAGTGGAGCGGCGAAGTGGAACTGCGAGGGCTAGGCAACAGGACCTATCACCTCACGGACTACGTCGAAGGCAGAGACTACGGTACTGTGACCGGTCCGACGGCTAGATTACGCGTTGACTTTACCGGCAGCTTGCTCCTGGAGGCGGAATAGGAAGCTTGGACCTTGGCCGGAGGAGGGATCGATTTTTTTACGTTGTTTTCTATTCTTCAATCGGTATCGCGAGTGTTTCGAATGCCGTCTCCAAATCGAACGTGAGATATATGATGAATTTCATTTTCGGGCACCTTCTCATTGGCGCTCTCTGACCAAGGTGCCTAGCGCCCCTCAGTAATGCTTTTTTGCGAAACTCCTCGTCTGCCGGCGATCAGGCCGAGCAAGTCCACTTGTTTGAGTCCGCCTCTACGCACGGAGACGTTCTACTGACCCGGTTGAACATTTTGGAAGACAAATAGATGCCCGCGAGCCAGGAAAGACGACAACTTCGGTTTTACCGATCCAAACAACGGCAACAGCACGAAGTTGACAGCTTTCTTTTTCGCCGAGATCAGGCGAGGTCGAAGCGATCGTGGTTCATCACTCGGGTCCACGCCGCGACGAAGTCTTTCACGAACTTCTCCTGCGAATCCGCGCACGCATAGACTTCCGCGAGAGCGCGCAGCTGGGAGTTCGAACCGAAGATCAGGTCGACACGGGTGCCGGTCCACTTGACCTCCTTCGTCTTCCGGTCGCGCCCCTCATAGACTCCCTCCGAGCCAGCGGCCGTCTGCCACTGCGTGCCCATATCGAGCAAGTTGACGAAGAAGTCGTTCGTCAGCGCCTCCGGCCGCTTGGTGAAGACGCCATGCGTCGACTTCCCGGCATTTGCCCTCAGGACGCGCAGGCCGCCGACGAGAACCGTCATCTCCGGTGCCGTCAGCTTCAGCAATTGCGCCCGATCCACCAATAGCTCCTCAGCCGATAGGCGCGGCTTTCCATTGACATAGTTACGGAACCCATCCGCCTTCGGTTCGAGCGGCGCGAAGGAATCGACGTCGGTTTGCTCTTGCGACGCGTCCATGCGCCCCGGCGTGAAGGGAACTTCCATGCTGCGCCCTGCGCCCTTTGCGGCTTTCTCGATCGCCGCACTACCGCCGAGAACAATCAGGTCCGCCAGCGAAACCTTCTTCCCGCCGGTCTGTGAAGCGTTGAACTCCTTCTGTATCTCTTCGAGCTTCTGCAGAACCTTCGCGAGCTGTGCCGGCTGGTTCACCGCCCAATCCTTTTGCGGCGCCAGGCGAATGCGCGCACCATTCGCTCCACCGCGCTTGTCAGAGCCGCGGAATGTCGACGCCGAAGCCCAAGCTGTCGACACCAGTTCGGAAACCGACAGCCCTGACGCGAGGATTTTCGCCTTCAGAGCCACAATATCCTGCGCGCCGATCAGCGGATGATTCAAAGCGGGGATCGGATCTTGCCACACCAGCGTCTCCTTCGGAACGAGCGGGCCGAGATAACGCGCGATCGGGCCCATGTCACGGTGCGTCAGCTTGAACCACGCCCGGGCAAACGCATCTGCGAACTGATCCGGATTCTCGTAGAAACGCCGTGAGATCTTCTCGTAAGCAGGGTCCACGCGCAGGGCGATATCCGTGGTCAGCATGGACGGGGTGCGACGCTTCGACGGGTCGTGCGGATCCGGCACCGTACCCGCGCCTGCGCCATTCTTCGGCCCCCACTGATGTGCACCGGCAGGGCTCTTAGTCAGTTCCCATTGATAGCCGAACAGGTTCTCGAAGAAGCTGTTGCTCCATTTCGTCGGCGTGTTGCTCCAAGTGACTTCCAAGCCGCTGCCGATCGCGTCGCCACCTTTGCCCGAGCGAAACTTGCCCCTCCAGCCCAGGCCTTGCTCTTCGATGCTGGCGGATTCCGGCTCTGCGCCCACCAGTGCCGCATCGCCGGCGCCGTGAGTCTTGCCGAAGCTGTGCCCGCCGGCAATCAGCGCAACCGTTTCTTCATCGTTCATTGCCATGCGGAGGAACGTTTCGCGAATGTCCTTGGCCGCCGCGATGGGGTCCGGCTTGCCGTTCGGCCCTTCAGGATTCACGTAGATCAGACCCATTTGCACCGCCGCGAGCGGATTCTGAAGTTCACGGTCGCCGCTATAGCGCTCATCACCCAGCCACTTGCCTTCCGGGCCCCAGTAGACGTCCTCTTCGGGCTCCCACACATCCGCGCGCCCGCCGCCAAAACCGAACGTCTTGAAGCCCATCGACTCCAGGGCCACATTGCCCGCGAGAACGATCAGGTCGGCCCAGGAGATCTTCCGGCCGTATTTCTGTTTGATCGGCCAGAGCAGCCGCCGCGCCTTGTCGAGGTTCACGTTGTCCGGCCAACTGTTCAGCGGCGCGAAGCGCTGCTGGCCCGCTCCGGCACCGCCCCGGCCGTCGCCGATGCGGTACGTGCCGGCGCTGTGCCACGCCATTCGAATGAACAGCCCCCCGTAGTGGCCAAAGTCGGCCGGCCACCAATCCTGCGAGTCCGTCATCAAGGCATGCAGGTCGTTGATCACAGCCTGCAGGTCGAGACTCTTGAATTCCTTGGCATAGTCGAACTCCTTGCCCATCGGATTCGTCAGCGGGGAATGCTGGCGAAGAATCTGAAGGCCTAGCTGCTTCGGCCACCAGTCGCGGTTCGTGCGTGCGGCGGTTCCGTTAGAAAACGGGCACTTGGATTCCGTTGGCGCCCCCGCTGAGGTTGCAAGTTCCTTGTCCATGCGTTCACCTTCCTTCGAATGAGTCAAAAGCTGTTACGAACTTCAAAATCATTCCAGGTTCCCCATCCGTGCAATCGCCGCCGCGCTTGCTCACGCGCCTTCAAAAACTAACGGGAAGCGCGCCGCGGAGCGCACTTCGAGCACAGCCCGCGGAAAATGAGTTCGCATTCGCGAAGCATCCGCTTACCGAGAGAGCGCGAGGCAGGACTGGGCACGTCGTACCACTCGAGATCCTCAACGTTGCCGCAGCGATCGCAGAGGAAGTGGTGATGCCGCATGCCTTTCGCATCGAATCGCGCGGCGCGGCCCTCGATGGCCACTTCACGCACCAATTCCGCCCGCACCAAGTCCCGCAAATTGTTATAAGTCGTAGCCCTGGAGGAGCGCGGATCCACGCGATTCACGGCTTCGAAGATTTCCGCAGCCGTGGGATGACTGTTGTGTTCCATCAAGTAGGCCATCACGGCATAGCGCTGCGGAGTGCACCGCAACCCGCTGCCGTCGAAAGACCGTTTAATCGCCTTGGCGTCCATTGAAGCAGTTAGACTATGTCTAATGTGAGATTTAGTCAAGACTTGTGCTTTTGGTTGCTGCTGCCAGCTGAAAACCGCCGGACGCTGTATTGAGTATCACCTGCAGCCAGGTTGGGTTCCAGCTGCGACGTTCGATTTTTGCTCCCGTTGTACCGAATGCACCGAAAATGCCCCTCAAAACCGAGCAAGAAATTCTGGCGTAAGTACTTCTGTTTGTGAGAGATTAGGCAGAGAGCGCCCGTAGCTCAGTTGGATAGAGCGTCTGCCTTCTAAGCAGAGGGTCGCCAGTTCGAATCTGGCCGGGCGCGCCATTTACTCTTGCAAAATCAATTAGTTGGGGAAGCGACCTTTGCCGTATTTCTGCTTCCACCTGCGTTTTTGGCAACACTTGTTCGTCAAACAGGTTCACAGTTTCTCTCCGCGCAGTCAGAGTAGCGTGCGCGCAGACGTCAAGAGTCGTCGCCATGTGAGAATGCCCGAGCTGCGCCGGAGTAACTCTCGGAGGTGTTCTTTGGATGTATCAGAGTGCACCTTGCGCATGGCAGGACAGCGGGAAGCGCCCATACTATATTGCACGCGATATGAGAGAAAGCGTTTACTGAGTGTTTGAGCTATGTTTGCAAGATAGGAGTTCGGCGGAGTGAGTTCGCGGCGGCAGTTTCTTAGGACAGCAGCATTAAGTTGGCTTGGTTCCCGCACCACAGCTCTGCGCGCGGCGTGCCCATCTCCCGTGCGTTCCCTCTCTGGTATTGCTCCCATTCCGGTCAGGTTTGTCGATATCGCCGTCTCGGCCGGCCTTCACTTTCAACACGACAATGCCGCCTCCGCGGAAAAATATTTGATCGAAACGATGGGATCTGGTTGCGGATGGATCGACTACGATCAGAACGGCTTGCTCGATCTTTATCTGGTAAATGGCGCCGCTACTCGTCTTTACACTCCCAGGCAGACTCTGCACAGCGCTCTCTACCGAAACAACGGCGATGGCACGTTCACAGACGTCACCGTTCAATCGGGTGTCGGCGCAGAAGGACTGTTCGGAATGGGCGTGGCCGTCGGCGATTACGACAACGACGGCTTCCCCGATCTCTTCGTTCTGGGCTACGGCCGGTGCATCCTCTATCACAACAATGGCGACGGAACCTTTACCGACGTGACCACACGTGCCGGTGTAGCGAACCTCGGCAAGTGGGGGTCGAGCGCGGCTTGGTTCGATTGTGACAACGACGGCTTGCTGGATTTGGTCATTGCCAACTATGTGGATTGGTCGCCGGAGAGAAACTATTGGTGCGGCGACAAAGGGCCCGGACTGAGAAGTTACTGTCATCCCGACGTCTACCATGGTCAAACACCCACCCTGTATCACAACAACGGGGACGGCACCTTCACCGACGTGAGCAAACGCTCCGGCGTCGGCGTCAAACCCGGAAATGGATTGGGCGTAGTCATCTTCGACTACGACAACGACGGCTGGCAGGACATTTTTATCACCAACGACCAAATGCCCAATTTTCTGTTCCACAACAATCGCGACGGCACCTTTAGTGAGGTCGGATACGCCGCCGGAGTGGCCGTTGGCATTGACGGGCAGTTCGAAGCCGGGATGGGAGTGGACGCCGCAGACACTACTGGCAACGGCAAAATGGATTTGATTGTGACCCACCTTGATCAGCAATTAGCTCGCTTTTACCAGAACCTCGGCGGCGGCATCTTCGAAGACGCCACCTTCCGCTCGAAAATTTCTTACTCCACGTTTCACCTGAGCGGTTTCGGCGCACGCTTCATGGACTATGACAACGATGGCGCCCGCGACTTGTTCATGGCCAACGGGCATGTGCTCGACAATATCGAGCGCTACCACGCGGATACCAAATATGCCGAACCTAAACTGATGTTTCGCAACGTAGGCGGCGTTTTCGAAAACGTGAGCGACCGGCTCGGTCCGGATTTTCTCGTTCCGCGCGTGAGCCGCGGTGCGGCGGTAGCCGATTTTGACAATGACGGCGACCTGGACATTCTTGTGAGCAACAACGGCCAATCGCCGCAGCTCCTGCGCAATGACGGTGGTAACGCCAATCACTGGCTGGAGATTTTTCTGATTGGCACAAAATCAAATCGCGACGGAGTAGGCGCGCGTGTGAAGCTCGCCGCGGGCGATTTGGTTCTCTACGACCAGCGCAAAGGCGGCATGAGCTATCAATCGGCGCAGGATCCACGTCTCCATTTCGGCTTGGGCCAGTGCGAGAAGATTGACACTGTGGAGATAACTTGGCCCAGCGGCGCAGTCACAAAGTTGAGCAACTTAATAGCGAATCAGATCATTTCCGTGAAAGAAGGCGAAGGTTTTGTTTCGCGGCCGTTCCCGTCAATCAAATGGAAATAAATCTTTCTGAGAACGCGTAGCTGCCGTTTCTGACGATCAGGGCCGCTGGTGATCGACGCTGGCAGTACTGCCGGGAATTGGTTTGCGTTCGCCGGGCGCCGAATTAATTTTTTCGGCTTGCTCGGCATTTAGCTGGGCCAATGTCGCGAGCATGGCGTCCGCCTGCTGCGGTCTGCCGAGCTTCTGGTAGGCCACCGCCAGGTGCGAATACACAGACGGGTTACGCGGATCGAGCTGACGCGCTTTTTCGAAGTGTTCCGCCGCCGCCGCGGTCTGATGATCCATCTCTAGAATGTTGCCGAGCGCAATCTGCGCCATGACATTCCCAGGACGCTGTGCTACGGCCTTCTCCAAGGCAGCGCGAGCTTCCTCGAACTCCGGTTTACCCGGAGTCGCACCGGAACGAATGAGTGCGTCGCCGAGAATCGTCAGCAGCAGATAGTTTTCGTACCCTTGTTGGATTCCCGCGCGCGCCGCGCGAATTGTTTCCGCCATGTTGCCTGCGAAATAAGCTTGTTGTGCCGCTGCCAGAAAAGCGACCTCGCGGCGCGGAGCAAGCGAGGCGGCAAGCGCAAATTCGGGCTTGGCGTCGTCGAATCGATCGAGCATGGCCAAAAAATAGCCGCGCTGATAGTGAAGCCGCGCAGAATCAGGCAGATTGTGCAGAGCGAGAGCAATGACGCGCAACCCCAGCTCATAGTCGCGGTGGTCAGCACAGGCATCGGCAACGAACACGTAAAGCTTTTCGTTCTTGGGAGACAAACTCGACGCCGATAGCAGAGCCTTCATGGCCTGCTCGGTCTGGCCGTCGCCTATGTAGGCCTGGGCGAGAAGATTTTCGACGTTGGCGTCCGCCGGCCTGCCTTGGCGAAGCGCTGTGAGAATACGGATCGCCTGCGGAAACTGCGACGTTCCGACGAAACAAAGAGCAAGGTTGAATTCGAGAGCGAACTCGTCCCCAACTTGTCCCTTGGCTGCCAAGAAATGTGGAATCGCTTCGGAAAACAGCCCGCGCTCGGTAAGGCTTATTCCGGTGCGAAGTTCCTCCTCTGCTTTCGGCGAATCGAAAGATTGGGAGAGCTGATCCGATGCGCTGGTTTGGGGCGCCGAGCCCGTGAAAGGATTCTGCGCGGCGGCGGCTGGCGCGCAAGCCGCTGGCGTGATCAGCAAGAGCGCTAGAGAATGAATCGTCACGAAGAAAATCGGCCGCCGCATGACACTATCCTACTTCCAGGTGCCCTGGCCTTCCACGATTGTAATGTAACGATCTACGGGCAGCCCCGTGAAACGCTCGGTGCGGCCGCTCGGGTTGGGCCACTTTACTTCGAGCCAATCCAGCTTAGCGTTCGCACCCAAACCAAGGACGATGCGCGGGTCGTGCGCGGAAAGATAGCTGCCACCACCTACTTTGAAGACATGGCGGCGCAATTCGCCGGCTTGGTAGGTGAGCTTCGTGCCGATGGCGTCAATGTTGGCGGTTTTGCCGATCAACCGCACGCCGAGCCAGTGATTCTGTCCGGCCAAGCGATTGCGCAGCAGTACTGGCGCCCCATCATTGGCGGCAACCAACACATCCATGGCGCCATCGTTGTCAAAATCGCCGAGCGCCAGCCCCCGTGCCGCAAGATTGTGCGAAAAAATCGAGCCGCTCTGCCCGCTGACGTTCTCGAAGCCAGCGCCCGTGTTGCGGAACAACAGCATCGGTTCTTTGTAACTCACTTCTTGCAGGCGCTGCTCCACCATCGTATCGGGATGACCGTTGCACATAAGAAGATCGAGATTGCCGTCGTTGTCGTAATCGAAAAACTTGACACCCCATCCGCTGAGTAGCCTCGTGCTGGAGGCGATGCCCGTTTTCAGGGCGGCATCGGTGAAGGATTCGTCTTTGCTGTTGTGATAAAGGGAAGAAGATTCGTGATCGACGTTGGTGACGGCAAGATCGATCCATCCGTCCTGATCGTAGTCGGCAGCGTCCACGCCCATTCCGGAACGCGCAAGGCCGAAGTTACTGTATGCAACGCCGGCGAGGTCGCCAATTTCCTCGAAGCGGCCTTTGCCGCGATTGGCGAACAGAAAATTGGGAACCGTGTCGTTGCCCACGAAGAGATCCATCCAGCCGTCGTTGTTGATGTCCGCGGCCACCACGCCCCAGCCTTTTGCCAGCGATTTCGCAAGACCCGATTCCCTGCTGACATCGGTTAAGGTACCGTCGCCGTTGTTGTGGAAAAGCCAGCACGGCATGGGCGTCTTGTAGACGCTGGGTTTGCAATACCAGCGCTCGTTGGAGGGGCCGTAGCCGCAAAAAATATTCTTCGCCTTCGAGAAATCCACGAACCGGCAAACAAAAAGATCCAGCCGGCCGTCATTGTCGTAGTCGAACCACACGGCGCTGGTGGCCCAGCCGAGACAGGCCACGCCGGCTCTTTCCGTCACGTCGGTGAATGTCCCGTCGCCATTGTTGCGATAGAGAATGCTGCACGGGTATTGCGTGACGAATAGGTCGGGGAAGCCGTCCGCGTTGTAGTCGCCGACGGCTACACCCATACCATAGGCGCTGCCGGGTACGCCCGCCTTCTCCGTTACATCTGTGAACGTGCCGTCTCGGTTGTTGTGGTACAGCGCGTTGCGCAGCGGGCGTGGCGGAGTGTAGAAATCGCAAGGGCCGCTGTTCACCAGGTAGATGTCCATCCAGCCATCATTGTCGTAATCAAGGAAAGCACAGCCAGGTCCGACTGTCTCCGGCAAGTACATGTCCGGGGAATGGGCGGCGACGTGAGTCCAGGAGATGCCGGTCTGCGCCGGCGGAATTTCTTCAAAGGCAGGTTGCAAAGCCGCACGAGGTGCGACGATTTCAGGTGGCAGGAGCGGTGCGCCAACAGTGCAAAAACCCGAACCTGCCAGAAGCTGGAGAACGCGCCGCCGGGAGATGTTCTCGCTCAAGGGAGTGGGACCTCCAAACTCAAGTTCTCATTGTTGCCGCGCAGAGCCAATAGGCGCGGCCTTCGCGCTTGAATTTTTTTCGGTTAGCCGGCGCTGGATTCCCATTTCTCGGTCGGCGTCCTCTTTGCGATCCGTGCGGGCGTAGGCGATGGCGAGCTGATAGTGACCGGCAGGATCCTCGGGAACCATTTTGATGTAGCGTTCGAGGGGAGCAATGGCTTCGGGAAATTTCTGAGCGGAGTTGAGCGTCATGCCGAGAGCGAGATAGGCTTCCGCGAATCCGGGATCGAGTTGGGCGGCCTTTGTAAAGTGCGGAGTGGCCTCGTCCCATTGGCCGGAACGGCGAGCGATCTCCCCCAGCCAAAACTCGGAGGCGGCATTCGTTGGGTCGAGTTTGAGTTCAGCCTCGAACTCTTTTTTTGCGTCCTCGCCGCCGGCCGGCGTATCCGACTTGGCGAGCGCAACGCGTCCAAGACGAAAGTGAATTCCGGGAAGATTGGGATTTTGCGCGAGGATGCCATTGTATTCGGCGGCGGCTTCGTCCCATTTTCCTTGCGATTCCAGGGCTTCGGCTTGGAGTTCGTGGGCCTGATAGGAAGAGGGGGCGGTGGAAGCGAGCTGCTGGGAGGCGCGTGAGGCCAACTGCGAGTAATAGTGCGTGGTAATGTACAGGACTTCAGAATCGTTTGGGAAATCGCGGTTCAACAGGAGGAGTGCCTGCAGGGCGGACTCAGTTTGATCGAGGCTCATGGCGCATTTCGCCGTAGCCATCGCGGCGCGGTACTTGAGATCTTTGCCCGCGATTCGGGACAAGGATTTTTTCAATTGCGGCAGGGCTTCGTGGCACTGGCCTTTCGCCGCAAGCTCAATGGCATGCTCGACAGCGGGAGCGGAAGCGACAGCGGGCGCAGTTGCGGGCGCTTGGGCAACAGCCACCGAAGCGAGGAGGAATCCGCTCGCACAGGACGCAAGGAGTCGGTAGCAGAAATTAGTCATCGGCAGCGAGTCCAAGGCGGACGGCTAAGGAAGAAGGTATCACGCCGGCCTCGGATTGGCACGTTGACGGCAGAGTCCAGGCAGAAAGATGGCTTGGGATGAAAGAATGTGAGGTAGTCCCCCTGAGTTTTTTGTAAGTATTGCCGATAAAGGATTTACAGGAGGTGTAAGTCTTTTGTTTGCAACGTTTGTGAGCCGTCTTGAAACCGTTGATTACAAAGGGCTTAGCAGTAACTGGAGCCGGCTTGGTCCATGCCGGGGAGATAGCAGGAACTGTCGCAAAGTGGGCGGCAAGAAGAACCGAGCGCGTTGGCGAACCGAAACTCATGGAAGATCATACTGCGAAGTGACACAATTTGTCAATAGAAAAATTAGTATCAATTCAATCCATGGGGCCGGTTGCGCGGATGGGGCGGCAGGCGCGCAAACTTACCCGACTCATCCCGAGCAGAGCGGCTAGGGCTGCTGGCAACGGCTCAGATCGGTTCAAGCCATCGCGACGCTGCATCCTTCCCCCGGGATGGTCCAGTGCTCGCCGCGACTGGCGAGCAAGAAACCTGGGGAGGCATGCACCGAGGCCCCGGGGTGTGGGGGTCTAAAATGCTGGTGAATGCCTCCGCCTTGCGACAAAGGGGCTCTGACTGTTAGAACGAGATGTTGGCGCGCAACTCGATAACGCGTGCGCTGTTGTTGTTGTTGGTGGCGACGTTTGTGAAATTGAGCAGTCCAGCCTGGCCGAAGCCCGAGCTTTGCACGTTGGTGCTTCCGATGTAGAACGGCGGTGAGCCTGGGTTTGCCGAATTGGGAACTGTAAAGTTGGGGTGGTTGAAGAGATTCAAGAACTCAGCTTGAAGAGTGAGTTTGAGTCGTTCGTTGATAGAAACGGCTTTGGTGAGCGAAGTGTCGTCGTTCCATACATGGACCCCATAGAGCCAGGGGTTAATCCCGAGGGTACCAGGAGTTGTATTCTGGCAGACGCCGACGAGGACGCTGTTGCAGTTGCCGGAAGCCACGGCCGTCAACAGCTTCGGGTTGATCACGTCGATGTATGGACCCGAAGTGTGGTAAATGCCTACAGCGTTTTGCAGCTGGGCTTTTGTAATACCGTTCAGGACCAAGCCGCCGTCGGCGTAGTCATTGTAGGTGCCGTAACCCCCCATCAATTGGAAGGGCAATCCGGTTTGGAAGGTCACAATTGTTCCCAAACTCCATCCGCCCACGATTTTGTCCACCGTTCCCTGGCTTGTACCGAGCAACGCTTTGCCGTGACCAAAAGGCAAATCATAAGTACCACTGGCGTGGACGACGTGGCGCAGATCGAAAGTGGTGGGGCCATAGCTGTCGCGCAGATCGCGGATGGTGAATTCGGTGACGGTGCCGAGCCATTGAGTGTCGGGTTGAAGCCCCAAAGTGTGGCTCCACGTGTAGTTGATGTCGAATTGCATGCCATGCCATTGGCGCTGGCGGAAGTCGACTTGAAGCGCTTCGTAGTTGCCGTAGCCGCCCGCTTCCATCCAACTAACGGTCGACCCGGGACCGCCATCGGCCAAGGGATTAGCTTGGAAGAAATTCACCGGATAGGCTCCTGCGGAGGAGTAGCCGTATTGCGAGGCGCACGGCGAGAGAGAGGAGCCCACCAAATTGCAGATGTAAGGTACGGTACCGAAGGGATTGGCGAGAGTCGTGGCTAGACTACCCGCGGCACCTTGATTCAGGTCAAGAAGGAATTGTCCGTTTGTGTAGTCAGCACCCGGCGTGCATCCGGAACCTCCGGGCGGGCAGGCAAAGGCCGCGTCAAATATCGGCAGAGACACCTGACCGGGCAAGCCTTGGTTTTGGAAGCTGGGGTTGGCGGCGCAGGCAGCGTTGGCCATGCAGGCTTTCAAGTTCCCCTGTGCTGCCTGGAACTGCTTGAGGAAGCCATTCTCGAAGATGTTGACTTCATTGGGATCCACTTGAATCCATTGATGGACGCTGCGATGGCCGAGGTAGCGGACTTCGAGGACGTTACTGTGGCCGAGTTGGCGCTGGATGCCGAGATTCCACTCCTGGACGTAGGGCTGATTGATGTGCGGATCGAAGCCAGCGCCGCCCCAGCCATAGTTCCAAGTGAAGGTTGACTGCGGGATGCTGGAAGAATACGCGGCCGGAGAGTACGCATATTGCGACGGGCTGATGTTATTTCCCAAGGTGAGGCTGCCAGGTGCAAATGTGCCCGCCCCTCCACCATTGGTCGGTTCCAAGGAAAAGTATTGGAAGAACGCCATTCCGTGGTTTGAAGCATTATTCCAGAAATATTGATACGGCTCGGTAAAACGTTTGATGTCAAAACCGGCCCGAATAACGGTGTTACTTCCGCCGAAAAGCTTGGACAGGAATCCCTCGGAATAATTGGGGTTCCAAGCTAAACCAATCGTGGGTTGGGGAGTCACATTCCAAGGAGCATACTGGTGGCTGCTGGCCACGTAGGCCGGATCCATATCTCCGGTCAGAGTTCCAGGCTTAAAAACGTTTCCGATGCCCGAAGGCCCGTAGATGTCGGCCAAGGTAGCGCCGTGATAAGCGGAGGTGAGATCGTGATCATCGCCGATGAAGTCCCAGCGCAGGCCGTAGTTGGCCGTGAGATGCGGGGTTATACGGTAGGAGTCCTGGAGGTAGAGTCCCCAGCCCTTTTGAAGTTCGTCGAGGTTATAAGCTGACCCCGGCTTGGTGGCGTACTGGGAAGTTGTGGTGTTGTAAGGGAATCCGCTTCCCACCGGAGTTACGCTGGAGATGCGGCCCACAAGGAAGGCATACAGATTCTCAGCTTCTGTTCGATCGGTGGTCGAAGCACCCGAAAAGAATGAGTTGAAGTCGTTCAGCGCCGGGTCGCCGTTGGCCAAGCCGAAAGAAAGGTTGGGAATTCCGTCTGGAGGATTCCAGTAGTGATCCTGCTCCCTGTACCAGTCAAACCCGAAGGTGATGGTGTGGACGCCGTGAACCCATGCGGCGTTGTCGGCGGCATTGACGATAGGATAGAAAGTCGATGTGGGTAGGTTGAAGCCCTGACCAGAGCAGGAGCCATAATGAGGACCGCCGGCACACAACGGAGAGCTGATGGAAGGCAAAGTATCCCAGGTCGATTTTGTTCCGAGGGCATACCAGAAGGCGTTGTAGTAGTAGCCTCCGCGGAATTGATTGATAAGGTTTGGAGTAATCGTCCAGTTCAGACCCAGAGACGTAATGTAGTTGTTGGACTTGAACGAACCTTGCTGGTCCGCAAAGGTTGAACCAGGAAAGATGGATGCGGTGGCGCCGGGCTGATTGACCTTCGTCTCTTCCAGGGAAAAATCCAATCGCAACTTGGAGTTGATATTGTAGTCGATGCGCATCGCCGGATAGTAGCGCGTGGTCGGAGAGGGGTTGAGCCAATTGAGGGTCTCAAGATTCGGGTCATTAGATCCGTTTGGACCCGCACTGATCGTCCCCAAGGACGCCGCTTGGTTGATTTGAGTTTGCAATGCTCCTATCTGTGAGTTGACAGAAGCGGGCAAGCCGTTCGGCTGAGCCACTTGCGAAAACAAATTGACCGTCTGGCCCGCCTGGCTGCCCTGCGTGTAGGTATAGATTCCTTGTTGCGCCAGAGGGGAGAGGGTCACGTTGCTGGTGAGAAATCCACCGGGTTGCTTGGCCATTGCGAAGGAACCGAAGAAAAAAAGCTTGTCCTTGATAATATGGCCGCCGGCGCTGCCGCCAAAATCGTTCAAAATGATGGGGGTTCTGGGTTGGCCAGTCGCGTTGTTGAACCAGCTGTTGGCATTGAGAGCGGTGTTGCGAAAATCGTCGAAGATTCGACCGTGAAGATCGTTAGTTCCTCGGCGGGTCACAAAATTCACCTGCATGGAAGCGGTGCCCATGCCCTGATTTAGATCGGTCTGGCCGGTCTGGACAGTCATTTCCTGGAGGTCCTCAAGACGAGCTTCCAAACCCGGCTGAGTGTTCCCTTCAAATTTCATGCGGCTCGAGGAGGCCATGACGCCGTCAATGTTATTGCCCTGGGCGATCATGGGGAGCCCATTCCATGTGCCACTGCCAGGGGTTCCAGTGAATCCGGGAGACAGGAAAGCCAATGCGCTAATGTCCCGACCTTGGAGCGGCAGGTCTTCAATCTGTTTCATATCCAATGTGGAGGCAATCGCGCTCGAAGTTGTATCGAGCAGGGGGGCGGTACTCTCACTGACCACCACTTTTTCTACGGTCGCCCCAACTTTGAGCATGACTTTCAGATCGGTAACACGGTTGGCCTGCACTGTGACGGTGTTGAGGACCTCGGTTTGAAACCCGTCGCGGGTTACGGTCAATTTGTAAGTTCCGAAAGGCAGACCAAGAAATGTGTAGCTGCCAACCTGCTGGGTCTCGGCAGTACGGGTCTCATTGGAGGCAAGATCCTGCAATATAATTTTGGCGCCCTGAACGGCTCCTCCGTCCTGATCTAAGACCAAGACGTTAATTGAGCCTTGTGATTCCATCTGACCGAGAGCTGGCGGAGCGAATGCAAATGCAAACAGAAATACCCCAAGGACGGCGAAAAACGCGGGTAAAACAAAAGTCTTCTTGGACATTGTGGCTTCCCCCTAAGCACATCGAGGCGAAAAGTAGACCGGAGCGGGCTCCGGGATACAATATGCAATATGCGGGTTTATAGCTTCGGACCCCGAAGATGTCAAGGATTTTCTGCAAACGCTTTCATTGGCTGTTTGGCAGTCGTGTCGTTTCTACGCCTCAAGGGGCCCAGTGGGATGTGACCGAAAGCGCCCCCTGCGACATGTCAGCAAATGGGTCCGGCTTGCCTCGTGCCTGTGGTATGGCCGGAAACAGGGCGAAGGCGGGTTGGCGCTCAGTCTTGAGGTCGTAGGTGCTCTCAACCCAGTGCCACTGCTCATGCTTCCGCTATCTCCAGTTAATGCAAGCGCTTGCAGGCAATGGAAGCGGTTCTCGCCCATGCGAGTCTTCCACAGGGGCAGCAGAGGCCGGCCGGTTCGGACCTCGCGGGCTGCAACCTCACGAGCCAATTGGGAGAACGGGGAAAGCTAAAGACGGTTTGTTAGGCAGGAAAGGCTTCGACTGTACCTTCCCAGCCTAGAGCTTGCTGGCTATGCCGGTGGTTTCGCGGACGACCAGCTCGGGGTCAATGACAATCTCGCGCCCGGTGGCGCGATCGTTTTTCTCGCCGCCGATGATAGTTTCAAAAATGATGTGGCCGATGTGGTCGCGCGGAATGTGAACCGTTGTGAGGGCGGGAGAACAAAACTCGGCGAGGCGAATATTGTCAAAGCCGGTGACGGAAATGTCTTTCGGGACTAGCAGACCACGGTCGCGGAGTTCCCGCATCACGCCCACGGCCATGAAGTCGTTCACACAAAGCACAGCCGTCGGATGAAAACCAGAATCGAACAGATCTCGCGCAGCTTGCCGGCCGCCTTCCAGGCCGTCGGGACCGGCGAAAATTTTGGCTTCGCCGCTCGGCGAGCAACGACTGACGGACTCGAGGAAGGCTTTGCGGCGTTCGCCGATGGGGCCAAGTGTCGAATGATGGCCGATAAAGGCCATGCGGCGGTGTCCCAGCGAGTTCAAATAGCTCACGGTCTTTCTGATGCCCTTGCGGTAATCCACGCGGATATTGGTAATGTTCTTTTGTGGTGTTCCCACGTCATAGAAAGTAACCGGAATGCGGCTGTCAGCCAGCGTTTGAATGAGGTGCTCTTCCATTTCGGAGACGATGGCGGCGAGTCCGGCGACGCGCAATCCGATCATGAGCTGAACGCTGGCAACGAGCTGTTCGCTTTGGTAGTCCGTGTTTGCAAGGACGACTTCGTAGCCTTGCGAGCGGGCGTCGGACTCCAGTGTGCGATAAATGTCCAGAAAGAAAGGGTTCTCGAGGTTGGAAACGATGATGCCCAGAAGGCGGCTCTTGCCGCGTGCGAGAGAACGCGCATGCAGGTTGGGATGGTAGTTTAGTTCGGCGGCGGCGCGCATGACGCGGATGCGTGTCGAACTCTTTACAACATCGAGATTGTTGAGAACTCGGGAAACGGTGGAGGCGGAGACGCCGGCCCGTTTGGCGACGGCCTCCAGGTCCATAGTCTCGGCTCGTTTTCTAGGCATGGGCTGTCCTGAAAGTCCCAGCGTATTCTAACTGCACGCCTGCGGTTTGTGGTGGCGGATGATGGGCGAGATCATCCCAAGCTCCTGGTTAGCGAGCATCTCGGTGTAGAAAGGATAGCAGCACCGACGGCCGCGTAACTTCACGGATGCATGGCCAGCCGTGAGAATCAGCGCGCCGCGTCTGCGCGGATCATGCGGATACCGAACACGCCGGGAATGTCGCTTCCCGGAGCAGCTTCGAATCGCACGGTGACTTTCTGTTTACCCGACACCAGTTCAGCAGGAACAGGGTACTCGACATCGAAAAAGCGGATGTCCTGCTCGGGACTGCGGTGTTCGGTTGTCTGCGCTCCTACTTTTTGGCCTTCCACTAAAACATCGAAGGAACCGGAACGGCGGGCATCGTTGCTGAACGTGACGACTACGCCCATCGGGTGGCTGGATTCGACCGGCAAATCGAAGGAAAACCATTTCGTGCCCCGGCGTCCATAATGTTCCTCAAGTTGAACAGGGGAAGTGTCCTCGCCCTGCTCGTTGTAGTCCCGTTCGGTTTGCATTTGGCCGGGCTGGGCAAAGGCCACTGTTGCAGCTTCCAGGTTCTTTTGCTTTTCTTGTTCGGCGGCAAACGCTTCGGATTTTTTCTTCCACTCTTCTGGCGTGTACATATCCCAATAAATTTCGTACCGGCGCCGGGGCAACTGGTAGAACGGAACCAAAGTGATGTCCGGGACCAGGTCAACGTTTGACGTGACGAACGTCCCTGGTTTGCCGGCAACCGGCTTCACAAAATCGTTGACGGATTGTGCCGAAGCAACCAGCACTGGCGCGGAGTTGCCCTCGGCGGCATTCTGTCGCACGCGTCGCTCGGTTAGTTCGGGACCGAGATCACCGGCCAGCACTAAGGGTCCCCACATCAGGGCGAAGCGGTGAGGATTGTCGGGCAGTGGCTCTTTGCGAAGCGTTTTCGGCAAGACCAGCTCGACGGTGTCGCCCTTCTTCCATCTTCGCGCAATTTCCACATACGAATCCGGTTTCGG
Source organism: Candidatus Acidiferrum sp. (assembly GCA_049794595.1). Taxonomy (GTDB): domain Bacteria; phylum Acidobacteriota; class Terriglobia; order Acidiferrales; family UBA7541; genus Acidiferrum. The sequence continues at coordinate 18,813 of JBARCY010000232.1, forward strand.
AATATCCGTGAGCGGCTTCCCATTCACTTTGACGCTGAAGCCCGTCCCCGCCCAGTAAGGCCGACGGAGCGCAAGTGTGAAGGTCTTCGGCGATTTAGGAGTAATCTTGAGAGACGCGGATTCGCCGATCGGAAAATCGGTGGTCATCTCCACCTGGACTCCTTCGGCGTCCCAATTGGCGTGGGTGGGCGCGTACAAGCTGACCCAAAGCTTGCCCGGCGATTCGTAGTAGAGCCCATATCCGTGAAGCGCGTGGGTTTCCATACCGGTGCCAACGCAACAGGTGAAATCCTCGAACTTGTCCTGATATTCGTGCTGCACTCCGCGGCCCACCGGGACCATGTAGCACACGCGACCGTCAATGGGATCTTGCGAAGCCAAGATGTGATTGAAGAGCGCGCGCTCGTGAAAATCCGCGTAGCGGATGTCGGGGTCGATAGAGAATAGTTCGCGCGACATTTTGAGCATGTTGTAGACGTCGCAGGTTTCCGCCGTGCGCCCATCAATCATGTCATTTAGGTGATCCGGCTCGCCAAAGTATTCATTTTTTCCGTGGCCGCCGGTGGCGTAGCTGTGATGCAAGGCTACTTGATCCCAGAAGAAGGAGGCCGCTTTGTAGTCGGTTTCATTGCCGGTATAGACATAGCGCGAAAGCGAACCAATCATTTTGGGCACTTGCGTATTGGCGTGCTTGCCGCCAAGAACGTCATGGCCAGCGGCTAGCGGATCAATCATGGCGCGCTGCTCGAATTTTCCGGACAGCGCAAGCCAGCGGGGGTCGCCCGTGTCAGCATAAAGATCGGCGGTAACTTCGTTCATTCCGCCGAATTCAGTGGCCAGCATTTTCTGGGTTTGCTCGTCGTCCAGTTTGTCGACGATGCTTTCCACCCAGCCGGCGAACTTGATCTCGACCTGCAGAGCAGTTGGATTGCCCGTGTAGCGGTACGCATCGCGAAGACCCGCGAAAATCTTGTGCTCGACGTACCAGGGTGACCAGAGACCGTTCAAGTCAAAACCGCCCGAACGGATGATGCCCTTGCACAACTCCTGGAAGCGCACCTTTCCGTCAACGCCCTGATTGTCCATCAGGGCTCCCAGATAGCCATCGCCTTGCGCGTCCTGAATTATTTTCAATTCGCTGACGATGTAATCCGCACGGTCCTTGAAGCGCACGTCGCCTGTCGCGGCCCACATGAGACTAACGGCGGAGAGATAGTGTCCGGCGATGTGGCCCGTAAGTTGGCGTCCTGCGCCATCCCATCCGCCGTAGGGTTTGGCTTTGGGTTGTAAGCCGGCGCGCTGACGAAGGTAGGCGAGCATGCGATCCGGCTCAAGCTGAAGCAGGTATTCGGCGTCGAGCTCCTGCGCGTGTTTCAGGGGACCGCCGGTTAGCCGCACGCTGTTCAGCGGCAATGGCCGGACTTTGAGAATTTTGTCTTCCGAGGCTATGGCCGGGTTGGAAGCTTGCGCGCAAGCAAATCCTGGCATAGACAAAATGGCTAGAGCTACGGCAAGCAACAATTTCCTCATCAGCAGTCTCCCGAACCGCACAGAAAAGCGTTATTGGCTTGCAAGGTCCACCCACGTGAGGCCTTGGCCCAGCGGAATCACATACGCTCCTCGCTCCGTGGGCAAAGACTTCGTAGGGTGATAGTTATCGGACCCGCCGGCCCTCCCTGGCTGTTCAACACGCAGCCGCGCGGTGCGCAGAAATTCCGTCGCCGGCGCCAAGCCGACCCGAATGACGCCTGTACGCGCATTCACTTCGATTTGCTGAAACTGTCCGGCATCCAGCGTCAGCCAAGCGCCCGTCGATGCAACGTAAACGCGCATGCGAAACGAATCGAGCGGTGTGACCTGTACCATGTCTCCGGTAACGCGGGTGTTCCCCCCGAACGACACCCATCCAAATTCAGGGTGATGGACGATGTAGGTTGCCGTGTTCCAGGCGTGCCCGAAGAGATTCGGTCCGTTGTCGCCCGACAAAGCATCGTCTTTCAGCGTGTCTGGAAAGGCATGGAATGCCGGGGCGAGAAATCCTTCCTGATCGATGTCGGTAATCGTTCCCATCGTGCCGCCGTAACCCACGCGCAACAAATAAAAGTCGTCGGGATGCTCGCGGTATTCGGCCAACAACGGAATCGCATTCAAACTCGAACCGTAATGGTGCAGTTGCCGTTCGATACGCCGCAGCTTGCCGGCGAAGATAAAATCCCAATATCGGCGCGCACTTCCGTTGTATCCCCAGTGTGGAATCGCGGGATCGTAGCCGAGAATGGCGTTCAGAGTGACGTCAGCTTTTTGCTTGTAGCCAAAGTATTTCATCCACGCGTAAACTTCTTCTTGTCCGGTGGAGTCCCAGGGCATCTCGCTGCCGAATGGGTAGGCCTCGTCCTTCCAGCGATCGGCGCGAACACGCATTTTCGCTTCCAGATCGTCGGCTTGGGCATTCATTCCTTCTCGTCGCAGATCAGCCAGCACCTGAAGAAAAATGTCGCCTTCCATTTGGCCAAAGACGGCATACTCCGGCGCGAACTTCACCATGGCAACCGAGGTTTCATATGCGTTGGTTAGATACCAGTTCCAGGGGTGATCGGTGACCAGTCCTTCGTAGTTGCGCGCCAGGCGGTACAGAACCCAATCGGCTGCAACCACGTGAGGATAGTCGAACGAGCGGTCTATTCGCTCCGCATCCGCTTTGTTCCAACTCGTCCAGGTCGTCCAGTTAAAATCCTTTCGGTAAAAACCTGCGGGCATCTGGTCCGGCTGGTAGTAAAACAAGCTCTTCCGCACACCGAATTTTTTCGGGCCGTCGTTGTATTGCAAGCCGCCCCACAGCACGCCGTCCTCGAATTGCTGAAACTTTGCCAATTCCTCCTTATCCGGCTCGCCCAACTGTTTCATGATCGTGGAAATCCACGAGCCAGCGCCCCCTTCGTCTCCGAGCCCCGCGATCCAAGCGCGGCTGTCTTGCGTCACGATTTCGTTGGTATCACGGTCGTAGCTCATAATCGAGGGAGCGCGATGAAACGGGTCATGGGGATCCGTGAACCACTGCTTGGTCGTGAGAAAATGGCCCATATCCGCAAGGGCCTGACGCTCCGGCTTGGTGACAAAATACTGGACAGTTTGGACCAATCCATCCTTATAGGTAATCGTTAGCCGCGCCCGTCCCCACTGCTTTCCCTGCACACCGTAATTCTTCCAGCCGCCCGACGCAGGCGCTCCTTCCTTAAATGTCAGCGCTTCCGCCGGCTCGACCGCCATCGACTTCACGCCTTCGGGATACTTCAGGAACAGCCGCGCTTCCAGATCCATCGGCAAGACATAACCAGGAATACCCACAGCGACCGGCCGGGAATTCTCGGCAAGCGTCTTTTCGATGTTTCGAATCGAATCCGCAGTCACAAACTCCACGCCGTACGCTTTCGACTCGCCAGGAGCCAACGTGACTTGTGTCGGCGGATTCCAAGGCGCCGCGTTTTTCCATTCGTTTTCCGCGTAAGCGGCGGAGTGGACCATCCATTCATAGAATCCTTCGAACGTAATTCCCCGCTCGGTCGGGTCATGGAAAATCGCAGCACCGTGCGAACTGCGTGTATCGAGAATCGGGTTATACGCTTCGAAGGGAGTCTTGCCCGCGGGCAAGACCAGCAGCGCGGGACCATGGCCGTTCAGCCGAGTCACTTGCAAGTATCCCGCGTCCTCTCCGATATAGGGATCGTAGAAGGAACAAACGGCATGAGCCTGCTCCAGCGACCGGTCCGTCAGCACGTTGTTGAAAATCATCGGAATTCCCAGCGCGCCAATCTGCACCGCTTGCGCAGACTTATTTTTCAACACGAACCGTAAAACAAGATTTCCCTTCTCCAGTTCCCAGCGCCGTGTTATTTGCAGCGGAATATCCGGCGGGAGGGTTGGAGACAAATCCGCCGCAGCCAGCACTTCGCCGCTCGATGGCTGCGCGATAACCGGAGTCCGCGTCAGCGCCGTCGAGTAGTTTTTCCAATCTCCAGAATCGTCGGTGCGAAGACGCAGGTCAATGTCCCCGAGATGGTAGTAGCCGTCCTTCGATCGCTCGACCAATAAATCGCCGGGGGTGAAGTCGAAATCGCCCGCTCCCTTCGGCTTGAGAGCCGCGATGGTTTGCGACGACTTGACGAGCCGCACCGAGAACTCGGGAGTATTGAAGTCCAGGTAGCCCAGGTCGAGCATCGGGCCCGGTTTAGGCGTCTCTTTCTTTTCGGTCCTTTGCGCAAGTCCCGCCCAAAGAAGTGCAGGCCCCAACAACAAAACGGAGAATCCAGCCCATCTCCTGCACTTCGACCCTGAATTGCTCGCGTTTGGATTCATTTCCCAATCCTCATCCGCTTGGCGACGGTTGCGCCCCGGACATCCGAAGCGGCGGCCCATCCCTGATGCAAGGGTCTGTAGCTCACTTCCCAACTCCGGGCCCCGAGAGTGCTGCGACGGCCCGATTGCATACTATATCCAATATGCTACATTGCAAGCGCTTGCTTAATTTCTCCTTCCGGAGGTACCTTGCAGCCCTTACGCTCCCTCGCCCTCTTCTGCGCCACTCTAGCTCTCGGTTCTTTCTCCTCTGCCCAATCCATCCATCACAGTGAGTTTCAGATCGAGTATTCCGCTTCCGGCATCGTCAGCCTCAAGCATGTTCAGGATAAGTACGATACCGACTACATCTCCAAGGGCCGTGCGCTCGGGGACGTTCTGATTCGCTACCGCTTCGCAGAGCAGAAGGACTGGAAGACAGCCTCTGCTGCGGTCCTTGATCCCGGCAATTCGCCAGAGTCCCAGGCGGTTCATTTTACGGTCGGTGAGCTCGTCCCCACCCTAGCCTTCTTGGCCCAGCCCTCGGCCAGTGTTCGCTCACCCGCTCTTTTTGCGCTCAAAGACGACCTGATGCCCGCAAATTCGAAGGACGAGGAGGTACCCCGCTACTTCTGGTATGGCCGCGACAGCACGCCGGAGTGGGTGCAGTACGATTTTCCTGAGCCCAAGGAAGTGCACTCTGTTCAGGTCTATTGGGCAATTCACGAGGAAGAGAGGAATCCCGGCAGGCTGCCCAAGAGCTGGCGCGTGCTGTACCGCGACGGCGCCGTATGGAAGGAAGTTCGCACATCCGGCAGCTATCCCATCGCAGCCGACCAAATCAACAGCATTGCTTTTGATCCCGTCACCACGTCAGCCCTGCGCATCGAGGCGCAATTGCAGGAAGGCGGCACGGCCGGAATGTATTTCTGGCGCCTGAATGAGGAAGGCCGGAAGGTGGCGCCAATGCAAGACCTTCATGCCGCCGAGACTTTCCAGCGAGAGGGCGACGCGCTGCTGTGGACGATCTCACTCAAAAACGAGTCGTCGCGCGAGCTCGAAATCGGCGACCTCGCGTTGCCCTTTCCCTTCAACACGAATTACGTCTGGGACAAAACAGAAACCTACACCAAACGCCTTATTCCGCACTATTTGATCGCCGGGAACGGATCTTTTGCCTACTGGATGCGCACCAACACCGAAGGCCCTTACCTGGTCATGACCCCTGAGGGCCGTAGCGGCTTTGAATATTTCGAGCCGCAGCGCTTCGGCCGGGGCGTTGCCTTCTATGTGCATTCCGAGGCAGCCGGTGAAGAGCTGACCGCGAAGGGCGGAACCTGGCGTTTGCCGCACACGAAACTCCTGCTCCATCCCCGAGGGCAATCCGGCGACGCCGCAACTTACCAATTCCGTTTCCGTTGGGCGGGGGACTACAACGGCGTGCGCGACGTTCTCTACCAGAACGGAGCCTTCGACATCAATGTCGTTCCAGGCATGACGATCCCTACCGATTTGACTGCCATGTTTTCGCTGCGCACGCACAACAAAATTCGCAGCATCGCGCCCGAACATCCCGAAAGCACGCAAATCGAGTACGTTGGCGAGCGCGGCAAGGACGTGCACATCTACAAAGTCCGCTTCTCGCGCTTAGGCGAAAACTTGTTGAAAGTGAACTACGGCGACGGGCAGTATCTCTCACTCGAATTCTTTGTCACGGAGCCGCTCGAAACTCTGTTCAAGAAACGGGCCGCATTCCTCGTCAGCCACGAACAGGTCAAAGACTCTTCGAAGTGGTACAACACCGTCTTCTCGCAATGGGATATGAAGCATGAAATTCTGCGCACGCCCGACGACCTGGACGGCTTGCAGTCCTATTCCGTGGCGTCCGATGACCCGGCTTTGGGCAAGGCCCCATACATCGCCGGCAAGAACATTTTCTATCCGTCGCAGCCGGAGATTGACGCCGTCGAGAGCTATCTGAAGAATTTTGTCTGGGGCGGCTTGCAGCAAACCGACAAAGAGCCTTATCCGTATGCGATCTACGGAATCCCAAACTGGAAAGTAAATCGCGAAAGCCCCAAAGACGATCCCAGCGGCAAAAAACACATCTGGCGCATCTACGACTACCCCCACGTCATTCTTCTCTACTACAACATGTACAGGGTCGCGAGCCTCTATCCCTCGATGACCAAGTATCTCGACAAAGATCAATATCTCGAGCGCGCTTTCGGGACCGCGAAAGCCTTCTTCACTGTGCCGCTTGAAATCGTCAAATGGTCGCCTTATGAAACCGGCACCTACAACGAGGTCGTAATTCCCCATCTTATCGACGCTCTCTATGAAAATGGCCACAAGGAGCAGGCGGACTGGCTCAAAGCCGAATGGGAAAAGAAGGTCAAGTATTTCGTCAACGACCGGCCCTATCTTTTCGGTTCCGAATATCCTTTCGATTCCACTGGATTTGAGTCCACAGAAGCTTTGGCAAGATACGCCATGGCTCACGTCACGGCGCCGGGAGCCGCAGTTGCGGCAGGCGCGTCCGAAGCCGACTTCCGCCGCACCGTGAAGTACGACGACGCAGTGTATTTCCTCGAAGAACAGATGAAGCTCAATCTCGCTTGTCGCGGCTGGCTGGAAACGGCCTACTACGATCTCGGCAGCGACTATCGCGCGTCAGGCCCCTCAAACTACACGCTCAGTTACATGGCGCAAATGGGCGGCTGGGCCGTTTCCGACTACGCGCTCTATTTCGCCCGCAATCCCATTCCCTACCTACGGCTCGGTTACGCTTCCTATCTCAGTTCCTGGGCGCTGCTCAATTCCGGCACTGCGGAATCCAACTACGGCTATTGGTATCCCGGCAAAAACAATGATGGCGGCGCGGGCGGAGGCTTCGAGCCGCGCCCGTGGGGGCGCGCATGGCTCGGGAACAAAGAAATGGGCCGCGGCTCGTGGTGGTATTCCGGCGAAATCGATCTCGGCTACAGTGGCGCGCTGCGCTCCGCAGCCACCATCGTCGTAGATGATCCGATCTTCGGCTTATTTGCCTATGGCGGAGACTTGTCTCGGGGAAAAAATCTAGTCCAAGCTGTTCCCAAAGATGGCCTGCGGTCACGCTTTCATATTATGCGCGGCGCGCAGCATGTGCATCTGTTGCTGGATCGCGACGGTTTCGCCAAAGACAAACCAATTTCGTTCGATGATGCCCTCGCGACGATTCGCTTCACTCTCGAGAATCGCGCTGGAACGGAGCATGAAGCGCTCCTTCGGTTGGCAGGGTTGCCGGCAGGAACGTACGAAGCGAAATCAAACGGTCGTTCAGCGCAACGTTTCACGGTTCACAACAGTGAAGAGCAGCAGATACGTATTACAGTCGCGGCCTCCGGCGCGACCGTTGCGATCATGCGAACGAGCACAACGCGCCAGCAATAAAGCCGCCAGCTTGGACCGAACCACCGCACTCAGTTCGGATTAGCGGTCATGGAGGCACGATGTCCCGTTGTCATTGAAAAATACTCGATCCACTGTTTGCGAATCCCGTCTGTTCGTTCGATCAATTCCTTGCTGGGCGTGGCGCCATGCTGCACTACGATGACCATCCCGGTGTTGAAGTGGCGCTGCGATTTGTCGACCCCCGGTACGCGCTCGCCCTCCGCGGCGATCACATCTCGGATCGTTACTTTCGTCCTGTCCGCTTTGAAAATGAGATGGCCGTTGGCATCTTTACCATCCGCCACCAGGTTCCGCAGAATGAAAAAGTCTGGCATCTCCGCCGGAGAAATCAACCCCATCAAATAGAGGTCGAGATAGGACCATCCGGTCGCGGGCACATAGTAGTCGTCGTCAAGCTGCGTGAATGTGCCATCAAAATTGTCCTGCCAGACGCCGCCGCCCATGATGGATGCTTCCGTGGGCCGCCGATAGGGGAATGCCACCTTCGCCTGCAAACCGCGTGCCCAGTGCGTTGGTCCCAGCGGAATGGTCTCGCCATTCACTTTTGCGGAAACGAATGCTCCCCAGCGATGTCCCATCTCGTGCGCGATTTGCGAAATGCCGTACATATACGGTGGAATCCTGCCGTCCTGCGACACTTCGGCGAGTTGCTGTTTGTAAAACGTGATGTCGCGGTCCGTGCCCACGGGCGCGCCTTCCGGTGGCCGCTCCTGCATCTGGTTCGAGCCGACGTACACCGGTTGGATAAACTGCCACTGAAAACGGCCCGGCGTGCAGTACGAGGCCAGCCCACTTTGCGTGGCGCCGATTCCGGTAACCGCACCGCCCACCGATCCTAACGGACCATCGCTCGGCGTGCCTGCTTCCTGATTGTCCACGCGAAAATCCGAGTAGTACGCCAGAAAATCGAACTTGTCGCCGAGGCCTCTGATGACCGTGCAGGTCAGGTCACGCGGGTTTGGCAGCGCATAATAGTGAAAGGCTTCGTAAACCACCGAGAACGGACCATCGCTTGGCTTGAGCACCGACAAGTGCACTTCGGGATTGCGCATCCCGGTGAGTGCAACATCTCGCGCTGCGATTTTCGCAACGGCTTCGTCCGACCCGGCCGCGGAACTCTCCGCGGAAACGCTAATCTGCTTCGCGCTTCGCAACTCCGGCGGCAAAATCCCCTGAATCGAAATGGTATTACCGCTGGTCTTCACTCGGCGCGAGACGCCGGGACCGAACGCAAAATATCTCGGAGTGCCGCCATTTGCCCGGTTTCGCGGTGCAAATCCCAGAATGGTCCAAACCACGTCCGCCGAGCCAGCCGCTTGCTTGGAATTTGGACTGGCACGAAAATGAACGCGATAACCGATTCCCGATAGCCCGGCATCTCCTTCCGTCAGCACCGGACCTGCGGTTTCAAACGTCACTTTCAAGAGCAAGCCATCCACAACCGAAAGTTTCAGATTTTGCAGATCGAGACTCGGAGCCACGGAAGAATTTTTCTCCTCAGCCAGCGTCGCCAGCGGCTTCTCCACGGTCGCATCAACGAGCGGGTAGATCCCCACGATGGCGTCCTTCGGTGCAAGCTGCTGGTACGACATTTCGATTGCGCCGCTCTTGAACAGCGCTGTTTGAAACCGATTGACGGTCTTCGTCCACGTAAAATCCTGAATATTTCCCCACGGCTCCGTTACGTCCCACGTCACCAACACGCGATCCGCCAGTTCTTTCACATAGATCTTGCCAGACATGCGCGGCTTGAAGAAGACGCAGATCGCTGGAACATTGTCTACCAACGCCGCTGCTCCTTCGCTCAGCGGATCAAACCGCCCAATCGAAACTCCACCTTGATCTCCGCCAGGTCCAAATCCGGCGCCAGCGGACGGTTCGTTCTCCGCGCTGAATCGAATCGACCCGGTAACGCCAACCGAAAACGAACTCCAGCTTTTGCCCGAGAACGGAAACGAAAAATTCTTCAGGGTCACTTGGTGACCGCTCAATTCCTGACCAAAATCCGGGTCCCAGCGCAGCGCAACATTTTCCACCCGATAGCCGCCGCTTCCCGGAGTGAAGCGCAGCGTGCGCTGGCCAAGATCGAACAAGTTCTGTTGGCCCAGCGCATCCTTGTCCAGTTCCAGCAGGATCAGGTTTCCCAGAACAGAAACTTTCCCGATGGGCTTTCCCTTCTCGTCGCGCTCCTGCGCTGGCGCGGCAGGCAAGAACGTCAGAAGAGCGCAGAACATCAGCAGTGTTCGGAAAAAAGGCTGAGTCACCTTCCCCTCCTGTATCCCAAGATCAGCGATCAGCGGCGGCCTTGCAGTTTGCCAAACGAAACGCCCCAATCCTCGTCCGGTACGCGTTCTCGCCCTCTTTCAAATAATCGCCGACATACCAGAACGTGCAGTCATCGCTCGGATCCACTGCCGTCGTCGCGTAGTCTTCCCATCGCAGCGTGTTCTTCTGCGAGGCCTCCCCTTTCGCCAGCACCGTCTCGTGCAGCGTCAACTGTCCCTTGGGATCGCCAGTTTCTCGCGCGGCAAAACGCTGCCCCGGATAATTCGGAACGCCTCCGAACGAATACCCCACGCCGATATCACCCTTCTTATCCATCGCAATGCTCGGCATAAAACGGTAGAAGCCTTCCGGCGCATAAGTGCCCTGCTGATACAACACCGGATCCCGCTTCTTGTCCAAACGGAACTCGTACCAGCGCACGCCTCCGCCGCCTCCCCTTATCGCAATCGAATGCGCGGCTGCGATCGACTCATGCCCTCCAACTCTCCGATACACCAGCCGCTGCATAATTTTGTCGCCCTGCACGTCCAGCCGCCGCTCCGTATCCGGCTGCGTCACGCAACTCGACAATTGGCCATCGCAAAGATAGTGATACGGCGCCACATTGATTTTCGCCGGGCCATCGGCTTTCGTATTCGTCGGATTCTTCCAATCCACGTGCACTTTCCAGTAATAAATCCCGTCGTCGTCAAAGATTTTCTTCAGTTGCGTCCCGCCGGCCGCCATCATGATGTTCGGCGAACCCCGCGGTGGAAATTTTTGGCCGTCAATGTCGGCGTTATTCAGAAAATTCACGCCGTCGATCACCAGGCACTGCTCGGTAGCCGGCTCGCCGGCAAGCATCTTCGCCCGATCCGCGATGCACACCTGCTTCTGAATCACGTCATCGCCCGTGCTCGTCGGAACGTAATAGCCATCAATCCAAATGGCCGGCCGCGGATAATCGGGAAACAGCGTTCGCTCGAATGCATAGCGGTAGTACGTGCCGAGCGGGTCCGGCCCGGTGCTCACCGCATAGCACATCGCGTACACGCCTTCTTTCTTTTCAGGTGGCCGTTTCCCTCGTTCCGGCGGAGCTGGAGGCGCCGGTGGATTCGCAGGTGGCGCAGCCGCAGGGCCCGGTGACGACGCCTGTCCTCTCTTGGCGAGCTGTCCGGCCGGCACTGGTTCGCCTGGATTCAGTTCCGCTTTCCCCGGAAAATCATCCGAGCCGATCCGCGAAAAAATAGGCATCACAAAAAGCCATCGCCCCGCAAGCTGGTCGTAGCGCACCACGGCATCGCCGTTGTTGCGCGCTTCACACACACCACCAAATCCCGCCCACATCTCTTTCGTTGCCACGGGTCCGTACAGCACGATCCCGGTTTTGTCGTACTTCTTTCCCTTCTTCGTATAAATGGCGATGCGCGAGTTCACAATCTGAACGATCTGATTGGGCCCGACCGCTAGGCTGTTGTCCGACGGATTCCGGAAGTTGGCTGTTCCCTGTGGCCCCGCGAAGCCCAAACCCAACCCGTCAAAGCTCTCCAGCTTCGGCACTTCGGGTCGCGTCCCCTGCGAAGTCTGTTCCACCGCGATGCCTGCCGAAGACAATGTTGGGGGCGGGGTCGGCGGAGGTATGGCCTCGTCGGGCCTTTGCGCGGCGAGTTTGGCAGCGAGAAAAAAGAACGAGACAGACAGCAAGAAGAAGCAGATTCCTCGCGCAAAAACCGCCCTCCGATTCACCGGAATGTGCATCTTCATTGGGGACGGCCGAAGGTTGGAATGGGATCGTCGTGGATTTCAAAGCCGGCGGGAGGAGCCACGCCGAGGAGATACTTGACGAAATAGTCCCAGCGGCGGCGGACAAGATAGAGGTTGCCGCCTTCGCCGTGATACATGTTGGGAACGATGAGCATGTCGAAATCCTTGTTGGCTTTCATGAGGGCGTCGGCGAAGCGCATGGTTTCGACGACGTGGACATTATCATCGATATCACCGTGGACGAGTAAGAGGTGGCCTTTGAGATTTCCGGCGAGGGTGATGTTGGATTGCTCTTCGTAGTCCTTGCCGACGGGATAGCCTTGATAGAGTTCATTCCACCAGGCTTTGTCGAGGCGCGCGTCGTGGTCTCCGGAGATGGAGACGCAAACTTTGTAGAAATCGGGAAAGACCAGCGTGGCGTGCGCGGCGCCGTAGCCTCCAGCGGAGGTGCCAAAGATGCCGACGCGGTCGATATCCATGTACGGAAATTTTGCGGCCATTTGCTTGATCATGTTGACGTGATCTTCAAAAGCACCGCCGAGATTGTGATAGGAAAATTCGTGGAAGGCGCGAGAGCGGCCGGTGGTGCCGCGGCCATCCACCATGACGACTATGAAGCCGAGCTCGGCGACAGGCGGAAGTCCACGCAAAGCGGCAGAGAAAGTCTTAGGGACGAAAAAGCCCTGCGGACCGGTGTAGACGGATTCGATGATGGGATATTTTTTGCTGGAGTCGAAATTGGAAGGTTTCCAGATGAGGCCGTAGAGATCGTAGTTGCCGTCAGTGGATTTGCCTTTGAAGGGTTCCGGGAATTTCCAACCGCTATTGAGAAGTTCACTGGCATCGGTTTGCTCGAGGACGCGGACCTGCGTGCCCCCTTTAGTGCTGCGCAGAGTGGAATTGCCGGGAAGGTCCGGGCGGGAAGCGCTATCCACAAAATAGAGATGGTCGGGAGAGATGGCGATGGAGTGATTGGCGTTTTCGGGAGTGAGTAGGGTTAGATTTTTTCCGTCGAGATCGACGCTATAGAGATGGGTTTGGTAGGGATCTTCATTTTTCTCGCGGCCGCCGGCGGTGAAGTAGACGCGACGGGCTTTTTCGTCGACATCCAGGAGCTGGCGGACGACCCAAGGGCCTTGCGTGAGTTGCGCTTTGAGAGCGCCGGTTTTTCCATCGTAGAGATAGAGATGATTCCAACCATCGCGCTCGGAAGTCCACAATACCTCGCCGGTATCTTTGATGATGTGAGAAAAAGTTTCGCCAGGATCGACGTAGCGTTCGGATTTTTCACTCATGGCGACTTTTTGTTCGCCAGTTTCCGCATCAACCACGCATAGCTCGATGGATTTCATGCCGCGCGCATCAATCTGGTACTGAAAGCTCTTGCTGTCCGGAAACCACTCGAAGCCCGGGCCGCCCTGAAACTGCATTTCGATGGGATTGGCTTTGACGTCGGTGCGCTTTCCGGTGTGAACGTCGAAGATGATGGGCGCGGCGGTGGGAAGAATTTCTCCGGGCAGTGAGTAGACAACGGAGAAGGCTTTGGGGCGGAGTTGATCGGGGGGAACGAACTGGATATTGGTGAAGCGGCCGGCGTTACGGGTGTCCATGCGGTAGGTGACCAGCCTGGAGGAATCGGGAGACCAGAAAACAGCAGGGCGCTGTTTTATGTCATCAGTGCCCTGGGCGACCATTGGGCGCAGACCGGGAATGGGAGTGGCGTAGCTCCAGCCGCGCTCGCCGTCGTTGGTGAGCTGGACGACGGTGCCGAGAGGAACGTATTGAAGATAAAGATTGTAGTCCTTGATGTAAGCAATCCAGTTTTTGTCGGGCGACATGCTCTCGAACTGGCCGGGTTCAACGCCGTGCTCAGATTTGCATTTGTAAGCGTCGAGGTCGCAGCGCCAGTCCGTGCCATCCACCTGGAAATGAATAGATTTGAGATCGTCGGAGAAATCGAAAGTGTCGAAAGGAAGTTCAGAGGATTTGAACTCGCGCTTGGCGGCTTCGGAGAGAGCGGAAGCAAGACGGGCATGGTCAAACGCCGGCTTGACGGAGTTTTGGGCTGGATCGACGAGAATAAATTCGGTTTCCCTGGGGCCGGCTTTGCGGTACCAGAAGCGGTTGGTCTTGGCGATCCAGTGAGGAGCGACTTCCGCGATGTAGATGCGGTGACGGAGATGGCCGGGAAGAAATTGCGTGGCGCGCTGGTAGTCGTCGCTAGTTCCCTGCGCTTTGGCGGAGCGCGGGGCGAGAGCTACGAGAAGGAAGGCAAGGACCGGGACGATGCGGCTGGAATTCATACGACGACTTCCTCCTCGGGCAAACTATCGAGTTGCAAGAATCTATCTAAAATGCGCAAGGAAGAGATGCGTATGCTTCTCCTCCTAGCTTTGCGGTACCTGTGGGTCTCACGGCAGCTCCACCTAAGTTGCCATGAGAGCGTGTGTGGAAAGCCGGAGAGAGATTGGCATTGTATACGACATATAATATACATCGTCAAGCGACGTGAACTGAGTTAGAGCGAGTGCTTGCGTCGTAGCGGTGGAAAAGCAGGGGGACTTGCCGAATGAGAGCGATATGTATAATGTATGCAGCGGGTCGTTCGGTGTGTCGAGTGGCCTGTCTGTGAAGGCGGGCAGAGAGTGCCTTCTTTTTTGTGAGCGCGCAACTCTTGCGCTGCAATCCAACGGCAGCATCGCTACCGGGAAGCGCGTTTCTTCAAAGCGCAGGAAGCCGTGCCGCGATTAATATGAAGATGAGACAACGCGCTGGCGTCGAAGGGATTCGTGTATTTCGTAGTCTCAAGAACAGGCAGATAATGGCGGGATATCCATAGAATGGCGGAACGACTGCAGCGAACGAGGGTAGTGGACTCGCACACCGGCGGGGAACCGACGCGGATTATTGTGGACGGTGGGCCGAAATTGAATTCGGCAAATATGAACCTGCGGCTGGAGGAGTTTCGCCGGGATTACGACTATTTGCGGCGGGCGCTAGTGAACGAGCCGAGGGGCTCGGAGGTGATTGTCGGGGCGATGCTGACCGAGCCGGCGAATGAAGGGAGCACGGCCGGAGTCATCTTCTTTAATAATGTTGGATATCTTGGGATGTGCGTGCACGGCACGATCGGGTTGATTGTCACGCTTTCGCATTTGAAGCGCATAGGACTCGGTGAACACGGCATTGACACGCCGGTGGGAACCGTTCGAGCAACGCTGCATGAGAGCGGAGAAGTTACGGTCGCGAATGTTCCAAGCAAACGCACGGCGACGGGAGTGGGAGTGCACGTGCCGGGATATGGCACGGTTCGCGGGGACATTGCGTGGGGCGGAAACTGGTTTTTCCTGGTAAATGAGCACTCTTTCGAGCTGGATTTAAAGCTCGTGGATGAGCTGACCCAGTTTACGTGGGCGATCCGGCAGGCGCTGGCGGCCAAAGGAATCCGTGGAACGGATGGTGGAGAGATAGACCATATTGAACTGTTCCGCCCATCTTCTATACCGGGGATCGACAGCAAGAATTTTGTGTTGTGTCCGGGCAAGGCCTATGACCGCTCGCCGTGCGGAACCGGCACGAGCGCGAAGCTGGCGTGCTTGTATGCGGACGGAAAGCTTAAGCCAGGCGGGATATGGCGGCAGGAAAGCGTCGTGGGAAGTGTGTTTGAGGGGCAGGTGCGAGTAGACAACGGCCATGTAATCCCGATAATCAAGGGATCCGCCTACATCACCTCAGAGGCTGATTTCATTTTCGATCCCGCTGATCCGCTGCGTTATGGCATAGATGCATGACTGCGCCAGCTGATGTGTTAATTGCAGGAGCTGGAATTATAGGAGCGGCCTGCGCCTGGGAACTGGCCAAGGCGGGATTGCGGGTCGCTGTGGTGGAAGAGAACTTTCCCGCGAGCGGAGCGACTGGCGCCTCGATGGGACACATCGTGGTGATGGACGATTCCGAAGCACAGTTTGCGCTCACACATTATTCTCAGACGCTTTGGGAGGAACTATCGCCGAGTTTCCCTCAAAACGTGGAATACGACCGATGCGGAACGATCTGGGTCGCGGCGGATGAGGAGGAGTTCGCCGAGGTTCAACGGAAGGCCGCCTATTATCTGGAGCGCGGCGTCCGTGCGGAGATTCTAGACTCGGGGGCGTTGCGCGATGCTGAGCCGCAACTGCGAGCGCCACTCGCGGGGGGATTGCTGGTTCCCGGCGACTCAGTGGTCTATCCCCCGGCGGCGGCGGCATTTTTCTTGAAAAAAGCGGCGGAGGCTGGAGCGAATCTGCATTTCGGCCGAGCGGTCAAGATTCTCGCGCGGGGCAGTGCGCGATTTGCGGATGGAACAGTGATGAGCGCGGGTAAACTCATCAATGCAACGGGCCGGCTTGCCGGGGCGTTTGGCACCGGAATCACTGTTAAGGCGCGCAAGGGACATTTGGTCATCACGGATCGCTATCCGGGTCTGGTGCGCCATCAACTGGTGGAATTGGGTTACCTGAAGTCGGCGCACTCATTGACCAGCGATTCGGTGGCTTTCAACTTGCAACCGCGGCGGACCGGGCAGATCCTGATCGGATCTTCGCGACAATACGATGTGGAGCATGACCGCGTGGATCCACTCATTTTGTCGAGGATGTTGGAGCGTGCGTTTGCGTACATGCCAGCGTTGCGGGATTGTTCGAGCATTCGGGTGTGGACGGGATTTCGTCCGGCGACACCGGACAAGCTACCGTTGATCGGTCCTTCGCTCGAAGACCCGAGCCTGTACGTGGCCGCGGGACATGAAGGTTTGGGAATTACGACATCGCTGGGCACGGCAAAACTGATTTGCGCGCACATCACGGGGACGCAAGTTGAAATTGCAACGGATCCTTATCTGCCTTCCAGACAGATGACTGCGCAGGTCCATGGTTAACGAGCTAACGGTTTATGTGAATGGCCACGCTCTGGAGGTTCCCGCGGGAACTTCCGTGGCAGTGGCTGTTTTGCTCGCGGGAGAGTTCTGCCGAACATCGGTTTCAGGAGAGCCGAGGACGCCCTTGTGCGGCATGGGGACTTGTTTCGAGTGCCGGGTGGAAATCAATGGCGAGGGGCAGCGCCGAAGCTGTCAGCTCGTTTGCCAACCGCAGATGCGAATCATTTGCCATGGATAGCGCGACGCAATACGGGTTTGATGTGGTGGTGGTGGGAGGCGGCCCTGCGGGACTCGCAGCGGCGGCGACCGCTGCACAGTGTGGCCGGAGAGTCGCCCTGATCGATGACAATCCGCGACTGGGAGGACAAATTTGGCGAAGTGCAGCGGGCAAATCCGATTCGCGAGAGGCGAACTATTGGCTTGAGCTGTTGGCAAAATCCAGTGTGCAAGTGATTGGGGGCGCTCGAGTGTTCGGCGTGGAGAAGCCTGCTCTGCAAGCGGAAACAGATCAGGGGCCGCTGCATATTGAGTTTGAGAAGTTGGTTTTAGCTACTGGCGCACGCGAGCTTTATCTGCCGTTTCCGGGATGGACGTTACCGAACGTGATGGGAGCCGGCGGCCTGCAGGCTCTGGTGAAGTCCGGATTACCTGTCTCGGGCAAGCGAGTGGTGCTGGCCGGAACCGGGCCGCTTCTGCTGGCGGTTGCGGCGTATCTGAGCGATCAAGGCGCGAGGGTGCTGTGTATTTGCGAGCAGGCTTCGTGGTCAAGGCTGGCGGCTCTTGGACTGAAATTACTTCCTTCCCCGCCCAAAGCTATGCAGGGATTGGCCCTCCGCTACAAAAGCCGGACTGCGCGATATTTAACGAGAAGCTGGATCGTTGCTGCGGCTGGGCAGAATCGTTTGGAGGCTGTTTCCATTTCTGCAGGTAATCGGCTGCGCGAAATCGAATGCGATTACCTTGGCTGCGGCTACCATCTGGTTCCTCATACGGAGCTGGCCCAGATGCTGGGATGCCGGCTTAGGGGCAGTTTCGTGGAGACAAACGAATTTCAAGAAACATCCCAGCCAGATGTTTACTGCGCGGGGGAACCAACGGGGATCGGCGGAATGGAGTTGTCAGTCATTGAAGGGCGGATCGCAGGCCATGCCACGGCGGGATCGCAGGAGGCAGCCAAAGTGCTCTTCGCCAGCAGGTCGCATTATCGAAAGCTTGCCGAGGCTATGAACGAAGCGTTCCGGCTTAGACCTGAATTAGCGAAGCTGGCGAAACCAGACACGCTGCTTTGCCGCTGCGAGGACGTGCCGTTTGAGCGGGTGCAACAGTACGACTCGTGGAAAGCAGCCAAGCTGCATTCGCGTTGCGGAATGGGGCCGTGCCAGGGACGGGTATGTGGAGCCGCAGCAAAATTCTTGTTTGGATGGCATGTAGATTGGAACAGACCGCCGGTTTTTCCGGTGCATTGCTCGAGTCTGGCGGCAATGGGCGGCCGTGAACGAAATGCGGGAATGAATGGAGAAAAACAATGAAGTGGAGAGGCGTTATTCCGGCAATTACGACGTGCTTCAAATCCGGAGCAGAGATTGATCACGAGTTTATGGCCAAGCACTGCGCATGGCTCATCGAGAATGGTTGCACCGGAGTTGTCGCGCTGGGCTCGCTGGGGGAAGGAGCCACGCTGGGCTTCGATGAAAAAGTGGCGATTCTGAAAACCTGCGCGGAGGGGCTGAAAGGCAAGGCGCCGGTGGTCGCGGCGATTTCTGCGCTTACCACCAGTGAGGCGGTGCGGCTTGCGAAAGCCGCGCACAGCGCGGGTTGCGAAGGATTAATGGTGCTGCCGCCATACGTTTACAAGGGCGACTGGCGCGAGATGAAAGCACACGTAACCGCGGTGTTTCAGGCCACTCCGCTTTCCTGCATGCTGTACAACAATCCGATTGCCTATGGGACGGACTTCCTGCCGGAGCAAATCCAGGAGCTGGCGGGGGAGTACGTGAATTTTCATTCGGTGAAAGAATCGAGCGCGGACATTCGCCGCGTGTCCGGCATCCGGGCACTCGTTGGCGATCGTTTGGCTATTCTTGTCGGAGTGGACGACGCTATTTTGGAAGGGATCGGCGTGGGAGCGATGGGCTGGATCGCGGGCCTGGCCAACGCCATGCCGCGGGAGTCGGTGGACCTGTTCAATTACGGCGTGGAAGGAAAATCGTCACAGGCTTTCGAGCTGTATCGCTGGTTTCTGCCGCTGCTGCGGCTGGACACGGTGCCGAAATTCGTTCAGCTCATCAAGCTGGTACAGGAAGAACTGGGGGTTGGAAACGCCGATGTGCGGCCTCCGAAGCTGCGGCTTGTGGGAGAGGAACTGCAGAGAACGAAAGAGCTGATTCAGCAAGCGCTGCGCACGCGTCCGAAAAGCGCGAGCACTGAACTGCGGCAAGCGGCGCGTTAG
>JBARCY010000233.1:0-9306 GCA_049794595.1 Candidatus Acidiferrum sp.
GGCGTAGAAGGACTCCTCTGAAGACCAATCAATTCCTTGATCTGCGGCGAGGATCGTCAACGCCCGCATCCAGTTCACAGTTGCTTGAAGGGCAAAGCGGGGCTCCGGCGTACCGTTCGGTTCGGAAAGGGTTCCCGTGCTACCAGGAACTTTTGTAACCAAACGTTGATATAGGAAAGATGTCGGCATGACTCACACTCCGTGGTCCATCCTAACGCATCTGGGAGGAGCACGAAGTCGCGCCTGATTCGTTCAGGTTTGAGGGCTAGGCCGGATTGTACCTATCAACGTGGTTTCTGCTTTTGCTAAGATTACCGAACCCAGTCCCTCGGAATTAGGTGTCCGCTCAAACTCGAACGCGCAATTAACAAAATAACGTGCAAGGCCAACCGATTATCAGACGCCCGAAGAGTGACGGCAGATGTATCCACTGCCGGGAGCCGCTCACCAAGGCCACGAAAGATCATGTATTCCCCAGTTCTTGGTATCCGGACACAACGCCGGATGACGTCCAACGGTGGACGGCACCCAGTTGTGAACGCTGCAATGGGCACTTCGGTGAACTAGAGAAGGAGCTACTAATATTCTTGGCGTGCTGCATCAATCCCACCAAGCCCGCCGCGCGAGGCTTATACGAACGCGTGCGACGAACCATGGGCATTGGAGTGAAGGGTCTCAGCGCGGAGGAAAAGCAGCATCGCGAGGCACGGCGGCGCAAGCTTCTGAATGAGGCCCAGCCATATTCACCGGAAGTACAGCCGCACATAATTCCGGGATTGGGTCCGCACCCGGAGGCACCTGTGAGTTCGCAAATGCAACTCACGATAGAGGCTGAAGACATTCATGCCGTGGCCAAGAAGATCGTTCGCGGATGCGAGTACTGGCTCGCTGGTGGAAGGATTGTGGAATCTCCGTACGAGATAGAAGTTTTCTTTCCGACTGAAACTCCGGAGCTTGTGGGCCAACTATTGACCGCGTTTGCTTTGGGTCCGGTGTACTTGGGGCCTGGATTGAGGATACGAAGAGGCGGTGCCCACGACGATTCGCTGTCCGCACTATACGAACTCGTCATGTGGGACACTTTGACTGTCTACGCCAGCATTCTACCGCCCGGCGGCGGAGCGTGTTATTTCCCATGAGGAAATCGCCTTGCACGCCTACTCTACCATTGGGAACGCCGAGGCAAACCCTTCGGATCACCTGACGTGGATTGGTATTGGGCTATTGAGGATTTGAAGTGCGTTTGACTTGGAACGACGATTCGCGTCGTCGGAAGTGAATTTCCCGTGCCCCGTTCACCGCAATAGCCGGTGTTCACGCACACAAGCGAAGACGTTCGGATAAGACGTAAGGCAATCTGTTCGCTCTTGAGAAGGGCGAAGTGTGCCGAAAGTGAGGGTGCCACTACCTGCTTCTTTGCCGTGTTTTCCGCAATATCGGAAGTATCAGCCCCTCAGCTCCAAAGTACTTTTCTGCTGCCGTTGTATTGGCAAAGTGGGCTAGAAGACCTTCACGCAGAATTTTAAGCAGGCTCGCACGGATAATGAAGCTCGCAGCCTCATGAAGCACCTCGGCCTTGGTGACACCGCCGGCGACAGAGTGTCGCGGAGTATCTGTGAAATAAACGCTCGGAACCTTGTCGCCGTGGGCTATGAAATTCCGCATTTTGTACAATTCGTGCACAACTGTGCCAACAGTCATTTCTGAACCCGAGTCAAATTGTGACAGTTCTCCTTGAGAGTAAATCTTCGTCTCCTCTCCGAGGAACCACTTAATTCTCGATGTTGCTACCAGGCTGCCTCGATGATGAGGGTGACTAGAGGTGTATATGGATTCGATGGCCGAGCACCACAGTAAATATCTGGCCTCTAGGTCCGAATAGCTAAAGTACCCGAGTTCGTGGAAGCGAACGGCGAATCTAAATTTATCGAACTGTCCCCGCATGGCGTGTAGAAACAGTGGCACGTACGTTTTCAAGGCATCAGCATCCCGGTTACGAAGCATGGAGAGTTTCTGAACTTCGGGGACTTCTACAAATTCCCGCGGAGGGTCGTCAAAGCCGTGAACATCGAACATTCCGTCCGCAAGTCTCACTTTCCCGTGCATTAGAAATGCCTGTTGCCGCATCGGCCTGATCAACCGGAGACAGGCCGCCATCATCCGAACGAGTAGCCACGAATCGGTGGTGTGTGTAGCAGTAGGCTTGAATTCGCCGCCACAACTCGCATCGGGGTCGTAGCGGTGTACCAAAGCAAACCGAACTCGGGTAAGTGCATTGATTGCTAAACTTCCGATCATCTTTTCCCATAGGTCGAAGGACTCTTGAGGGAAGCGATCCTTCACAGCCTCGATGCGCACACTATCTGCGATTTCAAAAGGTAGCTGATTCTTATCGAAGGGTTCACTAGTGGATCCGTCAGAAAGCATAGTGGGATAAAGCGTAAAGTTCATGTGCCATCCATAACGCGATGCATCCTACAGTGTGGTGGATTCTAGCATGGGGACGATTACGCAAGAGTGACGTGGTTGAAATTAAATTGCCGCTTGGCTTATCATACCTAACCTGATGCACTGCATCGTAACAATCCTTCAGGGCGTAGGCTGGAATGGACTCACGGCGCTGTCGACGCTTTTGCTGGCGGGTGTCGCCATTTATGCGGCGTGGTACGCGAAGAAGCAGTTGAAGGAGTTTCGCAGAGAAGCCCGCATCACACATCTTATTGACCTCGTTAATGAATTCGAGCGGGAACCAATGGCCGGTTTCAGGCAGAGGCTTGCCGCTGCGCGACTGGACAAGAATGGAAAACTTCGCCCAGTAGATGTGGACGATCCTCCATACGAACTTCACGACGTGATGAACTTTTTCGAGCACATGGGCTATTTACTGGATGGGGACTATCTTGACCTCGCGGGGGTATCTACGGAATTTCACTATTGGATTTTTCGGATTTGGGAGGACGCAAAAGACGTTGTCAGCTATGAACGGGCAGAGGCGTCCGTCTATTACGAATATTTCGAAAAAATGGAACGAAGATTAGAAGATTTCGAACGTGAACAGGGCCGGGAATTCAAGC
Source organism: Candidatus Acidiferrum sp. (assembly GCA_049794595.1). Classification (GTDB taxonomy): domain Bacteria; phylum Acidobacteriota; class Terriglobia; order Acidiferrales; family UBA7541; genus Acidiferrum. The sequence goes on from JBARCY010000233.1 coordinate 3,075, forward strand.
AACCTTCTAGCGAAGAATTGGAAGGTTTCTACGCAGAAGAAGCTCGCTTGCCTCCCGGCAGTCCTCTTCCTCGCCAGAGTCGGAAAACTCACCGTAGCCGAGGTGATAGATGAGATATCAGGGTCTTTTTGACCAGTTCACGAAAGAGTTGTACTGACTCGCCTGTCGGAATGCGATTGCGCGGAGGCGCGCCCATGACGAATCACGGCGGCAGCACAAAACAGATTTTTGTTGCTTCCGTCAGTTCTGCCCAGAAGTTGTGGTTCCGCCATTTCCCAGCACAGACGATAACGAGTTGTGCAAGGCCAACCAATGTCTCGGATGCGGCACCCGCTTCCCCGCGCGGATATCCGTCGCGTAAGGCTTCGAGATGCCGAGCGCCGACGCGATAGACGAAACCGTGAACGTTGCTAGTTTCGGCTGAATCTTTTCTCGATAAACCTTCTCAGTCAACCACTCGGGCAAATCGGATGGTTTCCATGCTTGCTTGGCGGCTTCTTGTCGCCGCATCGTCGCCCCCCGGCGAGCCTCGGCCTTCGGTGTATGCGTTGCTATCCGTCCCAACTTCGCCGCGTTGATGAGATTGTTGCGTCGGGCCATTGGAGAACAGAATCCGCAGTACTCAGCATTACGAGTCGATTTCCCACAATTTCGACAGATGGTATCTGTCCTAAGCGCGGTTTCGGTCGGTAGGCTGTGTGGAATCCCTCTGCCTTCCCGACGGCTATTTTGAGTCAATCGCGTGCTCGGAAATATTCGCTTACTTCGTTTCGGTACGGACGCGGAGAATATCCGGGACATTTGCTCGGCGAGTGGCGCAACAGCGTGGCCCCACGTCGGCGCAGTCTCAGAAAGCTGAAGTGCAAACGAAGCCATCAAACGGCAGTTGCCGTCACGCTGTTCGAAAAACCATTCGCGGCGCAGCGGTCCGCGCTTGATCCAATCGAGCACGTAAGCGTCAACGCGAGGTCGAATCGGTTCCATAAGATCAGAGGCCAAGCTATCGCGCGAAGGACTGTCAAAGTGCATGATGCCGAGACCGGGATCGAGTCCAAGCGCGGCGACAGCCAATCGAGCCTCTGATTCAAGCAAAGCGTAGAGATAATTCAGCATTGCGTTTGGCGGATTGACGGCAAGGCGGGGAGACGCAGTAAGCGGCGATTCGCGAGTCCCGAAGGTGCGCCAATGCTCGGGCACACGGCCCAGGTCTCTGGTCGGAAAATCGACCGACACATTTCGCCACGCGGCCCAATATGCTTTGGCTGCGAGAGCTTCAAGTGGACGTAAGGCATCAATTGACTTACAAATTGGGAGTCCACGGCGCATCTCCGCGATGCGATCTGCGGCATCCGAGTTCTGCAGCTTCTCGCGAACCAATTGCTCTTGTGCAACGAGTTTCTTGTCGAGCAGGTCTTTCGAAATCTCTAGTGCAACCCCCGATTGATGGGCAAGGGCTTGGGCGCGTCGCAATCGAGCATCGGACGATCGAACTGGGCCGGTTGTGGCGAGCACGGAGCCGTCGCGATCAAGCATCACGAAGGCTGCGTCTTGGTCGGCCAGCCAGCGAAGCGCAGCGAGCGAAACAAATCCATCGGAGCCGATGACAACGAGACGGCGCAGTCCATGACCTATGCGCGGCAAGCGGGCTTCGCGCCGAGCAGGACCGATGCCGTCGTGGATGGTAAGGTGTCCGCGATCAACGTGGACTTTAATGCCGTAACCGAAGAGCGTTACAACTCCGTGTTGCGGCACAATTGGTGTGAAATTGCAGTATTGGAAATCTTGAGGTACGGTCTGCGTAGCTGCCATTGGAGCTTACCCTCCCTTGGTGGTTAGGGGCGCGTTCGGTGTTACTAGCACCGGCGCGTCCCGTTTCAATTGTGAAACACTATTTTAACCCTTTCGTGCGGCTGCTTCGAGGTCTTTAACGAGCCGAGCGAGTTGTTTCTTTAGAGCACGGGCATCGTGAATCGTCCCGCATGGGCAGACATTATCAAAGAACGAAGCAAGCTCTTCGGCTGTCAGTTTCCCCATCCGGGATTCAAATGACAAACCCCACTGGAAAATATCTTGATGGTACATCCCGCCCTGGAATGGCTTGATCGGACCTTTCTTGAAAAAGATTGTGCGGAAATCTCTAGCTGTGCGTGCGATCCGATCCCACGCACTAAGGTCTCCTTGGCTATCGGCTTGCGCTGCTTTCTCCAGGGGTTCGTGATAGCGTTCCCAATGCAGAAATTCGGAAAGCCCCAGTTGATCACGTTCTTCAGCCGGGACGTTCTTTGATAGTACGGTCAAGTATGGATAACAAAGTAGGCTTGGTTGCAAGCGTCCGTGCCTGCGCTCAGCATCAATAAGGCTCTTTTCAAACCCATCATTAAGCTTCTCGCGTCTCACTTCGACCCGCTTGGCCACCTGTGCCCGCACCTGAGGTTTCGACTCCGAACCTTTCAACGCTTGATCCGCTTCTCTTTGAATGTCAGCTAGTTCCAGCATGGCTTTTTTGTAGGCCTCGGCGATTTCAATGAACGTGGGATGAAGCTTGGTTTGCCAACCCATGAACGCAGCGTTGAGCTTGTTGCCCAAGTTATTTCGCATGGAGTAGCCATCTTATCCACGCCTGGGACACAAAAACAAATTTCGTGTCCTTGCCCGCTCTTTCAGTTTGCCGTACTTCTGGGCCATGAACGATGCCAGAAAACATCGAACGATTCCCCTATCGCGGCTTCCACAGCGCAGTTACGCGGCGCGTGATCGCGCCTTACACGTTCTCGCGGCGATGCGCCACGAATCGGGGCTTTCGCTTGCCCATGCCGCCAAGCTGCACGGCGTCAAACCGGACACAGTTAAGAAATATTTCCCGAAAGCCCTAACGAAATCGGTCGGGAAATTTCAAGCAACGAAGAGTGATCGCTATACGGGAATCCTCTACGTGCCGGACACTCAGGGCAAGGCCATTGAGGTCAAAACAAGGTCATCAAAGGATCGCGAATCATTGGGCGAATACCTCCGCGATTTAGGGCGCTATTCGCGTGGTGATCGTGATGCGCTCTTGCGATGGCAGGGAAAAAAGATCGCAGGCGTCGAACTTGTTACCGACGAACGCGCGATTATCGGGATGGAGCCCGCATTGTCTGATTTTTCTCTCTACCGTGCATTCAACGGCGAGGTCGCTTGAGGGATTCGAACCCAATTCGCACTGCACGTCGCAGAGTGCGGCAACAAGAGCGCCAAGAGCAAGGATTGGCAGCCTCTCGCTGCATCCTCTGCATCGAGGATCATCACACCGCAGGCAAGAATCACGATTCGCTGCTAACTGCTCCTCTGTGTGAGATGCACCACGACCAAATCCATGAGCTACTGCGCCGCGGTGAGGTCTCTCTTTTATACGAAAACGATCCAGCCAAGAGGGCGGTGATGGCACTGCGAGCTATGGCCGTCTACGGACGAGCCCAAGCCGATACGATGGATCGAATAGCAGATTCATTGGAAGAATCAGGAGGGACTAAAGATGAGCGCTCAACATGATATTTTTCTTCGCGCACACACAGTACAGCTTGAGAAGAAACAGCGCAAGAGTTCACGCCACGATGAACCGAAAAAATGGTTGGATTATGCGCTCATTTTCGATTGCGAGAGCCGCATTACCGCAGATCAGACCCTGACATTCGGCTTTTGGCGCTTTTGCGAACTCAGGGATAACAGGTATGTGTGCACCGAAGAGGGGATCTTCCATGATGAGGGTTTGACCGCAAAAGAATTTGATGTGCTTCACGAATACGCGCGGGCAACCAAGCCTGAAACCACCGAGGATGGTTGCGATCGCTTGCGACTGTATTCCCGCACGAAATTCATCCACGAAACCATGGGGATGGCGATCCAAGCTAAGGCGCTTATTGTATGTTTTAACTCTCCTTTCGACCTGAGCAGGTTAGCCGTCGATTGGGAAACGGCTGAGAACGGCGGCTGGTCGTTAATTCTGTCGCAATGGCCCGATGCCAAATCCCACGAACTTAAGCCCTACAAATACTTTCCGCGAATTGTTATTAAGGCGTTGAACAGCAAGGCGGCGATAATTCATTCGACTCGCGCGCCCATGTCCGAGCCCGGAAAGAAGAGTAAGCGGGTGAAGCTCTGGCCTGCCGCGAGATTCCTGGACGTGCGCACTTTGCTTTGGGCGCTTCGCAACAAATCGTATTCATTAAAGACAGCCTGCGAGAAATTCAGCATCCCGGGAAAACTAAACCACAAGCCAACTGGTCGTGTGGATTTGGAAGAAATCGAATATTGCAGGCAGGACGTGCGAGCGACAATGGGTCTCTTGAATGCGGCGAAGCAGGAGTACGATCTGCACCCCATCACTCCCGGTCCGGACAGGATGTTCAGCCCTGCTAGTGTGGCCAAAAGCTATTTGGAAGAGCTGCACATTTCGCATCCCGGCGGAAAAGTTAAGGATGCCGATGCTGCCTACGGCATTTTCATGCAGAGTTACTTCGGTGGACGCGCAGAGTGTCGCATACGGAATTGGGAAGTGCCAGTTTGCCCGGTGGATTTCATGTCGCAGTACACGACCGTGAATGAATTGCTGGACAATTGGAACATCTTGACAGCAGAGAGCGTGACATTTTCTGATGCGACTGAAGAAGTGAGGCAACTTCTTTCCCAGGTTAGTCTTGACCGCTGCTTTGAGCGCGAGCGGTGGCCGCAATTCAAATTCTTCGCCCTGGTTCGCCCGGACAACGACATTCTTCCGGTGCGGACACTCTATAATGGCATAACACAGAACATCGGTATCAACTACCTTTCGAGCGAGGAACCGATCTGGTTTGCGGGACCGGACATCATCGCATCGATTCTGCAGACTGGGAATGTTCCGCGCATAGAGAAAGCCATCCGCGTTCTACCGCATGGCAAGCAGGCGGGATTAGGCTCCACATCCCTGCGCGGTATGGTTAGAGTGAATGCCAACAAAAACAGCTTCTTTAAGCACGTCATCGAACAGCGAGCAGCACACGAATCGAATGAAGCGCTCTTCTATTGGCTGAAGATTCTCGCCAGTAGTGGATCGTATGGCCTGTTTGTCGAGCTCAATCCGAACAAATCCAACGCGACCAAGCTCAAAGTATTTTCAGGCGAAGAGTCCTTTCCCACCACTTCCGACGTGGTAGAAGAGCCGGGAAAGTGGTTTGCGCCACACATCGGTTCTCTCATCACGGCGGGCGGGCGCTTGCTCCTGGCAATGCTTGAACGGTGCATTGCGGATGCTGGTGGAACTTATCTGTTCTGCGACACCGACAGCGCAGCGATAGTTTCAGCGAAGGATAAGAAGCAGATACCGATGCCCGATGGCGCGGAAACTATAACCGCGCTCTCCTGGGAGGAAGTGCAGCACATCGCAGACAGATTCGAGTTCCTCAACCCCTACGACCGCAAACTGGTGCCTGGTTCGATCCTGAAAGTACACAAGCTGAATTGGGATCGCAATGGGCAGCGCCGTCAGCTATACGGCTACAGCATCGCTGCAAAGAGGTACGCGCTCTATACGAAAACTAAAGACGACATCCAAATCGTCGAACCAAAGGCGCATGGACTTGGTTACTTTTATCCTCCGAAGGATTCTCCAGATAAATGGGAGCATGAAACGCCTCAGTGGATATTCGAGGCTTGGGACTGGATCATGCGCGGGGTTTTGGGATTGGCCCGCACCAAGCCAGCATGGTTTGATCTTCCGGTGATGATGAAACTGACGCTCAGCACCCCGCACCACGTTCTAAAGAATCTTGCCAAAGGACCGCTTACTCGACCGCACAACTTCATGATGATCCCGCAAATATCGCGATTTGGTTGCCCCCAGAATGTTCATCCTGACAAGTTCACGCTAATAACCCCGTTTTCGTCCGAGCGCGGTGAATGGATGAGCTCGAAATGTGTCAACATCTACGATTATTAATCACCTGTTTACGAACTGACGAGCGAGTACGATGGCCGCAGGGCGTTAACAAAGAATTTCTTCATGCTCCTAGAGTCATACCAGAACCATCCTGAAGCCAAGAGCCTTGGGCCGGACGGGAAGCAGTGCGAGTTCGATACGCGAGGATTGCTGCAGCGGGCCCACATTATTGCGAACTGGCCGCCCGTTTACATCGGAAAAGAATCTGACCGGCATTGGGAAGAAGCCGAAGATTTGAGTCTACTGGAATTCAAAGCCATACAATACAAACGAAAAGGAAAT
>JBARCY010000234.1:0-16346 GCA_049794595.1 Candidatus Acidiferrum sp.
CCTGGGGCGACCATGCCGGGGTCTTGAAAAGTCTGTAGGAGTCCCAGACTTTCCCAAGTTTCAACGATGCTGCCCAGTTTCGCAAAGCCCGTGTCGCATCCTATCCGCCGTCCGTTGAGAAATCCGCTACAAATCGGTGGCAATTTGCGGAGAATTTGCAGCCGATCTCGCACGCTTCTTGCTGCGTCTAACTCGCCCGTCCGCCGAGGCTTTCAACAAACAACTGTTTTTTGTGCGGTCTGAGTGCTTGGAATCGGGCACGCGGAATCAATCACTTGCGGACGCGGCGCGAGCTAGGTTATTTGAAAGACGTTCCGCGCGTCTAAAGCAATCGGCTCGCCATCGCAGCAAGTTTATTTTCATTCGGCAAGCGCTTTTCATTTGACAGCTATGTACATACACGTGTAGATTGCGGTGCATGAAGGCGAAGATGCAACGATACAACCTGAGATTGCCAGCGGAATTGATTCGCAAACTGGAAGCACGCAAGGCGAAAATCGGTATTCCGGTTTCGGAACAGATGCGCCGGGCAATCGAAGCGTACTTGAAACAGGCAGAATAGAAACAAAACGGCCCGACTAACCGCGCTAACGGCTAGCCGAGCCTAACTCAACACGGAGGGTAAGCTCCATGCAAGCTAATTCCAATTCTACCGTAATTCCCATTGAACAAACCGAGCTAGAAACGTGGTTTGAGCGGGATCGTGCGCACGTTGCTCTGTGCGATAAAAACAGCGACGGCGACGCGATTCTCGAATTCTGGGATGAGGATGTCGCCGAGCTAGTCGAGGATGGATTCCTGAATCCGCGCGACTGGCACGGCTCGCTGTACGAATACGCGGCCTATCTTGGCGTGCTTCCGGGCACAGAAGCAGGTGCGCTGTGAGCCGACAAGATTACATCCGCATCGCAGAAGCACTCCGTTACGGTTTGGGTTCGCTGCAAGCCGATGGATTCACACGCGCCGAGTCAGTCAAAACACAGGAACACTTTGCAGCGCATATTGCCGAAGCACTCGCAGCCGACAATCCACGATTCAACCGTGAACATTTTCTAGCAGTTGTCCGGGGAGAGCGCGGGCTAACGTCGCATCCAGCGCGCAACGGAAAGGTAGGTGCGTAATGCAGCCATCCTTAGCCTTTCCGCAATCGCTCGCCGAGAAGTACCGGCCACGTCGTATCGCGGAGTTTGTTGGCCTCGATAAGCAGCGCAAGATTCTTGCCAAGTTAGCCGTGCAGCCGTTCGCATCCGCGTGGCTTTTTGTCGGGCCATCGGGTACGGGCAAGACATCCCTTGCACTCGCAATCGCAGCAGAGATTCACGCGGAACTAATCCACATTCCATCTCAACACTGTACCGTTGCGGAGCTAGAAGAATCGCTGCGAATGACTCAGTATGTGCCGATGGCCGGTAAGACGTTTTGGCTTGTGCTCGTGGATGAAGCAGACGCTATGAGCGACAAGGCGCAACTAGCGTTGCTGTCCAAACTCGATGCGACCGGGATGCGCGACAACTGCATTTTCATTTTCACCTGTAACGCTACGGACAGACTCGAAGCGCGATTCCTTAGCCGTTGCCGTGTGCTGGAATTTTCCACCTACGGTCTAAACGGTAATCTCGTTTCCTTGCTCCGGCGAGTCTGGCAAGCAGAGTCTAACGGCGCGACGGAGCCGAACCTAGAACGTTTGTCGAGGGACGCAAAAAACAACGTCCGCGAATCGCTTATGCGCTTGGAATTGGAATTGATGAGCGCGGAACCTATCGAGGTGCGCGAATGAAGATAACGAGCCTCGATAAGAGCATGTCTCTGAGTGTCGCTGCGCCCGGATGCGGTTTCACCCTCACGCTCGATTCGCATCTGTGGCTCTTTGACCGCGACGGCGTAATTGCAGGCGCAATCATCGAAGCCGAGCCGAACGATCATCTTGCTGTGCCGGGCAATCGAACGCTGCCCGATTTGTGTTGCGTTCATAGAGAGGTGAAATGTGAAAGCCGCAATCTACGCGAGAGTCAGCACGTCCAATCACGGGCAAGATGTCGGAATGCAGACGCGGGAGCTTCGGGAGTATTGCCAGCGACGCGGTTTCGAGATCGCCGGAGAATATCTGGACGAGGGAACCAGCGGCGCTAAGGATTCGCGGCCAGAATTGAACCGGCTTATGACGGACGCGCACCGTCGTAAGTTCGACGCGGTTGTGTGCTGGAAGTTCGATAGGTTCGCGCGCTCCGTTTCCCACTTGCTCCGGGCTTTGGAAACTTTCAATTCCCTGGGCATCGCGTTTGTGTCACTGTCGGAGCAAGTAGACACGACCACGCCAGCGGGCCGGATGATCTTTACCGTGCTTGGAGCCGTCGCGGAACTGGAACGCAGTCTGATTGCCGAGCGGGTACGAGCCGGGTTGCGGAACGCCAGAGCCAAAGGAAAGAAGCTAGGACGCCCGCGCGTGGCCGTGGATGCCGCGAGGATCGCCCATCTACGAGCATCCGGGGCTTCGTGGCCCTCGATTGCGCGTGAGATGGGCGTCAGCGTCGGAACCGTCTACGCAGCGGCAAAATAGACTGGTATAAGCCGGAGCAGGCCCCCACTGAGACGCGCGATACAGACGGCTCGTAGCGTATCGGAATCGGGCGATTAAGATAAGGGCGCTTATCGCGTTGTAGTCTTGGATGTGAAAAAAATCGCTGGCGACACCCCGAATCTTTGACTCAACCTCTCGATATGCGTTCTGCTCAACGGGCGCTTGCCATGCAGAATTTCGGACACCGCGCTTTCATGTCCGCTACCGAGGATGTCGGCGAGGTCTTTCTGACGCAGACCGTTAGCATCTAGCAACTCTCGAATAATCTCGGCGGGCGAAACGTCGGCATCTGGGTATTTCTCTCGTTCGTATTTCTCAATCAAAGCCGCCAAAACATCCGCGTACTTTTTCTCGTCGGCGTCGAGATCGTCCCGCGATTCGAGTTCCAGCAGAGTCCTCGTGTATTCCTTGAGTTGAGCGTGGGCCGTGATCGGCGCGGGTGCGGCAAGATGCAGTTGGTACCTTTCCAATACGGCAGTCATTTTGTGAAGTCCTCCCTGTTATACGTGGCGTGGTCTATAACCTCTTCGACTACGACGCGCTGGGCCTGATAATTGATTATGGAAATCAGCCGGGCCTTGTTCTGTGCAATGTTGAAAATGACGTGCCGTCCAACTTGATCCGCGCTTTTGAGAGTGAGTCGCACGTCTGCGAAGTGCTTCCACTGCGCCCCTGAAACAATCCGAATCCACGCATGTAATGAGGCCCTCCATTGCGCGTGCTTCTTGCAAGCGGCGTCAATCACCTCGCGGCCTACAACCTGCATACCGGAATCTTCACACAAATGTGAAGTTGTGTCAAGCCAGTTCTCGCGTCACGGTGAGACGGGCGCAACTTTTTCGGGGCGGGCGGACGCGGCGGGGTTTGCATGTCCGGGATAATGGGGGTGCTAAACACAGGGGTCACGAACCTCCCCGAACCACGTTCACACGCTGCAACAAGCAACTGCGGTGATGTCCCACACAACGTCACGTCGCCCCGTCGCTGAAAATGAGACACCTCAGCTCGTATCTCATTGTTATTGAGCTAGTTGAGAGAGAAGAAGCAACACGGCTGCGTCATCGGGGATTTGTTGGCCGGGGTGGAGATTCGTCAAAGGTCGTCCCATCTGACATCCCTTATTTTGGGGCTTCATCTTGGGGACAGCAGCGGTGATTCAGGAAGCCGCATGGCACGTTTGCCGTGAGCGATCTGTGCCGGTCAGAACCGTCCGGCGAGTGTGCCCAATTTTGTGCCCACCACCAAACCCGATGACTTGCGATGGAGTGCGATGCTATCGGGGCTAAATGCTGCCAAGAAAGCAAGTTGTCACGATTCGTAGTAATTACTCGCAATTGCCTTAACTTGTTGATTCTACTTCCAGTCAGACTTAGAAGGCAGACGCTCTTTCCGACTGAGCTACGGGCGCGTTGCGTGCAATTGGCTCACTGTACTGCGCTTGCGGCCTCTTTCGCAACGGGCAACTGAGCCGCCGCGCCCTCACTATGGTCAGTCCACAGATGCTCTGCTTCAACGCAACTGGCTTTTCACTTTCACCTGGCAAGAGCAATTCGTCAATTGTTCCCGAGTTGCGGACGATCCGGGAGTTATCGGGCAGCAGGTCATTGTCTTGAGCGTTTTGAGTGAGGGGCCATTTGCCGCCGGGTAGCCCGTTCACCTTGACATTCTACTCGAAGCGCTATATCTTCCTCACCTAGAATGTCTACCAAGGAACAGAAAAAAGAACTGAAAGAACGCATCGAGCTGCTGCAAGGCACGCTGGACCTGCTGATCCTGCGCACGCTGCTGCTGGGGCCGACGCACGGGCACGCCATCGCGAAGGCCATCGAATTTAATTCAGATGATGTGTTGCAGGTCGAGCAGGGCTCGCTCTATCCGGCGCTGCACCGGCTCATCAAGCGCGGGTGGATTTCGGCGGAGGAAGGGACCTCCGAGAACAATCGCCGGGCGAAGTTCTACCGGCTGACAGCGAAGGGCTGGCGGCAACTGGCGCTCGAGACTAGCAAGTGGGACAAGATGGCGGGCGCGATCGCGCAGATTCTGCGGCCGGTTAGGCAGGAGACGGAGCAGGAGGGCGAATCATGAGGCGGCGCAAACGCATGATGGACGATCTCGACCGCGACATCCGCGAACACATCGAGATGGAGACGCAGGACAACATCGCGCGCGGAATGTCGCCGGAAGAAGCGCGCCGTGCGGCGTTTCTCAAGTTTGGAAACGTGACGCGAGTGAAGGAACAGACGCGCGAGGTGTGGAGTTTTACTTGGCTGGAGCAGTTATGGCAGGACATTCGGTATGGCACGCGGATGTTGCGTAGGTCGCCCGGGTTCGCCGCGATTGCCATTCTCACGCTCGCGCTCGGCATCGGGGCTAATACAGCGATTTTCAGCGCCGTGAACGGAGTTCTTCTCGAACCGCTCCCTTACGCGGACTCTTCGCGGCTAGTAACAGTTAAGCGGGAGCAGATAGCCTACTACCTCTCCCTCGCGCAATTGCGCGAGATCCAGCAACGGTGCTCGGCGATCGAGAGTATAGCGAGATATAGCTACGGGAGCGCACTCCTTACGGGAGGCGCAGTGCCTGAGCAGGTCTCCACTTATGTCGTATCCAACGATTTCTTCCCTCTGCTGGGAGTCAAGCCGTTACTCGGAAGGCCTTTCCTTCTGCAGGATACCCAGCCTGGCAATGACCGGGTAGTTGTCCTCAGCTACCCCCTTTGGATGGACAATTTTGGCGGCGACCCGGGCATAGTCGGGCGAAGCATTTCCGTGGATCACAAGCCATACACGATCGTCGGCGTGATGCCAAGGGAATTCGGCTTGGGTGTTGACTGGTCCTATCAGGGGCTCGTCTACGGATCGAATTCCGACGGGATGTGGGTACCCATGGTGACTTCGCCAAGCGGAACGCAAGGTCGCGGGGGCGCTGAGTTCATTGGGCGGCTCAAAAAGAGTGCAACCCTGCAGGAAGCGAATGCGCAGCTGCGGGTGCTCTCTGACCGTTTTGCGGCGACGTATCCGCCGGGTACCGAGGGACTGGAATTGCACGCGCGCAGCTTGAGTCTCGGAGTTGATGAGCGTTTGCGCACCGGACTTTTGATCCTCTTGGGCGCAGTCGGGTTTGTGCTGCTGATGGCCTGCGTGAACGTGACGTCGCTCCTCGTGGCTCGCGCCTGGGCACGCCAACAGGAGCTCACGATTCGCAGAGCGCTTGGGGCGACTCGGCTGCGAATCGTGAGGCAACTGCTATCGGAAAGCCTGCTGCTCGCGATGTCGGGCGGAGCGCTGGGGCTGTTGATTTCGGTCTGGGGCATTCGCGTGTTGCGGGTGATCGCACCGCCATACACTCCCCGAGTGGATTACATCCGGCTCGACGGCAACGTGCTGTGGTTCACGATGGGAATTTCGATTATGGCGGCTGTTTTGGTGGGCCTGGTTCCGGCCTTGCACGCATCGTCACGCCGAATGGGAGGCACGCTGAAAGGTGGTCTAAGCGGTTCGTTCGCGGGCGTCGCGACGGGGCGGTCGCATCGGCTCCGAAGCGCACTCGTGATTCTAGAAGTGGCTCTTGCCATTATAGTTGTGGTCGGTGGGGCCCTCATGGCGCGCAGCTTCTACAAGCTCTCGCGTCTGGACACAGGTGTCCGCGCCGACCACGTTCTCACAATGTCGGTAAATCTCTCCAATTTACCGTGCAGTGACAAAAGTGGAGTTGAAGCCGATCAGCTCGGCAACAAGCAACCGAGTCAGGGCAAGCAAAGCCGACCCACCAAATCCAGTGCTGACCAAAGTGCGGAGACGCGTTGCGCCACGCTGGCTGCGGAGACCATTCTCGACGGGGTTCGCTCGATCGAGGGCGTTCAGACAGCGGCGCTATCTCAAGGGACGGTATTTCAAGCAGGGGGCGTGGATACTCCAGGATTGCATTATCCGGGTGGGCCGCAAGATCTCGGGTTATATGTGGAAGGACTCGGGCGCGAGCAGCTCGCGAGGGCTGGCGTTGCGAGTCATCCCGTGACACCCGATTTCTTTGCCGCAACTGGAATTCGCTTGGTGAAGGGCCGCAAATTCGAGCCACGTGACTTGAACGGGCCGCAGGTGGCCATCGTCAGCCAGAGTCTTGCCAGGGAATACATACCTGGGGACCCGCTGGGGAAGAGGTTCAGCGTCAGCGAGGATAATAACGGCAATCACCAGTGGGTGGAGATCGTCGGCGTCGTCAACGACGTTCGAGACCGCGCGGTGAAGGACGACTCCGGGCCAGTGTATTACACGCCGTTCTGGTTCGCGAGCGATCAATGGGAAATCATTGTGCGCGCCTCCACGAATCCCATGGCAATGGTCCCGGCGATTGAGCGCGTCGTGCGGTCCGTGGACAGCGACGCGCCAATCACGAAAATTGAGACAGCGGATCAGATCATCGCCAACTCCGCGGCAGAGCCGAGATTCCAGACAGCGCTGCTCGGATCATTCGGCGCACTTGGGTTGATTTTGGCGATAATCGGAATCTACGGCGTGATTTCCTATTCCGTTGTACAGCGGACTCATGAAATCGGCGTTCGCATGGCCCTCGGCGCGGGGCGCGGCGATATGTTGCGTATGATTCTCGGCGAAGGACTTCTTCTCACCTCTATAGGCATTGCCATTGGCGTCGCTGGCGCGCTGACCTTGACTCGTTTTCTCGCCAGCCTACTCTTCGAAATCAACCCAATGGACCCTGCAACGTTCATCGGCGTCGCAATTCTGCTTCTTCTGGTGGCGCTAGCGGCTTGCTACATTCCCGCGCGCCGGGCGATGAAAGTGGATCCGATGGTCGCGCTGAGGTACGAGTGAGAAAGACCGTGCCTCTTACTTCGCCAGGGTAAACCAGCGTTGAGTGACGAGTGGTCAGTGATCAGTTGTTAGTGGTCAGTGCGAAGCAAAGGCGGCTTGCGCACAGCGCAGCGCAAAGAAGAAAGAAGTAAGCAAGTCGTTGCCGCGGGAGAAAGAATATTCCACGCCGAATGAACGCAGAGCACATCGAAGAAGCCACGGGAGCGATCGCGCAGATTCTGCGGCCGGCTAGGCAGGAGACGGAGCAGGAGGGCGAATCATGAAGCGGCGCAAGCGCATGATGGACGATCTCGACCGGGACATCCGCGAGCACATCGAGATGGAGACGCAGGACAACATCGCGCGCGGAATGTCGCCGGAAGAAGCGCGCCGTGCGGCGTTTCTCAAGTTTGGAAACGTGACGCGCGTGAAGGAAAAGACGCGCGAGGTGTGGAGCTTCGTCTGGCTCGAGCAGCTATGGCAGGACATTCGTTATGGCGCGCGGATGTTGCGTAAGTCGCCCGGTTTCGCCGCGATCGCCATTCTCACGCTGGCTCTCGGCATCGGGGCCAATACGGCGATTTTCAGTATCGTGGACGCGGTGCTCTTGCGAGCGTTTCCGTATCCCCATCCCGAACAGCTCGTTCTGGTGTTCAACGCGCCGGTGAAACAGCCGGATGCGCTTTCGGCACTGTCATACAGGGACTTCCGCGAGTGCCGCGAGCAGAACCGCGTGTTCAGCGAGATGGCGGGAAATGCATTTCACGATCTCACGCTGACCGGAGCGGGCGAGCCGTCGATTGTAAACACCGCAGATGTGACACCGGAGATTTTTTCTCTGCTGAACGCAAAGCCCCTGGCAGGCCGCACGTTGCTGCCCGAGGATGGCAAGCAAGGTGCTGCGCCGGTGGCCGTGGTGAGCGAAAATCTCTGGCGCAGCCGCTTCGGTTCGAACCCCAATCTCATCGGCCAAGCCGTCTCTCTGGACATGCGTGCGTTTACGGTTGTCGGAATCCTGCCGGCGAGCTTTCACTATCCTGACGGCGCAGCGCGCCAGGACGTGTGGATTGCTACCGCGCAGGACCCGCTCTTCGGACCTTTACTGTTGCGGCCCGGCGTGCGCGCACTGGGCGGGATTGGCCGGCTCAAGCCGGGAATTTCCGTGGCGCAAGCTCAGGCGGAGATGGATACCATAGGCGCAAGGCTCGCCAAGGAATTTCCCGAGCAGGATTCCGGATTCACGATTCGGATTCAGCCATACCGGCAGGCGGTGGTCGGGAACGTGAAATCCGCGCTGCTGATTTTGCTGGGCGCGGTTGGCCTGGTCCTGCTGATTGCTTGCGCCAATATCGCGAACCTGCTGTTGTCGCGTGCGACTTCGCGCGCGCGGGAAATCGCCGTCCGCATCGCGCTCGGCGCCGGGCGCGCGCGCGTGATTCGGCAGTTGCTGACGGAGAGCGCCTTGCTGGGCTTGCTCGGCGGAGTTGCCGGCGTGCTTCTTGCGGCGTGGAGCGTCTGGATTCTCCGGCCATTCTTGCCGGCCGAAGTGACGCAGATCAATTCGATTCATATCGGAGGATCCGTTCTCGTATTTGCGCTGGCGTTGTCTCTCGCCGCTGCGCTGGCATTCGGACTCGCGCCCGCGCTGCTCGCGACTCCGTCCAATTTGCAGACGAACATCAAAGAAGGCGGCGCGCAAGCCGGCCAGCGTGGCGGCCAGCACGTGCGGAATGTTTTGGCGGTAGCGGAAATTTCGCTGGCCGTGGTCCTTCTCGTTGCGGGCGGTCTGCTCATCCGCAGCTTTGCGCTGGTCACAAAGGTCAATCCGGGCTTCGATCCGAAAAACGTCATCGAAGCCGAGATATCGCTTCCGCAATTCCAATATTCGACGCCGCAGCAATGGACCGCTTTTTCGAACGAACTGCTGGCGCGGCTCCATGCGCAGCCCGGTTTGCAGGATTCCGCTCTGGCGGCTCCGCTACCGATGGACCGCCAAGGCGAAGCCACTTTCGATTTCAGCATCGTGGGAAATCCGCCGCTGCCGCCAGGCAAATCCACTACCGCCGATTACGCCACGGTGAGTCCCGATTATTTTCGCGTGATGCGAATTCCCTTACTGCGCGGGCGATTTTTCTCGGAGCAAGATTCACCATCCAGCCCGAAGGTGGCGCTCATCAGCGAAACGCTGGCGCGGCGTTATTTTCCGAACCAGGACCCCATAGGAAGACAAATGAAATTCGGATTTCCGCCGAACACCGATGTGTCGCGCGAAATCGTGGGCATCGTCGGCGACGTGCGGGACGAGTCGCTCGGCCGCAAACCCGGCCCGATGATGTACGTGCCCTTCTCACAGGCGCCTCTTTATGGCGGCGAGGTCGTCGTAAGAAGTTCCTTGAGTGCATCGATCGTGACTGCCGGCATTCGCCAGTCAACTCACGCGATTGACAAAGATCTGCCGGTGACGGATATCGAATCTTTTCCTGACGCGCTCGGCGAATCGATTTCGCAGGAGCGATTTCGCACTTTCCTGCTTGGTTCGTTCAGCGCGATCGCCCTGGTACTCGCTGCCGTCGGGATTTTCGGCGTGATGTCGTATTCGGCTTCGCAGCGCACACACGAAATCGGAATTCGCATGGCGCTCGGCGCGGAGCCGCGAAATATTTTGCGACTTGTGTTGGGACAGGGCGCGAAGCTCGCGTTGTTCGGTTTGGGAGTTGGAATCGTCGCGGCGTTTCTGCTTGCGCGCTTGATGTCAAGCCTGCTCTATGGTGTTTCCGCAACGGACCCGATCACATTTAGCATTGTTGCGGTCGTCTTCTTAGGCGTTGCGATGCTCGCGTGCTACATTCCCGCGCGCCGCGCCATGAAAATCGATCCCATGGTTGCGCTGAGATGCGAATAGTCTCTCGCACAAATGGGGTCGGCCCTTCCTCCGAACAACTTCTCATAAACATGCGGCGGGATTGCGAGGTCCACGTGCACGCACGCGGATGGACAATCCGCAGCTCTGACTTGTGCGGGTCCCTCGCAATTATGCCCGAATGACGGCGCACGCGAAAATGATCGGTTAACTTCCGGGTTGCGGGCCACTCTTCCAGAATCCTGGTATTCGCTGCCCCAATGAACGGCCGTCGCGCGCAACAATCTTATCCGGTTTTCCAGGGTCAACCGAGTGGGCCGCGTCTGGCCCGCCCTTCCTGCCCCGAATGAGCTTTCACTCTTGCCCGGAGGTGCCTCCCGCGGATTGTTAGAACCGTTCTAAATTGAACTGTATTGCTTTGGTCTCGATGTCATCATGCATGTTCGATGAAGAGAAAATCATGAAAGAACAAACTGCGGTCGCTTCTGTTTCCGCGAAGCGCAAGGGAGTCTGGGCATCGCTCCGGCGATCGCATCGAGAGACTGTTCTTGGAAGATGGATGACTGCCAGGAAACATTGACCTCGGCTGAAGGGGCACGAAAATGCCAGACGAAGAGTGGATCAAGACACTGGAAGACGGCAGAAAAGTGCAATTCATCTACCAAGAACTGCCCGAAGACGGGGCGTTTATCACTGCGCAGGTTGCAGGCAATGAGGTCGTCTATTCGATCGTATTGACGAAAGCAAGAAACCCGCTGAGCCGCGAAGAAGTTGAAAGCCATTTCAAGGGTGAGCTTTCAAAGAAGTAGCCGCATTTGTCTTGGAACACGATCCACGGATCCGCCCGTTCATGATTGTGCCGGACATCCCTTTGGGGTTTCAGATTTCCCGCGGCCTTTGGCTAACCGAGCGTTCCGCACGTTGGGAGCAACATCGTCGCAACAAGGAAGGACTTTCAAATCATGCCGTCGAACGAACGCACAACCACCACCGGGAACCAAGTACGCAACAAGATCCTCTTATTAATTTCCGACGAGGAGTACGCACGGATTCGTCCTCACTTGGAATATCTCAGCATGCCCCATCATCTGAGCCTCTACGAACCGGGCCAACCGCTAGAGTTCGTGTATTTTCCGAATTCAGGCATGGTGTCCCTGGTCATTGCGACCGAAGATGGCAGGACTGTTGAAGTTGGGGAGGTGGGCAAGGAAGGGTTTGCAGGGACACAGGCGGCGGTCGGCATAAACACAAACCAAGTGCGCGAGATCGTGCAAATCGCAGGAGACGGATTCAGGGTGAGGATTGGCGCGTTGCAAAGCGTCTTGCAATTAGCTCCAGAGCTTCAACGGATTCTGACCCGCTATGGAGTGGTCCAGGGGATGCAATTCGCGCAGACAGCCGCATGTAACCGACTACACAATATTGAGCAGCGCCTCGCGCGCTGGCTGCTCATCACTCAAGACAGAGTGGATTCTCCGATGCTCAGTATCACTCACGATTTTCTGGCGACGATGCTAGGCACGGACCGGCCGACCGTAAGCTTGGCGGCTGGTGTCTTGCAGGACAAGCAGATTATCGAGTACACGCGCGGCGCCGTGCGGATTCTGAGCCGCACGAAACTCGAAGCTTGCACATGCGAGTGCTACGGCGTTATCCAACAGTATAATCGAGACATTGGATTGAAATAGGACTGAAATAGCCTGCCGCTAATGTTCGATATCCTACAGACAGTGATCCTGCCTCGCAGGTAAATTTGGCTTGAGGACTAGCCCGGCTGCGATGGCCAAGGAACGAAAGCAGGTAAAGACGCCCGTTTTCGACGTGCAAGCTTTTCTCGATTCCACTGGTGTGGCGAGAAAAGTCGTGGAATATCGAAAATCCCAAAAAATTTACGCTCAAGGTGATGCCGCCAGGAGCGTGATGTACATTCAAAAGGGCGGTGTCAAGCTCTCCGTTGTCAATGAGGTCGGCAAAGAAGCAGTCCTGGCGATTATGGGACCGGGTGACTTTTTTGGCGAGGGGAGCATGGCAGGCCAGTCTATTCGGATGGGGACGGCGACCACGATTACGCCCACGACTTTGCTCGTCATTGAAAAGAAAGAGATGATTCGCGTGCTTCACGCCGAGCATGCTTTCTCCGACCGCTTCTTGTCTTATATGCTTTCACGGAATATCCGAATCGAGGAAGATTTGGTCGATCAGCTTTTCAATTCGAGCGAGAAACGTCTGGCTCGGACTCTTTTGCTCCTCGCTCGCTACGGCAAGGAACCCCAGCCGCAAAAGATGCTACCCAAAGTATCGCAGGAGATGCTGGCGGAGATGATTGGAACGACGCGGTCGCGGGTGAATTTTTTCATGAACAAATTCAGGAAACTGGGCTTCATTCATTACAATGGCGGACTTCAGGTCCACAGCTCGCTACTCAGTGTTGTTCTGCACGAGTAAGACGAATCTTCGCGCTTGTCTTCCGAAAGAGGCACGCTTCCTGATTGCCCCCGGCAACAGAGGGTGCAGCCGAGTATCCCGTATTGCAGGCCGGATAAGGATTTATGGGCGGCGCCGGCTGAGGGAGGGCCTTTTGGTCTCAAATGCTGCAGCCGCGGAAAGTTTCCGGTCAACGTGTGGTTCGGAGCGCGGTGCGCCTGAATGCAGCGAACAGCGCTCCCCACGAGCGGCTCCGCACGTGGGACAGGGGACATAAAACAATTGTTTTGCCGTCAGGTCCCTCTTCTTCATTTAAACAAGGTGCGTCAATGCTAGCCACAATACTGTCCCGTTTTGGACACTATACTCACGCGGGATAAGCATTCAGGAGCGTATTGCGATATATCCATGACGTGCCTCTTCACAAAATTCCAACCTCTTCGTTGACTTCCTTTTGCTTATCGAGGGAAACAGATGTACGCTACGCTCGGTTACCGAGGCTAGTATATGAGCAAACCCTCCGATTTAGTGCAAGGCACGCTGGATATGCTCTTGCTGAAAATCCTCGCGCTCGAGCCGCTCAACGGTTTCGCTGTCAGCGAGCGCCTCAAACAAATCTCCGGCGATGTGCTGCAGGTCAGCGACGGCTCGCTCTACCCCGCTCTGCACAAGCTGGAGCAGGAGGGCTGGATTTCCGCCGAGTGGAAGACGACGGAGAACAACCGCCGCGCGAAATTCTATTCGCTCACGCGCCTTGGCCGAAGACAACTCGAAAAAGAAGCGGAGAACTGGGGCCGGCTCTCGACAGCCATTTCGCGCGTGGTCAAGCTCGTTAAGCTTAACGAAGCTTGACCACCGCGCGCACGCAAGGAGACGGACATGCGGCCGGAACATTGGATTTACACAATCCCGCTGAGGTTGCGTTCGTTATTTCGCCGACGGCAGGCGGACCAAGAACTCGACGAGGAACTGCAATATCACGTCGAGCTCAAGACCAGCGCAAACATCGCCAAAGGGATGACTCCGCGAGAAGCGCGCCGCGCGGCGCTGCTCGAAATGGGCGGCGTCGAAAAACGCAAAGAAGAATGCCGCGACACTCGCCGCGTAAATTGGCTCCAGGATCTGCTGCAAGATTTGCGCTACGGCCTCCGCATGCTGCGCAAGTCTCCCGGCTTCACCGCCGTGGCCGTCCTCACTCTTGCTCTCGGCATCGGCGCCAACACCGCCATCTTCAGCGTGACGTACGGAATTCTTTTGAAGCCGCTCCCGTATCCAGACTCCTCTCGACTCGTTCAACTCTGGGAGACGACAGCGCCCCCGGGACCTGGGCGGACAGTCTATATATCCTCGCGCGACTTTCGCGAAATTGCCTCTCAGTGCCGCGCTTTCGAGCATTTGGCCGGATACGTGGAAGGCGGTAGCACGATCACCGGCCTCGGCGGCCCGGAGGGAGTCCAGGCCTCATACGTCTCCGGCAATTTTTTTTCTGTGCTGGGCGCACAACCGCTTTTAGGCCGGCCGATCCTGCCGGCGGACGCAGAGCCGGGTCACGATCAAGTTGCAGTCCTCACCTATGACCTATGGCAACGCAGGTATGGAGGCGATCCCGGTATCATCGGTAAGGAAATCACGCTGACGGATGAAGATGAAGGAGAAAATTCCAGTGAAAATACCTCGAAAGTCTCGCCCTATACCATAATCGGCGTGATGCCATCTCGATTTCCCTTCCCCAATCACGGCGACCTCTTATTGCCACAGGCTTCGTGGGATCGCCAGCACCAACTTATCGCCATCGGCAGGCTCAAGCGCGAAATCTCAATCGGTGCTGCAAATGCGGAGCTTCACACTATCGCCGCTCGTATCGGAACTGAAGCGCCAGCCGGACATAGGAATTTCGACTTGTCCGTTGGGCTCCTCCGTGACCGTATGAGCGAGGGCTACATCACCGAGTTTCTGATTTTGCTCGGCGCTGTGACTTTCGTCCTGCTGCTGGCTTGCGTCAACACAAGCAGCTTGCTGATCGCGCGAAGTTGGGTGCGGCAAAAAGAAGTGATGATCCGGGAAATCCTCGGCGCAACGAGATGGAGACTCATCCGCCAATTCCTTTCTGAAAGTGTGCTGCTCGCGTTTCTCGGCGCGGCGCTCGGCCTTCTGTTCGCCTATTGGGGAATAGACCTGCTGCGGAGTATGGCGCCACCCTCCACGCCGCGGCTCGACGAGGTCAATATAGACCGGTTGGTTCTCGCCTATACGCTGGGCATTTCGATCCTCGCAGGGATTTTGTTCGGTCTTGCGCCTGCGATGCAATTCACGCGGCCGGGGCGCGACGAAACATCGAAAAAAGGTTCACCCGGTTCTCTTGGACGTCTCTCTCTCCGTCGGCCTCAGCGGCTGAAAAATCTGTTGGTGATCGGGGAGATTTCGCTGGCGTTTGTGCTCGTCGCCGGCTCAACTCTTGTGCTTCGCAGTTTCTCGAATCTTATGGACGTGAAACTCGGTTTTCGACCTGCACACATTTTGACAATGAATGTGAATTTCAGTCCCGCAATTCGTGCGAATCCTGAATGGTTCAAACTAGCTATGGATGAAGTGCTTCAGCGCACGCACGCGCTTCCTGGTATTGAGAATACGGCTTTCGGTGAATGGCTGCCGGTCGGCGGCACTAGCTTCGAAGGAAGCGTGCGAGTGGATGGTAAAGGCGATTCCGAATTTGTCGAATACCAGCTCGCCAGCCCCGAATACTTTGCCACGTTGGGGATTCCGCTTCTTGCTGGCCGTTCATTCAGTGAAAGGGACACAAATGAATTCACTCCTTTTCCAAGGCAGCCGAATACGAGCTCGCCAGCCCCGAGTGCTTCTCCGCACCCGGAATCTCGTTCCTCGTCGGCCGTTCATTCCACGAAGGGTACACATGAGGGTACGCCCCTAGTCGCGATTGTGAACGAGACGCTCGCTAAGCGGTACTTTGAGGGAAATCCGCTCGGGAAGGAGTTTCGCACGTCGGATCCAGGAGGCAGTCCCGTCCAGGTTCAGATCGTTGGAGAAGTGGGTGATACGCGCGATGTGAGCCGGGCGCTGCCGCCCATTGCGGAATACTACATTCCCTTCGCTCAGGTAGAAGTCTCCCCGGAAACGACTCTCTTTGTGCGGACGGCAGCGAATCCAATGGCGATGGCGAACGCTGTTCGCGAACAGGTTTGGATGGTGGATAAGGACGCTCCGATCGGAGACGTTATGACAATGAACGCGGTTATGTCCGAGAGTGTGGTTGAGCCTCGTTTTCAGACCGCGCTGTTGAGCACTTTCGGCGTCCTTGGCCTGTTGCTCGCCGTCGTTGGCGTCTATGGGCTAGTTTCCTATGGAATGGTCCAGCGGACGCACGAGATAGGTGTGCGTATGGCGCTCGGCGCCCACCCACACGACATTTTGCGAATGCTGATACGCGAAGGCACAACCCTGGCGGCCGCAGGGATTGTCATCGGGATTGGTGGGGCGCTCGCCCTCACGCGTTTTCTCGCCAGCCTACTTTTCGAAATCAGGCCGACGGACCCGCTCACATTTGCAGGTGTTGCGACCCTCCTGATACTCGTGGCGCTGGCTGCTTGTTACATTCCCGCGCGGCGCGCGATGCGCGTCGATCCCATGGTCGCGCTGCGGTATGAATAGGCCATAC
>JBARCY010000235.1:0-18686 GCA_049794595.1 Candidatus Acidiferrum sp.
ATGAATAGGAATAGCATTACGAAGCAAATAGTGGTTGCCGCCGGATTTCTGGCGCTGACTTTTGCGCCGGGAATCAGCCGCGCACAAGACACCGCGCAGCCGCCGGTGCAGGATCAGAGCCAGGCAACGCCTGCCGCACCAGCCCCGCAAACAGCGAAAAGGCATGGCGCGATGCAAGGGCTGAACCTGACAGAAGATCAGAAAACGGCGATGAAGAAAATCCACGACTCGACAAAGGCGAAGGTGGAAGCTCTAAAGCAAGATGAATCGCTGACAACGGATCAGAAAGCGGCGCAGATTCATCAGCTGCGCCAAGGGGCGCGCGTGGAAATGGTGAAACTGTTGACTCCGGAGCAGCGTCAGCAAATGCGCGCGAACGTGCGGGCCATGCGGGCCGCGCGACGGGAACAGCAGCAACAGCCGCCTCAAGCGCAACCACAGGGCTGAATGGGCCGCCGGCTTTGGTCGGTCCGATTTATAGGAACAATAGGGCAATCGGCTGAACCAAGATCACGATGACAAGGAAGGCAGGGACGGTTTAAGAGGCCGTCCCTTTTTCGTATTGGGATCTGCTCGAGCGACGCGGAAAAACGGATAGATTTGGTATGCTGCTCGACGTGGGAATTATCTTTCGAATGAGTAGACGCGCCCGGGTGTGGGACAGTCTTCGCATGGGCGCGCTTTTTTTGGTGGGTCTTCTGGGAGCTGTGGCGCTGAGTTTTTCCTCGCAAGCGCCTACGCAAACGGCGCCCACGGCTTCGGCAGCGCAACAACCGATTCCTCAAGCCACGCCTACTACAGCGCCGCCCTCATCGACTACGCCTACGCCACAAACAATTCCACCGCCACCGCCGCGCGCGGGGTTGAACATTGTGGTGCTTGATCCGGCGCACGGCGGAACAGATCCGGGCGCGCGCGGTACAGGCGGCATGCGAGAAAGTGAAATCGTTCTGGACTTTGCAGCACAAGTGAAGAAAGCGCTGGAGTCGGAGGGTTTTCAAGTGTTGCAGACGCGCCAGGGAGACGAAGATCCTTCGTTTGACGACCGCTCGGCCATGGCCAATGCGCAAACGGGGGCGGTATTTGTGACGCTGCACATTGGTTCGACAGGACTGCCTGGCACGGTGCGCGTGTACGTTTATTCGGATTGGGCCTCGTCAACGGACACGGGAGGATTGATTCCGTGGGGCCGCGCGCAGGCACCGTTCGAGGGATTGAGCAGGAAGTTGGGCGATTTGGTGCAGGGGTTGCTGGCGCAGCGCTTCAAGGGATCGCCGAGTACGGCGGAAACGGCGGTGGTGAGGCAATTGCGAACGACGGCGGCACCGGCAATCGCGGTGGAAGTTTCGAGCGTCGTTGTGGAAGATCGCGCCGCGCTTGATCAAATGGCGCCCGGGGTTGCGGACGCGATCGCAATTGGAGTGGCGGAGTTCCGGCCGTCTTATGTGGTGCCGACGACGGGCGGAGGAACGCCGTGACGGCGCGCTGGATCCGGTGGCTTGTGGGCGTGCTCTGCGTCGCGGTGATCGTGGGAGTGATTTACTTGCCGATTCTGCGACGGCGCCTGGAACGGACCGCAAAGCTGCAGCAACAAAGTGTGGAGCAGGCGCGGCGCCAATTGACGCAACCGATTACGGTAAATCCCGGCGAGCCGCGAGTAAAAGTGAAATTATTTTGGGCTTCGGGAAATGGGGACGGAACGCTGGCGTCCGCGACGGTGGAATTGCCACTTTCCAGCGATCCGGTGCTGCGGGCCAAGGAAGTGCTGAACACGCTTCTGGCGGGGCCTGTAGATGCGGATTTAAGAACATTGCCGCCGGACGCGGTGTTGCTCGCGTTTTATTTGTTGCCGGATGGGACGGCGGTTGCGGATTTTTCCGAAGCGCTGGCCACGGAGACACCTTCTGGAATTCAGAGCGAGCAGATGGCAGTGGATTCGATTGCGCGCACGCTGGAGGTGGATGTGCCAAAAGTCGAGCAGCTGAAGATTTTGATTCATGGCCAGGAAGTGGAAACGCTGGCGGGGCATCTGGATTTGACTGGGACTTTTCTCGTGGATACGAAGGCGGCGCTAGTTGCACCCCCTGCGGCGACGCCCGCGGCCGAGCCGGCGACGCCGGCGAGCACGCCAAAACCCGCGGCACCTGCGACCGACAAGCCCGCGACGACACCCACTCCAACACACAAGCCGGGCACGGAGCGTTGACATCCGATGGCAGGCTCGGCAAACTGACGCAGCCTGAACGGAACCGGGATAGATCTTTTTGAAATGCAATTGCGGCAGGAGGAAAAGTGCGAACTGATGGACGCGGCCCGGATCAGATGCGACCGCTAAAAATTACGCCGGATTTCATTTCGACGGCGGAAGGAAGCGTGCTGATTGAGATTGGGAGCACGAGAGTGATTTGCACGGCGACGGTGGACGACGGCGTGCCGGGCTTTTTGAAAGGAAGCGGCAAGGGCTGGGTGACGGGCGAATATGGGATGTTGCCGAGGGCGACGGAGGAGCGGACTCCACGCGAAGCGACGAGAGGCAAACAGTCCGGGAGAACGCTGGAGATTCAGCGGTTGATTGGGCGGTCGCTGCGCGCGGTGACGGATCAGGAGGCGCTGGGCGAGCGAACCGTGTGGATCGATTGCGACGTGATTCAAGCGGACGGCGGGACAAGAACGGCTTCGATAACGGGAGCATTTGTAGCGCTGGCGCTGGCGTTCGAACGACTGGTGGCGGCTGGGATTCTGAAGAGTTCGCCGCTGATCGATACGGTTGCGGCGACGAGCGTGGGAATCGTGGATGACCGCGCGCTGCTGGATTTGGCGTACGAAGAAGACTCGAGAGCGGAAGTGGACATGAATGTAGTGATGACGGGCAGCGGACACTTCGTCGAGATTCAGGCTACGGCGGAAGGGCGGCCTTTTAGCGGGAGCGAAATGCAGGATCTGCTGGCATTAGCGGCGGCGGGGATTCGCCGTCTGACGGAAGAGCAACGCGCGGTGCTGCCGGTTAAATTCAGTGCGCGCGGGCGTTAAGTTGTTTCTGGCGTCTTCCAATCCGGGAAAACTTGGGGAGTATCGCGCGCTGGCGGATGTGTCGGCTGCGGCTGAGGCGTGCCCGGAGATTGCGTTGCTACCCGGATTCGCGGCGATGCCGTCGTTTGAAGAGGATGCGCCGACGTTTGCGGAAAACGCGACGGGAAAAGCGCTGCATTATTCACGGCTGGCGGAAGGATTGGTGTTCGCGGACGATTCGGGTTTGGCGGTGCCAGCGCTCGGCGGGGCGCCCGGGGTGCGCTCGGCGCGATACGCGGGAGCTAAAGCGACGGATGGCGAGCGGATCGCGAAATTGCTTGGCGAACTTCGCGGGAAAAAGGGCACGGAACGCGCGGCTTATTTTGTGTGTGCTATTGCTCTGGCGGAGCGAGGGGGAACGATCGCTATTCTAACGGCGCGTGTGGATGGAGAGATTTTGGAAGCGCCGAGAGGTGGCAGCGGGTTTGGTTATGACCCGGTGTTTTACTTCCCCTCCCTGGAAAAGACGTTCGCGGAACTGTTGCCGGAAGAGAAAAATCGGATTAGCCATCGCGGGAAGGCATTTCGGAAATTGCTTGCGACGTTCAGGGTCATGTAGCTTGGCGCAATGTGCCGCGCTCCTAAACCAGCAGGGGAAACTCTCTCGATGGATAAGGAAGACAGACAGGAATCTCCGTCCCACTGTGTGTGATATCCTGCGCGTCATGCCCACGAAAAAAACGAAGAAGAAAAGGAAAATGTTGCTCAAGAAACCAGGGCTAGGGGAGCCTGGATGGGTGGCTAAACCAACGCGACCTGTCAAGGGTGCGAGAACTGGAAGAACAACTGCGGCGGCGGGGACCGACCCGAAACGGGTGGCGGCGATTTTGGCCAAGTTGGACGAAGCTTATCCGGATGCGACCTGCGAGCTGAAGCATGAGAACGCGTTTCAACTTCTAATTTCGACGATTCTTTCGGCGCAATGCACGGACGTGCGCGTCAATCAGGTGGCGGAAACCCTATATAAGAAATATCCAACGCCGGAGACTTTTGCCCACGCGAACCCGACGGAGCTGGAACAAGACGTGCGGCCGACAGGTTTTTTTCGCAATAAGACGAAATCGATCATGGGAGCGAGCAAAGCGATTATCGAGACATTTGGCGGACAATTGCCGCGGACGATGGAAGAAATGCTGACGCTGCCGGGGGCGGCGCGAAAGACAGCGAATGTGGTGCTGGGGACCGCGTTTGGCATCGCGAGCGGAATCGTCGTGGATACGCACGTGATTCGTATTTCGAACCGGCTGGATCTAACGCGGAACGAGGACCCAAAGAAAATCGAGCGGGACTTGATGCAGGTGATTCCAAAGGAAAAATGGATCAAGTTTTCGCACCAAATCATCTGGCACGGCCGACGCGTGTGCCAGGCGCGCAAACCGAAATGCGTGGAATGCAACCTCGAGAAGATCTGCTATTCGAAAGACAAGACGATTTAGCCCCGGCTGCGGCTGAGACTGCCCACCGGACCGCACTTTCACGTATTATGCAGCCATGCGGATTTTGCTGGTCGAAGACGATCCGGGCGTGCGCAGGTTCGTCGTCAAAGGGCTGCGCGAGCGAGCCTACGCGGTGGACACTGCCACGACTGGCGAAGATGCGCTTTATCAAACGGACATCAACGAGTATGACCTGATTATTCTGGACGTCATGATCCCCCCGCCCGATGGCTTTGAAGTGTGCCGCAGGCTGCGCAAATCCGGCAAGCGAATGCCCGTCCTGATGCTAACAGCGCGAGACGCGGTGGAAGATCGAGTGAGCGGACTCGATCGTGGCGCGGATGATTATCTGACTAAGCCATTTGAGTTTCGCGAACTGCTCGCGCGGCTGCGCGCCCTGCTGCGCCGTTCGACGGAATTGCATCCGCCCAAGCTCAGCGTAGGTGAACTTGTATTGGATACGGCGGGACAGAATGCAACTCTCGGCGGAGATGCGATTTCGCTGACGCATAAGGAATACGCCCTGCTGGAATACTTGGTAAGGAACGCGGGACGAGTGGTGAGCCGTGCGGAAATCGCCGAACACGTGTGGGATGAGAGTTTTGACCCGTTTTCAAACTTGATCGAGGTTTACATCAACAGGCTCCGACGGAAGATTGATCCAGATAGCCACTCGGGGCTATTGCAGACGCGGCGCGGCGCTGGCTACATCTTGAAGTCTGACGAAGACGGTGAGGCGAGAGCGCGCGCGCAACCGGCCAGTGCGCAGGGCAAAACCAATGTCTCGGACCGCAAGAAACATGCTTGATTCCGTTCGAGTGCGCCTTACGGTGTGGTATTCGGCGGTTCTCGCAGTTGTGCTCATCCTGGTGTCCGCAACCACTTACTTAATCGTCCGAAGAACATCCATGCAACGCACGGATGCGGACTTGGCGGTCCTTGCCGATTCGTTCCTGGCGACCTTTCAGGCTGAGCTTGCGGACGCGGACAATACACATCCCTCCGCGATTTTATCGGCGGCGCGCCAGGCGATGATTGAGCATCGGACGGACACCGATTTCTTCGTAGTGTTGGCCCCGCACGACAAACTTCTTGCCACGTCCAATGAGGTTGCCGCGCCGGGCGCACAATCCGATGCGTGGGTAACTCGCGCTTTGGTAAGTAGTGAATTTCAGCAATTTTCTAAAGCGAGCGGTAGCAAGGAAGCCAGTCTGCAAACAATTCGTGGAGAAGGTCCGCAGTTGCGGGTGTACTCGCGCCCCTTTCAGGGCAACGATGACACATACTTGCTGGTCATCCTCCATTTATTGCACGCGCAAAATGAAGCTCTGGAAACGATACGGCTGACATTTACATGGATGATTCTTGTGGGTCTGCTGCTCGCCGGCACGGGCGGTTATTTTTTGGCTAGAAAGAGCTTGGCTCCGGTGATCGCCATGGGAGCCCACGCGCGCCGGATCGGGGCGACAAACCTTCACGAGCGGCTTCCCGTTCTGAACGCCAACGATGAGCTCGGACAGTTGGCCACGACCTTCAATGATCTCCTGGACCGGCTCGACCAGTCTTTCGAGCGGCAGCGCCGATTCATTGCGGATGCTTCTCACGAATTGCGAACGCCCCTGGCGATTCTGCGCGGCGAGGCCGAGGTAGCGATGTCACAACCCGGACGAAAAGCTGAGGAATATCTCGAGTCGCTCCAGATTCTGCACGAGGAAACGTCTCGGCTGACCAGAATCGTCGAAGACCTCTTTACCCTCACGCGGGCCGACTCCGGGCAGTATCTCTTGTCAACGGAAGATGTGTATCTCGAGGAAGTAGTGGCCGACTGCGCGCATTCGGTCAGGACACTAGCCCGAGAGAAAAATATCGAGCTGAGTATCGATGCCTCTTCGGAATGCCCAGTGCGGGGAGACTCCGCGCTTCTTCGGCGCATGATTCTGAATCTCCTGGATAACGCCATCAAGTACACGGCCGAAGGCGGGCGCGTGGATATTGCCTGTGTCGCGGCAAGCGCCGGATGCGAGGTTCATGTCACGGATACAGGCGTTGGAATACCGCAAGATTTGCATGGCCGCATTTTCGAACGCTTCTTCCGCGCCGATCCCGCGCGCTCGCGTTCAGAGCGCGAAGGCGGCGCCGGCCTCGGACTCTCCATTGCTCTCTGGATCGCCCAAGCGCATCACGGGCGGCTGGAATTGGTGCGCTCCGATGCAACGGGCAGTCACTTCGCGGTTTATCTTCCGCGACCGGCAGTTGCAGCTAAAGTCACCGATTAATCGTCTGTTTATCTCAAGCCCGTTACATTCGCATATGCGGAACGTGAAGGCTCGCGGCCGCTCTAGAGAACTTCCGTGAAAACATTTTCCCTTTCAAATCGACCAGTGATTTCTGTGCTCGTGATGTTTGTCATGTGCTCGTGCCCAGCAGCAGCCCAGCAGCCCGATAATCCGGTCCCAAAACTGGTTGCATCGAGTTCCTTGGAAACAAGCGCGTCGCCGAATCAGAATTCGAGCGCTCCTCCAGCCAATGCCCCATTGCGCCTCACCCTGCAAAACGCGTTGGACCGCGCTCGAATCAACAGCACTCAATTCCAAGCCGCGCAGACCGATGCAGCTCTAGCGCGCCAGGATCGTTACCAAGCCGGCGTCGCTCTGCTCCCCAGTGTGGCGTACAACAACCAGGCTCTTTACACGCAAGCGGCCGCCGCTCCAGTGGCAACGGAGACAAAAGTTCCGGTGCTATACCTTGCGAATAACGCAGTCCATGAATACATCAGCCAAGCCAATATGCACGAAACCATCGACCTTGCAGGGATCGCAGCTTTTCACCGCGCTTCGGCCATTGCGGCACTCGCCCGCGCGCGCGCAGAAATCGCCTCGCGCGGCCTGGTAGTCACCGTCGTTCAGAGCTACTACACCTTGGCCGCCGCGCAACAAAAAATGGAGACCGCGCGTAAAGCCAAGCAAGAAGGCGACGATTTTCTAAAACTGGCTCAAGAGCTCGAAAAAGGAGGAGAAGTCGCGCACGCCGACGTCATAAAGGCCGACTTGCAAGCCCAGGATCGCCAGAGACAATTCCAGGAAGCTCAACTGGCATTCCTGAACGCCCGCCTCGATCTAGCCGTTCTGATTTTTTCCGACTTCAACGATAATTTCGAACTCGCCGACGACCTGCACGTCAGCATCCCGCTGCCAACGCTGGAAGAAGTTAAGCAGCACGCCGCTCAGGAAAATCCCGAAGTCCGCGCCGCGCTGGAGGCGACCCGCGCCGCCGGAGACGATGTGACTGCTGCCCGCGCCGGTTACCTTCCGTCCCTCGGACTCGACTACTGGTACGGTATCGACGCGCCGAACTTTGGCGTGAACTTTCCAACGAGATTCAACGGCCAGCAATATTCAAATGTTGGTTCCTCGGCCAGCGCGACGCTGAATATTCCCATTTGGAACTGGGGCGCGACGCAAAGCCGCGTCAAGCAAGCCGAGCTTCGACGCGCTCAAGCGAAACGCGAGTTGTCTTTCACCCAGCGCAGGCTTCTCGCGGAAATCCAATCGCTCTATGCGGAAACGGACACGGCGATGAACGAGCTCACAGGTCTGAGTCGTTCGGCCGATCTGGCTGCGGAGAGCCTCCGGTTAACGACTCTGCGCTATAAGAATGGCGAAGCCACGGTGCTCGAAGTCGTCGATGCGCAAACGACCGCCGCGCAGGCGAATAACGCATATCAAGACGGTGCGGTGCGCTACCGCGTGGCATTGGCCAATCTGCAAACTTTGACAGGACTGCTGACAACTCCATGAACCTGGCAAAAACGAGTCCTCAGCGACAGTTTTTCCGTGCGATGCCGGCCACGTGCGCCTTTTTCGCCGCGCTGCTCCTCGCCGGTTGCAGCCAAGCGGAAAAAGAGCAGAAGCCGCTCGTCTCCGTACAAGTAACGCCGGCGGAGCGTGGCCCAATTTCCCAAGTTATCTCTTCAGAGGCTGTCGTGTTCCCACTCGAACAGGCCGTCGTCTCGCCCAAAATTACGGCACCCATTACGGAATTCAAAGTGCAACGCGGGAGCCACGTAAAGAAGGGGCAATTGTTAGCAGTTTTGGAAAACAAAGATCTCGCCGGCCAAGCGGAAGCAAGCAAAGGAAACTTTGAACAAGCCGAAGCCGGCTACGTCACCTCCGTCGATGCCACGATCCCGCAACAGATGCAAAAAGCCGAGCTCGACGCCGCAGCGGCAAAGGCCGCCTTTGATGCAGCGCAAAAAATATACGACAGCCGCAGAGAACTTCTAAACCAAGGCGCTATTCCGCAGCGCGAAGTGGAGGCCGCTGGCGTCGCCTTAGCCCAAGCCCGAAGTGTGAATGACGTAGCGCAGAAGCAGCTCGCCGACTTGCAGCGAGTCGGCAAAGAGCAAGCGGTGAAATCCGCGCACGGTTCACGCCTCTCCGCCGAAGGACAGATGCACAGCGCCGAAGCCCTTCTCAGCTATTCCGAAATTCGCAGCCCGATTGATGGCGTCGTGACCGATCGCCCTTTATATCCCGGCGATCTCGCAACCGCCAACCAACCGCTCCTTACCGTGATGAATTTGAGCAGGCTAATCGCTAAGGCTCATATTCCCCAATCCGAAGCCGCCGCGCTGAATGTAGGAAATCCAGCCGAGCTCAAAGTGAAAGGACTGGACGAGCCTGTGAAGGGTCACGTCACCCTAGTGAGCCCTGCGCTTGATCCAGGCAGCACAACGATTGAAGTGTGGGTCGAAGCCTCGAAATCCAACTCCGCGCTCAAACCCGGCATGACCGTGGAAGTCTCCATGACTGCAAAAACGGTTAAGGACGCCATCGTCGTTCCCGCGAGCGCTGTGTTCAAAAATTCCGAAGGCGGAACGGATTATGTAGTCCTTGCAGGCTCAGACCAAAAGGCTCACTGGAAGACCGTTCAGATTGGTGTGCACAATGCCGATGACGCGCAAATCGTAAGTGGCCTGAACCCCGGCGATCCGGTTGTCACTTCCGGCGGTTACGCGCTACCGGACGAAACGAAGATCAAAATCGAAGCGGCCGCTCCACCAGAAAAAGATGCAGAAGGCAGAGCGGGACCCACCGATAAAGATAGCAAAGCAAACGGCTCCGCCAAGCCTGACGACAAGGACAGGGACTAACCGCGCATGGACCCCCGGTCCGAGTCGCAGAGATCTAAGCAAGCCGCCCAGGAAAACCTCCCCTGGTTTCAGCGTTTATCGCATCCCATTCTCTTTCTGATCGTCAGTCTGGCGCTGGTGGGAGGCTATCTAGCGTTCTCGATTCCCGTTTCCGTTTTTCCCAGCACGGATTTCCCTCGAGTGGTCATCGGCGTGGACAACGGCGTCACGCCCATCGATCAAATGCTCGTGACGATCACGCGGCCGATCGAAGAAGCGGTCAACAGCATTCCCGGATTGCAGAAAGTCCAATCCATCACCAGCCGCGGCTCCGCCGAAGTGGATCTTTTCTTCGATTGGAATAGCGACATGATTTTGACGCTCCAGCGCGTTGATGCTCTCGTCGCGCGCCTGCAAAGCGAACTTCCGCCAACCGCAAAAATTGACACGCACCGCCTGACTTTCGCCGTTTTTCCCATCATCGGCTACAGCCTGACCTCGGACACCGTTCCACAGAACAGGCTCTGGGAAATCGCCACCTACGATCTCAAGCCGCGCATCAACCGCCTCGACGGCGTCGCCACCGTCATCATCCAAGGCGGCCGCGTGCCGGAATTTCAAATCATGCCTGATCCCGTTCGCCTTCTCACCGCAGGCATCACCGTTTCAGACATCCTCGATTCCGTTCGCCGCACCAATCTGATCGATTCTCCCGGCCTGATCGAGAGCGGGCATCAGCTCACTCTCAGCCTAATAAGCGGCCAGGTAAGCACTCCGGAGCAGCTCGGTCAAATCGTCGTAAAGACTTCTCCCGCTGGCGTGCCGATTCGCCTAGGCGACATCGCGTCCATCGGCCCGTCGGTTGCCCCCACATACACCATCGTCACCGCCGACGGCAAACCCGCCGTCCTGCTCAACGTGAATCGCCAGCCGGAGAGCAACACGCTGGCCGTCGCCAACGAAGTGCACTCGCTCATCCAGGAGCTCGCGCCAACGCTTCCATCCGGCGTCCATCTCGAACCTTTCTACGATCAATCCACCATCGTCCATGACTCCATCGCCAGCGTTCGCGACGCCGTGCTGCTCGGAATTATCCTTTCCTCCATCATCCTCGTTTTGTTCCTGCGCGACTGGGGAACCTCGCTGGTCGCCGGATTGGTCATTCCCGTCACGCTCCTAATTACTTTCATCGTTCTGAAAGTAACGAACCAGAGCTTCAACCTGATGACGCTCGGCGGCCTCGCCGCCGCGGTTGGTTTGGTCATCGACGATGCGATTGTCGTCCTCGAAAATATTGTGCTGCACCGCGACGCCGGCCAAAACCGTTATCAAGCGATTCAAAGCGCGCTGAAAGAATTGACCAAACCGCTGATCGGCTCGACCATCACGCCAATCGTCGTATTCCTCCCGCTGATTTCCACAACCGGCGTCACCGGAACTTTCTTCCGCGCGCTGGCAATCACAATGACCGTGGCGCTCATCACTTCGCTCGGTTTGGCGATGTCCTGGACTCCCGCGCTAAGCCAGTATCTGGTGCGTCGCGAAGAGACTGCCGCACCTGCAACTTCCACCGAAGGCCGCGACATGGCCACTCTGCTCGTTGCGGAAGAAGCCCACGTTTCCGGCTTCTTCGGCCGCATCGTCAACTTCTACACCCGCGCTATGCGGGCCATCATAAAGCGTCCGTGGGCTCTCGCAGCCAGTTCGGTGGTAATAATTATTCTTTCCTTCGTGTGCTACAGCTTCCTTCAAATAGAATTTCTCCCCGAGATGGACGAAGGCGGATTCATCCTGGATTACTTCACGCCGGCAGGAAGTTCCCTGGCCGAGTCCAACCGAATCTTGCTGCACATCGACAAAATCCTGCGTTCTACTCCCGAGGTTGAGAACACTTCGCGGCGCACGGGCATGCAGTTGGGCCTGGCCGCCGTCACCGAAGCAAACAATGGAGATTTCACGGTCAAACTCAAGAAGAACCGCGACCGCGGCATCGACGAAGTCATTGCAGATGTCAGGTCGAAGATCACCAAGAGCGAACCCGCAGCGGACGTCGAATTCGTCCAACTTCTGCAGGACATGATCGGCGATCTGACGAGCCAGCCGGAACCCATTGTCATCAAACTCTTTTCCCAAGACGGCAAGCTGCTGAACGAAACGGCTCCCCGCGTTGCCGACGCCATCGGAAAAGTCCATGGCGTGGTGGACATCTTGAACGGCGTAGAGAACGTCGTCAGCGGCCCGGTGGTGACTTTCCAGGTGAACCCCGCCGTCGCCGCGCGCGCCGGCTTCACTCCAGAAGAAATTGCTCTCGACGCCTCCGCCGTTCTTGAGGGCGAGCCTGCCGCCACACCCGTCATCCTGAACGATCGTTCTTATTCGATCCGCGTGCGCTTTCCCGATCGCAACCGTTCTTCGCTCGACAGCATGAGCAACACGCTGCTGGCCAGCTCAACCGGCCACACCGCCACGCTCGGTTCGCTCTCAACCATCACCATCGACACCGGCGAAACCGAGATTCAACGCGAGAATTTGCAGCGTGTCGTTGACGTCACAGCACGCCTCGAAGGCGTCGACCTCGGAACAGGCATTCCCGCCGTGCAAAAAGCCGTCCGAGATTTGCATCTTCCATCCTCAGTCCGAGTGGAATACGGCGGCCTCTATGAAGAAAACCGGCAATCCTCGCGCGCGCTCTTCATAGTCTTGTTGCTCGCCCTCGTCTTCTTGTATGCCGTTCTTCTCTTCGAGTTCTCCACGTTCTCGGCGCCAACTGCCATCCTGGCTTCCGCGGTTCTTTCCACGTTCGGCGGGTTTCTTGCTCTGCTCATCTCAAACACAAGCTTCAATGTCGCTTCTCGTATGGGCATGATCATGGTCATCGGCATAGTCGCCAAAAACGGAATTTTGTTGCTTGATGCCGAGCAGCGTTTCCGCGATCTGGGATTCTCTCCGGAAGAAGCGATGATTCAAGCAGGCCGCCGCCGTTTGCGTCCCATCGCCATGACCGCCATCGCGACAGTCGCGGGCATGTTGCCGCTGGCCTTCGGCATCGGCGCCGGCTCGGAAATGCTGAAACCTCTCGCGATTGTCGTAATCGGTGGTTTGCTAAGCTCGATGGTTCTGTCCTTAGTATTTACTCCCGCGATCCATTATTTCCTGCACCACGGTCCACGCTCCGAAATAAAACTCGCGGAAGCCGGCTAAGAGCCGCCTTTGTCTTAAGCACAAAACTTTGTGTCAACCAGTTCACTTTGCCCTGCACTCCTAGTAAAGTTAATGGTGGAGATTGATTATTTTCATGCATAAAGCACTGGCGAAGAAGATCGCACGCATGCCTGGCCGAAACCCGGCAATCCCGCTCAGCAAGAACGAGCATCTTTTGCGCTGGGTGGAAAAAATGGCCGAACTGGCAAGGCCGGCCGCAATCCATTGGGTCGATGGTTCCCAGGAAGAAAATGACCTTCTGCTGCGCCAAATGATGGCGTCAGGCACACTCACCAAGCTGAACGAAAAACTTTGGCCCGGCTGCTACTACGCGCGCTCGGACGCGAACGACGTCGCTCGCGTCGAGAATCGTACGTTCATCTGTTCGCTCTCCAAAGACACCGCGGGTCCCACAAACAATTGGGAAAACCCCTACGAGATGCGCAAAAAGCTCAAGAGCCTTTTTAAAGGTTCGATGCAAGGTCGCACGATGTACGTGCTTCCCTACAGCATGGGCCCGATCGGTTCGCCGATGTCCCAAATCGGCGTGCAACTCACGGATTCTCCCTACGCCCTCGTCAATATGCGCATCATGGCGCGCATCGGCGTACAGGTTTTTCAGCAAATCGATACAGGCATCCCCCGCGTCGTCCCCTGCATGCATTCGGTGGGCGCGCCGCTGGCTGCAGGTCAAAATGACGTCCCCTGGCCCTGCAACAAAGAAAAATACATCGTCCACTTTCCCGAAACGCGCGAAATTTGGTCCTACGGCTCCGGCTACGGCGGCAACGCCCTCCTCGGCAAAAAATGTTTCGGATTGCGCATCGCCTCGAACATCGCGCGGGACGAAGGCTGGATGGCCGAGCACATGCTCGTTCTAGGCGTGGAAAATCCCGCCGGCGAAAAAACCTATGTTGCCGCCGCGTTTCCCAGCGCCTGTGGCAAAACAAATTTCGCGATGCTTATCCCGCCTACGGGCTTCGAAGGATGGAAGGTTTGGACGGTAGGCGATGACATTGCGTGGATCAAGCCTGACGAAAACGGACTTCTGCGCGCCATCAATCCGGAAGCGGGATTCTTCGGCGTGGCGCCTGGCACTTCTATAAAGACAAACCGTAACGCCATGGCCACGCTCGCGACAAACTCCCTCTTTACCAATGTGGCGCTAACTCCCGAAGGCGGTGTGTGGTGGGAAGGCATGACGGACACTCCTCCGAAAGAGTGCCTCGATTGGAAGGGCCAGAAGTGGACTCCGGAAATCGCTAAAGAGACCGGCGCGAAAGCCGCCCATCCCAATGCGCGCTTTACAGCCCCCGCTTCGCAGTGTCCGACGATTGATCCCGCATGGGAAGATCCTAGCGGTGTGCCACTCAGCGCCATTATTTTTGGCGGACGCCGCGCGACAACCATGCCGCTCGTCTTTCAAGCCTTCAACTGGAGTTCCGGTGTTTACATCGGAGCCACGATGGGTTCGGAAACCACCGCAGCAGCGGCCGGCGCAGTTGGCAGAGTTCGCCGCGATCCCATGGCCATGCTACCTTTCTGCGGCTATCACATGGGCGACTATTTCCGTCACTGGATCAAAATGCAGCGCTCCTTGACCCTTACTCCGCGCATCTTTCACGTGAACTGGTTCCGCAAGGACAGCGATGGAAAATTCATGTGGCCTGGCTTTTCAGAAAACATGCGTGTTCTCAAATGGATCGTAGACCGCACAAAAGGCCGCGCTCTTGCGCGAGAAACGCCCATCGGCTGGATGCCGCGCTATGAAGACATGGAGTGGAAAGGCATGGATCTCTCCAAAGAGAGATTCGATGAGCTCCAGAAGTTTGACCGCGAAGCCTGGCGCAAGGAAGTCATCGAGCACGAAGAACTTTTCATCGGGCTCCACGACCACCTGCCAAAAGAGATGGTCTACGAAAGAGAATTATTAATCTGCAGGCTATAGCTAATTCAATTTTCCCAAAAGCATCTGAACAATCCGCGCGCCGCAAGACATTGTTGGGGCGGGGCTTGCCCGCCCTCTGAGCAGTGAAAATTCCAGCGCATTTGCGCCAGCCCTCTAGAAGTGCAGCTCGAAGTAAACCAGATATGCCGCCAGCGCCAATCCAAATAGCACCGTTACTATCGCCACCAGGTCGATCACAAACCCCGCCGGCTCGAACTTTCCGGAACTGATCTGTTCTCGCGTCTGCCGATACCGCGCCAGCCCCGCAAGACAGACCCCCACTCCGGCAAAAATGGCCACAGTGCCGAACCACACTGAAACTCCGTAAGTGGGTATGACCCGCCCATGCCCTTCCAATTGCATCCATTGCCGCAGTGCAATCGCAAATCTTCCGAGCGCAAAACCAAAAACAACAATCGCCACTCCAGTCCGCACCCATGCCAGAAAAGTCCTCTCATTCGCCAGATGATCCCGTGCGAGGTTGGCGTTGCTTCCGGTCGAAAGCTCAGAAAGCTTCCCTACTGTTTCAGACATAATTCCTCAAGAGATTTGTTCTTCTCTTACCAAGCAAGCCTTCCCAGTCCTTCGCCCCACCGCTACTTTATGGCCAATTGGAGCAATGACCCAGCGGCGCCGATGTTTTTCAGGAGGTCGGGCGGAACTCCGTGTCTATGCTGGAGATATTCCGGACCATTGTATGAGACCCAGACTTTGCCGCCGGCATCCTGCCAAATCAGCGCTTTCAATGGAAGATCGATGGCAATCGTCGGAGAAGCAATCATGACCGGCGTGCCCCCTTTGGGGCTGCCAAAAAGGATAAGCTGCGTCGGGTGCATCTTCAGGCCCACCTTCTCCGCTTCGCCGCTGTGATCGACCTGGCAGAAAATCGTCAGGCCCTTCTCCTGCAAAAGAGATTCGACGCGCTTGAGCGTTTCTGGAACCGAGTAAGGACTGCTAAGATGCACCATCCCATTGTCAGGCGTTGGCGCTGCTGTCGAGGACATCTCTGGCCTCCTTGGGGATAGAGAATTATTCGATCAAGAAAATCCGGTGCGCAACGAATCAACCCTACAACAAAACAATCGACCGGCGTGCTTTTGCGCACCAGCCTGCCAGCTTGCTTGGGACTCAATGATGAATCCCGAGCGTGGCGACATACGCGAGCAAGAATCTCCATACCCAATTACGTACTACCCGCGCGTGAGCTACTAAAAGTCGCGGACGATTTCCCACAAGAACCAGGTGCGCCGTTCCGTCTGGTCGACCCAGTTTTCAATCAAGCTGGTCGTGGCGACGTCATTGTGCTTTTCGCAGACTTCATGCGCCGACCGCAAAAATTGCGTCAGTTCGCGGCTGTCTGAGTAAAGTTCCCGCAGCATTTCTTCCGGGCTATTCTTCTCGTTGTTGTTGTCCTTCAGCCGCTGGTGCTTCGAAATATCGCTGATAGAGTGAAGCGTGGTCCCGCCAAGTTTGCGTGCGCGTTCGGCCACGTTGTCAGTCATATCGAATATTTGCTCGGCGTGCTCATCCAGCAAAAGGTGGTAATCGCGAAAATGGCGGCCCGTCATGTGCCAGTGAAAATTCTTGGTTTTCAGATAAAGCGCGAAAACGTCGGCAAGCAGCGGCCGAAGTTCGCTCGTTATCTCCGTGACCGCTTCACAGCTCAATCCACTCATAGTCTCGGAGGCGTCTGTTTTTCGGCTCTCCGCCTGGACTGCACCTGCACTGTTCTTTGTCATCGCTTCTTTTCTCCTCTCTTATTCCCCATATTGGATGCCCAGCTCCGGCAATCAGGTGCCGGTAAATATTCAATTTGCATCCCGCCAGCTGCCGAACCACGCTCCTTGGTGACGGCAAGGGCTGGCCAAATACCCGCGTCAGCGAGCAGCCGCGATCAGTATCGCTTCCACTTTGGAATCCAGATCCTTGGCAGCGCGGAGACCTTCGCGGCTCTCGTAGGCGCAAGGTAGCTTGCCATTTCATCGTAATGGATATGCACTCCGTCCGGCTGCTCCTCGATCAGGATCGTGACGGGAGCGTATGAGCCTGCGTCGGGCACATCCTTGCCAATCAGCTTCATGATGACCGGGTTACCGACAATCAGTCGCAGTGTTTGCGGCGCGCGTGCTCCTAGTTCCTTCCGCAAAACTTCTCCGAGGTCAAAAGGTAACGATCTCCAGGGAAAACGCCGTGACCTAACGGCCCTTGGCGCCTTCGCCTCTCAATGCCATGCAGGTCGAGGCGGCTTTGGCAACCAACTTTCCGTTTTCGTCGGTGATTTCGCACTCGACATAACCGACAGTGCTTCCCCGTCTTACCACTTTGCCTTCGGCTTTCAAGGCAGCCTCCCAGACGGGGCGGAAGAAATTGATCTTCAACTCAATCGTGGTGAAAGACTCACCAGGTGCAAGCGTGGTGGCAAACGCGATTCCCATCGCGAAATCGGCGATGTCACACAAGATTCCGCCGTGCAGTGTTCCCATGGGGTTGGCGTGTTGCGGGCCGGCAGCAAGCGAGACGACAGCGCGTCCTTCAGACGACTCTTTCGCCTCAAATCCAATCAGGCGAGCCACAGGCGCGTCATTCTTTTTGGCGCTGTTCCTGAAATCGGGTTCCGGGCTTGTTTCGAGGGAACTCATGTTTTCTCCGTCTGACGGTTGGACTCTTTTGTGCGGATATTCGTTTCCAGATATTCCTCGAGGTGGCGGCAGGCGATGTCTAAAGCTACCTGTGCGCGCTGGAACCGGCGCAGCATTAAGCCTCCTTCGAGTGTGCTGACGATGAGTGTGGATAATTCCATGGGCTTGACGCCATGGCGGATTTCGCCGTGCCGTTGGCCCTCCTCGACGATGGAGCGCAGGCGCTCGAACCAGCAACCGAAAGCTTCCCGAGCTTTCGCCCGCAGAATGGGATTGCCGTCGTCCGAATCGGTGGCTGTGTTGAGCAGCGGACATCCTCCCGCGACCATGCCAGTAGAGCGGTCGCGGAAATTTCTGACGATTTGCTTTAGACGGTCGACGGAATTGGGAATTTCGTCTGTGCGGTGGAACCGTGTGTCGAGAGCAAGCTTCCAGGAGTAATCGAAGGCTTCGGTGGCAAGCTGCTGCTTGCTCTCGAAGTGACGGTAGATACCGCCCTTTTTGAACCCGGTCGCCAGCATGAGATCAGACAGGGCTGCGCCGTCAAAGCCCTTCTGATTGAAGATCGGCGCGGCCTTGCGGATGATTTCTTTGCGGGTTTGCCCGCCTTTGCTCATTCCCGGATATCTCCCGCCAATCGCAGAAACCGGTTGGAGTCTATGGGGATTATAGCATGAAAAAGAGACCGAACGGTCTCGATTTTGAGGACTGAGCAGCGCCCGACTTTATGGCACATGGGTGGGGATGTGAGAAAGTCGAGGCAACCAACGTCGTTCGCGGCCTGGATGATCGTAACTAGAATTGCATGCGCGAGGTACAGTAGAATCAGAGCAGCAGTTGTAGTCGGGGCGTAGCGCAGCCTGGTAGCGCGCCTGCCTTGGGCGCAGGAGGTCCCGAGTTCAAATCTCGGCGCCCCGACCAATTAGTCCTTTATTTTCAATGAACTGTTCCTGATACTCTAGCGCTGGAGACCGAACTTGGGTCCAATTTGGGTCCAAATACAAGTCTCTCCACGCTTTCTACTGCGCGACGCTGCTCTTCAGGAATCGCGTGCAAATAAATTTCGCGCGTGATTTCCGGTGCGGAGTGCCCCAACAGTGCCTGCATGGTTCCTATTGGAGTACCTACGCCATCAAGCATCGTCGCGTGGCTGTGCCTCAGAAGATGCCAAGTGACACCTGAAAGGCCTAACTTCTTCGCGGCGGGCTTCAGGTGCTTGCGTAAGAGATTCCATCGGTCTAATGGCGTCTGATCGCTTTTGG
>JBARCY010000236.1:0-3122 GCA_049794595.1 Candidatus Acidiferrum sp.
CCGATACTCCTTCCGGTCACATCGAAGGCGGAAGCGGGAAAAACTACCACGCGCGGGCGCTCGCTGCCATCAAGAAAGAAGCCGAAGAAAAGGAAACCAAGAATCCAGTGAAACCGTTCCCGCCTTACACGATGCGGCACACGGCCCTAACTCGCCTCGCCGAATCCGGGTGTGATGCCTTCACGCTGGCACGCATCGCGGGACATTCGAGCATCACCATCACGCAGAGATATTGTCACCCACAGGCGGAAGCTATCGAGCGCGCTTTTTCCAAAATGGACGCGGGGTTGTTACAAATTCCGCTACAGTCGGGAAACGCACTCGCCCTCGCGCAAACACAGACTGCCAGCAAGTAATTGAATCTGGTGAAGATGTTTGGTGAACCGGGGAGGACTCGAACCTCCAACCCGTTGATTAAGAGTCAACTGCTCTACCATTGAGCTACCGGTCCACAGCAATCTTGGAATTTTACATTGGACGCGCATTTTTGTCGATTGGCCGCTCTCCCGCGGGAGGTCGACAATTTTCTGTCGCGCGGAATCGGGCTTTACTTGGCGCGAAGTTCCGCAGCGAGATCGCGCGCGACCTGGCGGGCGCGCGGAAGGTCGCTGGGATCAAAGGAGATGGCGGAAACGCGCGGATGGCCGCCGCCGCCGAACCTTTCGGCAAGTGAGGCGAGATTTTTGTCGGCAGTGGCCTGATTCCAGGGATTGGTGCCGAGTGAAACTTTGGCGCGAACTGCAGAGGCGCTGACGCTGACCGAATAGACGCACTCGGGATGCAGAAGATAGGGGATAAATTTGTTGTAGCCCTCGAGATCAAGGTCGCTGACGTCAAAGAAAATCACGCCATCGATGGCTTCCGAACGCTCGCGGAGAATCTCGATGGATTTGCGATGGCGTTCGAGCAGAGGGCCGAGGTGTTTGGCAACCAACGGAAGCTTGACCATTTCGGCGAGCGGGCGATAGGCGAGCTCGGGAATGATGCGCGCGGGTAATCCGTCTTCCGGAGCCGCTTCGATGACCAAGCCGAGCTGCGTGGCCGGCTCCGTAAGCTCGACGGCGGACTCCGGCGTGGGATATTGCGCGCCATCGATAATGTCGCCCCAGTGAATCAACTCCTCGAGCGGCTTCGTGTCGAAACCAAATTTCTCTTTTGCCACGGTGGCAATCAGTTTTGTGCAGGATTTATAGTCGGGCTCGTAAAACATGTGCGGGCCAGGATGATTGCGGAAATGTTCGGCATCGGCGGGCGTCAGAAACGCGCTTTGATGGTGGTCGAACCACCAGGTCACTTTGGGAGAGTTGGAGTACTTGAAATCGACGATGGCGTTTTCGTCGCCGTCAAAAAGGTCGGGTGTCCACGGCTGCGATGCGCGGTGAGTCATACCGGTGAAACCGAACTCCGCGGCGGGGTCGAACTTTTCTTTGAAAAAGCGGTAAAAAAGAGCCGCCGAGGCTGTTCCATCAAAACAGCGGTCATGAAAGCACAGCCGGACTCGGGTCATGTTGTGGCGATGGCGCCTTTCGGGTTTTTAT
Organism: Candidatus Acidiferrum sp.; assembly: GCA_049794595.1. Lineage (GTDB taxonomy): Bacteria > Acidobacteriota > Terriglobia > Acidiferrales > UBA7541 > Acidiferrum. Next base: position 1,539 of record JBARCY010000236.1, read on the forward strand.
TCGGCATTGCCCCGGCAGGGACAAAGCCTTTCAGGGTGGCGGGACAGGAAAAAGAAGTCAAGTGGAAAGCGTGGGTGGTGTACCAGCGAAAAAGAAAGCCGCCCGGCTTGGCCGGACGGCTCTCGAACCGGACAAAACAGAGAAGAAAACTACTTGTTGACCATTCCTTCGACAATGTTGCCAATGATCGGCAGCTTGAACATCTCGTGGCTGTAAGCCTTGTACATCAGGAAAATCCAAACCGCGAAGATGGCGAGACCGAAGATCGGAAACATGATTAGTCCGAGAAATCCGATTATAGGGATATGCGCCAGGATAAACTCGACGATCCACAACGCAATCCAACAGGGAACGATGGCTATGTTGAACGCGATTGACTGGGCCGCGTGGAATTTAACGAAGGGGCGCTTGTCGATCAGCAGGAAGATAAGGCCCGTGACCCATCCAACTAGATAAGAGACCAAAGCCGCGACGTTTTCATCCAAGCCCTCGGTAGCGGAAGCTGCGGCAGGAGCAGCAACGGCCGCGCCTTGCACTCCCCCCGAAGTAGCCCCTTGCGAAGCACCACACTTTGGACAAAATGATGCTTCACCTGCATCCTGACCACACGCTTTGCAAAATGCCATGAACACACCTCCCGGAGGGTTCAATCGTGGGCGGAGAGTAACAAAACCAGGTTTCTAGAGCAATCTATATTCTGATTGGGGGGTGACAAGATTCGGTGCCGAGGTCGACACGGTAGCGGCTTCCTCGGCACCGAAGATCGATCAAGTCAATCCCTATTGCGCTCCCGCCCCCGGCTTCTCTGCAGCAGGAGCAATCGCGGGAATTTTCGCTTTCTGGATCTCGGAGTTGAGTTCGGCGAGATCCTTCGATTGGAGTTCATGCCATGCTGCCAATTGAACCTCCAGCCTCTTGTTGAGCTCGTCGAAGACGGTGAAAGAGGCGGCAGTTGGGGCGGTGTCTGCGCTTTCCACTGTTTCCTGCAAATCCGCGAGCTGGTTGGCAACTTGAATCGGATAATTTAATGCGTCCTCGCCGCTGGTGGATTTGGGTTGGATGATTTTTTCCTCGACGGCGTTCATTTTCTTGATGAGCGCGTCCGCCGCATCGAGCACCGGTTTTGCGCTGGCGTCGGCGGAGAGCCGCTTCTTTAGCGCGTCAAGTTGGCTGCGCACGCTGCGGATCTGATTGACGGCTTCATTTCCGGCGCCCACGCGTTCGCTAATTCGCTTGGCAAGTTCTTCCTGCTTGTCGAAGTCGGCTTGCGAAGCGGAAACGCGCGGATCCTTGATGACTTCCACTTTGGCGGATTCGGTCTTTCCTCCAACAGTCAGTTTGATTTCGTATGTGCCTGGAACCACCAGTGGGCCCTCCGGACGGCCTCCCCAACCAACAGAGCCGGGAACTGTGGCGGGGGCCTCAAAATGCAAATCCCAGACAAAGCGGTTCAGGCCGGCCTCGGCAGGAAGTTCTTCTCCGGTTCGGCGGAAGCCGAATTCTTCTTCTTCTGGAGATGGGCCTGCGCCGGTTTTCTTGCTGGAATATTTGCGAACGAGCTTGCCGTGCCCGTCCAGAACTTCC
>JBARCY010000237.1:0-2356 GCA_049794595.1 Candidatus Acidiferrum sp.
ACCGCGTCCGCAATCATCCCCGCGCCAACATTCTCTTCGACCCCAGCCACTTCGTCCTCCAGCAGCTCGACTACATCCAATTCATCGACCTCTACCACTCCCGCATCAAAATGTTTCACGTCAAGGATGCGGAATTTAATCCCACCGGCCGCCAGGGCGTTTACGGCGGTTATCAACCGTGGCTGCAACGCGCTGGGCGTTTCCGTTCCACTGGCGACGGCCAGGTGAATTTCCCCGCCATCTTCTCCAAACTCACCCAATACAATTTCCCCGGCTGGGCCATTCTCGAATGGGAATGCTGCATCAAATCCGCCGAGCAAGGCGCGGCCGAAGGCGCGCCTTTCATCCAACGCCACATCATCCAAGCCGCCGCCACCTCCTTCGACGACTTCGCCTCCTCCGGCGCCGACCCGAAGGCCCTCCGCTTCATCCTCGGCCTTCACAGCGCTCGTTAGCTAGTGCATTAATTTGACTGACTAATGGAACTGCCTTATGCTTTTATCATGACTATCACTTACACCTTCGAGTACCAGTCGAATGGGCTTGTTTCGATAACTAGGAGCGACGGTGCCCCGCTGACGCCAGCACCGCGTGAGAGGCTGAAGGACATTTTGGGACCCCACGGATTTGTCCAAAAAGACCTCGATGCGGTTGACCGCCAACTTGACGAAATGCAGATGGCTACAATTTCGATTCCAGTTCCTCTGTATCCCGGCAGCAGTTTTACTCGAAGCAGGAACGATGCGGGGATCACTCCATGAACGCTTCAGCTCTCCAGGATCAATTTCTGACGAAGGCAGGAATGCGAACGCGACGTTTGAAATTGGAATGCATAGAACTTCTCGGCCGATATCGTGATATGGAAGGAAACGTGCGAAGCGACCCTCGCTGCAAGGGGCCTGACTGCCGCTGGCGGAATGTCGACGGCACCAGCGGCGGGTGTAACGATCCCAGGGTGTTGCAATTCGACCATATAGCTGGCGGGGGTAGCACGATACGCGCGGCCGGCCATGGCGGGGATCTGACATACTTTTCGATAAAGAAAAAGCCTGGGGATTGGCAACTACTCTGCGCCAATTGCCACGCCATCAAAACTTCCAAACAGCAGGGCGGGGCGCGACTGCATAGGCAACCCGCACGCGTGCGGAACTCACAGCAGAGTCCCGGCAAACCTATACGACGAGTCCGAAACAAACCGGACGGCACTTCGGCGCGTGTGCTTGGCTGAGCGCTCCACTAAGAAATCCAGCGTGCCGCAGCTCTCGGTTCTAAGGTTGCGGCTTTTGACTCTCCCGTTTTGCCCCGAAGCTTCCCCGCGTGCGATGGGATACAAGCGTAGCCAGTTGGCGCAGTTCCATACGAGCTTTGGTTTCCGCCTCTTTAGAAAGAGTAGCGAAGCGCTCCTCGAGAATGGCCGCAGCACGGCGCGCATTTGCATTTACTCGTGATTTCGTTTGAAAGGCGTTTGTTCGATCCATTCTTTCATCAGACAGCAAGGGGCGCAGGAACGCAAGCAGCTTTGTGGCAGGTATTCACATACTCACTCCCGCGTAGAGGCTGCCCGGCGCTACACTTGTTACGCTTGACGTAACGCGTAACGCGCTGTATCCTGTCGAAGTGATCGTCAGCTATCGGGACAAACGGACCCGAGATTTTGGCGTCGGAAAGTGGGTCAAAGCATTCTCCGGTCTTGAGCGGCCCGCGCGTCTGAAGCTAGACCGTCTCGAAGCCGCTATCGCGCTGCGAGATCTTGCCGTCTTGCCCGGCAATCGTTTTGAAGCTCTGCTCGGTGATCGCAAGGGCCAGTACAGCATTCGCATCAACGATCAATGGCGGATTTGCTTCGAATGGCCCGAGCGCTCGCCGGGGCCGTCAAACGTCGAGATTGTTGACTATCACTAGGAGAACCATCATGGCAATCACTGCGATCCATCCGGGCGAGCACCTAGCCGAAGAACTGGAAGCCCTCAATATGAGCGCGGCCGAACTGGCTCGCAAACTCGATGTCCCGACCAACCGCGTCACTCAAATCTTGAATGGGACGCGCTCCATCACCGGCGACACCGCTCTGCGCCTTGCTCATTTCTTTGGCACCAGCGCCCAGTTTTGGCTCAATCTCCAGAGTCTCTACGACCTGCGCCTCGCCCAGCAAAAGGCTGGCCGATCGATCAAAGCACTCCCTAGACTGAAGCGCCGCGAACCCCTCCACGCCTGACGCCATGCGGAAGATCCGTTCCATTTTTCCGTTCGGCCGCCAAACTCGCCGGGTTTCAGCAACGCAAGGTTCCTGTGTTACCTTGCCGCGTGCAGGTCCAATCCATTTCTGAGGCACATCATGCGGCGTAGAGCTCTCTCC
>JBARCY010000238.1:0-2609 GCA_049794595.1 Candidatus Acidiferrum sp.
TTGCCTTCGTGGCGGAAGGAAGTTGAGATTTCGCGATGGCGCGCTACAAATTTCTTGTAGTCGTCAGGATAAGCGACGCGCTGGAGATCGCTGCCATAGATGGCTTCGGGTTCATCGTGTTCGGCACCGGCCACGGCTTCGAGGCCCTTGTTGCCAGTCGCGACATAAATATAACGGCCCATGAAATTCATAAAGTTCGTGCCTTGCAAGAGGAGCTGGGCCATCCAGGCGTTGTTATCGTTGGCGGAGGAAACGTGGCAATCGCTGCATTGCTTCGTTTCCGTGGCACGGACGGTATGCGGCACAAACGTGCTGAAGGCTTGTCCTGAGAAACCGGGAGCGGAGATGGTTTGCTGCGTGTAATAGAGCCAGTCTCGGTTCGCGTTTTGCGAACTGACGAGGATGGCGCAAGAAGAACGCGCTGGGGCGATACGGTGGCCGGTGACCGTGCCATCGACGCCAAGCATGAAAATATCGTCGCGAAGAACTTGAAAATTGTAGCTGGTGTAATTGCGCGTGGTGAGGCCTTCGTTGTGAAGCATGGGATCGCGCGCGTTGGCTGTCATCTGCAAATGACAGCCGAAACAGGTGGGCGTCCAGGAGGTGTGACAGGAGTAGCAAGTCATGGAGGAATTGGCGTGGGCGAGATGTTCGTCGTCTTGCGGCATTTGCGAGGCGACGGAGCCGTCCTTGGACATCAACTTGGCGCGAAACGATTTCATGTTGAAGTGCACGTTGCCAGGAGTGACGGAGTCCAGCGTCTGAACGATTTCCCATTCCTTGTTCTGTTCGGACATGGAGCGCTGAATGAGCGCGCCATCCTCACGCCATTCGAAACGGCGAAGGCCCCAGGGTGTGCGCAAAGCGTCGAGGTGACGGCCACCTTCGGGAGCTGCGGGACCGGAAGTGATAAGCGAGGCTCTGCTCCGAATCGTGCCGTGGCAATCGATGCAGTCGATTTCGACAGCGGCGCGTGGTTCGCCATAAATTTTTCCATTGCCATGATTGTCCTGCTCGAAGTGGCAGTCGTTACACTGCATGCCCTTTTCCAGGTGTATGTCCGCGAGATGGACCGCTTTTGAGAAGCGCTGCGGATCTTCGAACGGAATTTGATTGCCGTCCTTGTCAAGCCAGTTGCCTTTGCGGTCGTGCTTGAAAACGGAGCGAAAGACCCAGCCGTGACCGTGGAAGTCGGCGAATTGGGTGGTTTTCAATTTCGCGTTGAATTCGGGGCTGCCAAGATTATCGAGAAATTTTTCATCGCTCCAAAGGCCGCGGGCAGCGGCGGCTTCGGGGTTGCGCAAGAAAGATTGATAGCGTTGTTCCTCAGTCGGATTGCGTTGCTGCGGCGGATACATCTTGTCGCCGTCGCTTTCATTGTCCCACCAGGTTAGGCCGAAATAGGTGGTGAGCATATTGCCGCCAGGATGAATGTGGCAGACCATGCACTGGCTCGAAGGGATGGAGCGGGTGAAGACGTGCTTGATGGGATGGCCGGGCTCGTTCTTGGGAATGGTCGGGTCGGAAGAGGCACTAAAACCTGAATTTCCGAATTGCGCGTTGGAGCCCGAATGAGCTGGATCTCGATCGTTTGCATAGATGACGTGGCAAGCGGTGCAGCCGCTGGCGCGATAGTCGCCGGGATGATCGTTGGTGCCAGGCAGCGACATGACGGGATCGACTAGACGCGTTTTCTGCAGGCCGAGAAAGACAGGGTCGGTGCGGAGCTCCGTGCCAAAGCCGCGGTCACTCAGTTTGTCATTGGGCTTGCCGGGATCTTCTTTGCGATTGGGATTGCCGAGCTCGGACTTTTTTTCGCCGCCGCGCTCAAAAACGCGAAGGACGTTTCCAGGCTGAGAGATTTCCCAGCGGTAAAGAGGGTCAAGCTCGGGGAGCACGCCTTTGGTGCGTGTTTCCTCGGGCGTGGGAGGCGGAAAGGTCTTGATAGATTGTGGCTGGCCGTCGCGGCCGTAGCTTTCGCCGAAATGAGTATCTTTATAGGGATATCCGCCATTGTTGTAGAGAGCCGCGCCCCAGAGCAGGCCGGTATGGGTCATGATGCTGGTCGAAGCGGCGCGAACTTCCGTGGCGTGGCAACCGGCCTCGCCGCAAGTTTCTGGCGCGACGCGAAGATCCCCGGGATTCGCAAACTTGATGAATTCAGGAGATTCTTTGAGCCATTTCGCATAGCTGCGTTCCGGAAGAGCAGAGTGGTCCTTGAAGCTCGGGTCGCGAGGCTGGATGTGAGCGTGTTCCTTTGCGGCGTTGTACGCGGCAGAATTTGGCGCAGTACCGCGGGAAACAGAGACCGAAGAGTTGCCGCCGTGGCAATCGGTGCAGCCCAGGAAAACGGTTTTCGTCGGGTGCATCGTGGGTTCGTCGGTCGAGGTATGGCAAGAGATGCAGCCTGACGATTTGCGATCGGCCTCTTGCTGGGATTGGCCGCGAACCGGCTGCGCGTCTTGTTTCGCTTGAACCTTCGAGGACGATTCAGCGTAGAGAACCAGGAGCAAAGATAACGCAGAGACGCAGAGGACGCAGAGCGTTCGCAGAGAAGAACGATCGAATTCGCGGCGCGGCATCATCCGTAGCGTATCCTTAAAACGTAA
>JBARCY010000239.1:0-22724 GCA_049794595.1 Candidatus Acidiferrum sp.
GCGTCGCCAAGACCTCGGGAGGACTATCGAGTGGCACCCGATTCACCAATTGCGTCGACTCCGCGATGAGCAGCGACGCCACCAGTCCCAGCGCAACAATCGCCAGCAGCCCCAGCGCAACGCGCGGCCGCATCCCTTCTTTCACTCCAGCTGCTGCCACCATCTCCGGTGACGGCGTTTCACCCGCGGCCAAAGCGGCTGCCAGGGGATCACCACCTGGAAGAGCGGCGGCAACCTGCAGGGCCGAAAGCGGGCGCTTTGACGGATCGCTTTCCAAGCAGCGAAGAATGACGCGCTCGATTAAGGGATCGAGGTCGCGGACAAGAGTGGAAGGATTGGTGATCGTGCCCTGCTCACGGAGCTTGATGAGCTCCGGCAACGTTGAGGCATCGAAGGCGCGTTTTCCTGTGAGGATCTCGTAGAGGATCAAGCCGAGTGAATAGATGTCACTCTTGGCGGTAACTTCCTTCCCGGCGAGTTGTTCCGGAGCCATGTAGGCGGGCGTGCCTGCGCGTACATCCGCACCCTGAATGCTTGCGGCGATTCCGGCGAGGCCAAAATCGGTGATGCGAATTTTTCCGGCGCCGTCGAGCATGACGTTGGCGGGCTTGAGGTCACGATGAACCACGCCGCGCTCGTGAGCGGCAGCGAGCCCCGCGCAAATCTGGCGGGCGACTTCGGTGGCTTTGTCGGGAGAGAGCCGACCGATGCGGCGGACGACCGAGGCCAGGTCTTCGCCGTCAACGTACTCCATGGAAAGAAATTGCACGCCGTCAACCTCGCCAATATCGAAGACGCGGCAAACATTGGGATGGGAAACCTGGCGGGCGATGCGAACTTCCGAATGAAAACGAGCGAGCGCAGCGGCATCTTGCGAGAGGTCTTCGGGAAGAAATTTGATGGCGACGAGCTGGCCGAGCTTCAGATCTTCCGCGCGGTAGACCTCGCCCATTCCGCCACGGCCTGCCAAGGCTACAACGCGATAGCGTTCGGCAATTATCTGCCCCGGTGTGAAACGGCCACCGCCGATGGGGTCGGAACTGCTTAGGACGGAGCGGCCGCTCGAGGTCGTACGTGGAGGATGCGAGGGAGTGCTTGCAGAAGGAGTTTTGCGTGAAGTCGCCGGCGGGGCAATCGTCTCTTGGTTGGCGCTCAGTTCATCGGAATCGATGGTGGCCGAAGCGTTCAGATCGAGCGCAGTGCCGCAAGCGGAGCAAAACCGCCCATTGGAGGAAACCTGTGCGCCGCAGGAAGAGCAATACATGAGAGGCGTGATTTTACCACCAGAGGCCGCTTGCCGCGAACGTCAAAGAAGGCCGCCAACGAATAGTTCAATTGGGATCTAGGAGATACGTTCAACCTGAACAGCAGTGCCGTAGGCCAGAACTTCGGTGACGTCCTGCATGACTTCCGTGGCGTCGTAGCGCATGGAGATGACTGCGTTTGCGCCGTGTTATCCGGCGTGTTGCAACAACAGTTCGTAGGCGTCCTCGCGAGCCTTCTCGCAGAGGTTGGTAAGTATGGTGATGTTTCCGCCGACGCTCGTTTGCAGGGCCGCGCCGAGATTGCCGATGACACTGCGCGACCTGACGATGATGCCGCGCACGATTCCAAAATTTCGAACGATGCGATAGCCGGGGATTTCGAGTCCGGTGGTGACCATGGCGGAGTCCACACGATTGGGCATCTCTTCTCTCCCCGGGACGGACGTTTACCGGTCGGATTCTACCCGCACACGCGGCCATGCGCGAGCGCGAGCTGTCTGCTATTCTCGAAGGGCGTGGAAATCCTATTCTATATATTGGCAATTCCCGAAATCATTCTGGGCCTCTATCTGATCGGTCAGGGAGTTCAGTGGCTGGGGTATGCGCGGCGGCGGTTGCACACGGATCCAGGCTTTTACTCTCCGAAAGTGGCGGTGCTGTGCCCGTGCAAGGGGATGGAGCCGGCACTGGAGCGAAATCTAGTTGCGCTTACGGAATTCGATTATCAAAACTACGAGATTTTCTTTTTGATCGCCTCGGCCAGTGATCCGGCTTACAACATCGTGAAGCGCGTTGTCGCGACTTCGCGGGCGAAAGCGCACGTGGTGCTCACGGAGAAGCCGGATGGTTGTGGGGAGAAAGTGAACAATTTGCGCCTGGGGCTGGTCCAAATGCCGCCGGATTTCGACGTGCTTACTTTCGTGGATTCGGACGGACGGCCAGGAAGAAACTGGCTGCATCGGATGGTCGCTCCCCTAGCCGATTCGCGCATCGGAGCGACGACCACGATGCGCTGGTTGATTCCGAACCGGAACAATCTGCCGACCGCGCTGCTTGCGGCTTGGAACGCTCCGATTGTCACGATGCTGAGCGAGAAAGGAAAGAATTTTTGTTGGGGCGGAGGAACGGCCATTCGGCGGAGCGTGTTCGATCAATCGGCAGTCGCCGAAGCATGGCGTCATTCGGTCAGCGATGACTATTCGATGACGCGCGCGCTGGAGCAAGCGAACCGTTCGATCGTCTTTTTGCCGGAGTGCATTGTGCCGTCATTCGTGGAAACGGATTTCACTGGACTCATGGAATTTACGAACCGGCAGGTGCTGATCACGCGCGTATATGCGGAAAAAATGTGGGCGATCGCCGCCGGCGCGCATTTGCTTTACTGCCTGACACTCCTGTTGGGAACGTTGCTAACTCTAAGCGCTTTTTTCGCTTCGCTTGCCGCGTTTCCTTTTGCTGCTCTGACCTTCTTGCCGGTTCTGCTCTCGATGATTCGAGGCGCGCTGCGTGCAGCAGGGGTTTCGGAAGTCTTGCCTGCGTACAAATCGCAGATCGCGGGACAGGCATGGATCTATGTGCTGTTGACCGTTTTCGTTCCCTTTCTTTACGTGGCGAACTTCATCACTTCATTGCTCACGCGAAAGATACGCTGGCGGGGCGTGACGTACGAGGTGATTTCTCCCGAGCAGACACGCGTTGTCTCGTACTGAATATAATTGCGGGGATAGAGCTCCCTCGCCGAAAACAAAAAGATTTCCACAGATTTATCCACAGGATGTTTTCCACAGTGTGAGGCACGGGGTGTGCCAAATCGAGACTAAACTCGGATTGTGACTAAACCTTCACCACCGAACGAGTCCGGTTTATAGCAGGCAGATGGGCGCGGTTTTTCCACAATGAGACGAAGCTCTGGCAGGTTATGGAAAAATTTCGCGTACCATGCAATTCCTACCCGCGAGTCCCTCGATTCCCCTACGAAGGATGAGCCTAAGTACCCCATTTCTGAACGAGTTGTGTTTTATGAAAATCGGTAGAAAAAGTGCAGGGATGGAGCGGTTCGGTCACTTGACGCAGGCGAACTGGCAGGGAGCTCCTTCTCGTGGCTCGGTGCAGAAGATCGGAAGGTCCAGGCACCGAGTTTAGAGCCCTGCATATCGGCTTCTCACCCGCCGCTTGCCTACGGAGTGAACTTGACTCCTGTCGGGGGTTCAATCTAAAGAAAAGCTTCGGTGGCGCTACGAAGCTGCGTACTGAGGGGTGCGTGTGAAGCTTATCCGCAGAAGTGAACAGCATCATCCTATGAGCAGTTCCCGCCCAGCAATTCCCCGTGATCATTATTATTTTTATGAAAAAAACACTGGCGTGACACATTTTCACGTCGAAGCAGGCCCCGATGGATGTTTTCCCGTTGACCAGGCCGCTGGTTTGCTGGCGATGCACTGCATGGTGCGTGGCCAGTCCCCGAACGACTACGTGGTGATGGTCAGGGCGGAAAACGATCTTCTGGAGGGCCTTGCTGAAAAGGCCGAAAAACTTTTGCAGGCCGGACATTCTGTCGGCAGTCCGGTGAAGCTTACGCGCCGCGAGGAGGAAGTACTTGGCGGCGTGATGAAGAGTCTGGCAAACAAAGAGATTGCGGCGACTTTGAACCTTTCCGAGCGCACCGTGAAATTCCACGTGTCGTCGTTGCTGGCGAAGTTTCGCGTGCGCGGGCGCATGGAACTTGTACGCGAAGCTTCCCGCAACACCATTGGTGCGATGCCAATGCCTATGCCCGTCGCGACGAGAGAAGCGCGGACGTTTGTACAGGTGCCGCAGAGCTATGGTCCCGGTTCGCACAACGCTACTGTGGTTCCGCTTGCAAAACGCCAAATGATGGCTTAATTCAGACTCAAGGGCAGGAAGCAAAAGAGAAAACAAGAGCCCGGTCCGAACAAATCGGACCGGGCTTTTCTGTGTTGATTCGATGTATTGCCGGCAGGTACTCGTGTTTCTTACTTTTTTGCAGCAGCGTAGTGCTGAGCAGCGGAATCCCAATTGATAACGTTCCACCACGCCTTGATGTAATCGCCGCGCACGTTCTGATACTTCAGGTAGTACGCATGCTCCCAGACGTCGAGGCCGAGAACGGCCTTGGCACCGAGCATGAAGGGAGTGTCCTGGTTCGGAGTCGAGTCGATGGCGAGCTTCCCATCCTTGACGATGAGCCAAGCCCAGCCGGAACCGAAGCGGCCGAGGCCAGCGGCGGTAAATTTAGCTTGGAATTCCGCAAAGGAGCCAAAGGCTGACTTGATGGCCGTGCCGAGATCACCTGTGGGTTCGCCACCTCCGCCTTTCTTCAATTGCGTCCAAAAAAGACTGTGGTTCCAGTGGCCGCCGGCGTTGTTGCGGACGGCCGAGCGAATACTCTCCGGAATGGAGTCGAGGCCTTTGAGAAGGTCATCGAGGGACTTGGATTGGAGATCGGCGTGGCCATCGAGGGCTTTGTTCAGGTTGGTGACGTAGGCGCCATGGTGTTTGTCGTGGTGAATCTCCATGGTCTTCGCGTCAATATAGGGTTCGAGTGCGTCGAATGAATAAGGCAACGGGGGCAATGTGAATGGCACGGATTTTTCCTCCAAATTGAAATTTGATTCAAAACCTAACGTGGTGCCGAAGCGCAAAACCGCAGAAGCGCCGCTGTTGCTTGAAGCAATCCCGCACCGACAATCCCGGCATTGACCAGAATTTTCGGTGATTCGAGGGGGTCTCCTGCGGCGAGGAGGCTGGCCAACCAACTGTCTCATGCGCTGAATCAGCCGAATGTATCATACTGCACATCACGGAGACTCCTCAATGAGCGCCTCTGCGAAAGCCGGCTAGAACGCTGAGAACTCGCCACGCCTATTGGATGCGCGAAAGAGCCCATTGGGCAGATTCCGCGATCGATGGCTCGGATGAAGCCGAAAGCCCTTTCAGGAGCGAGCAAACTCTTTCATGCTGGCTGGATCCAGGCGCGGGCGCGAAATTGCCGAGCGCGAGGCAGGCGTTTCGCACGAGGCCGGGCCACTTCGTGCGCTTTATGGGACTTCCGCGAAAGGCCGCTCGGAATTGTTCTTCCGTAAGTGCAGCGAGCCACTCGAGGCGCGGCAAGAATAGCGACTCGTCGTCGTCCGCTTGTACACCAGATGCAACGAACTCTTGGGGCTCGCTGCGTCCGGAGGTCGGAAAAGTTCGCGGCTGAAATTCCGGAGCTTGCGTCACTGGGGCGCGCCGATTCCAAGGGCAAACGTCCTGGCAAACATCGCAGCCGAAGACGTGGCGGCCCACGGGTTGGCGGAGCATTTCGGGGATACTGCCGCGAAGCTCGATGGTCAGATAGGAAATGCAGAGGCGGGCATCCATTACGTACGGCTCAACGAGCGCTCCCGTTGGGCAGGCGTCGATGCATTTTGTGCAGGAGCCGCAGAGGTCCGGCGGCGGCAACTCGGCTTGGCCAAGAGTGGGCGAAATATCGAGAGTCGTGAGAATCACGCCGAGAAAGAACCAGGATCCCAGCTTCGAGTTTAATAGAAGAGTGTTTTTCCCGAGCCAGCCGAGGCCCGCGTACTTGGCAAAGACTCGTTCATTTAGTGGTCCAGTGTCCGCGTAAATTCGGGTTTCAAATGGCCACGTAAAGCGCTTCACAAGACTGCTCGCGAAATTTTGTAATCTTTGCTGAAGTACTTCGTGGTAGTCCTGTCCCCAGGCGTAACGAGAAATCCAGCCGTGTGGTTCGGTTTGGTCCAACTGGAAAGCATCGACCGACCGTGGCACTGAGGAATTGTAGTTTAACGCACAAACGATGACGCTACGGAGCCCCGGCATGATGCTTTGCGGATCAATGCGGCGCGGGTCAGACAGATACTTCATCTCGCCGGCGTAGCCCCTCGCCAGCCATTCTTTTGCGAGGTCGAGTTCGGAAAAATTTCCTGCGCGGACGACCCCACAAAGATCAAACCCCAGGGCGACTGCCTGTTCGACAATCCACGCGGTTTCGGAACTGTTGTTCATAGATGCTGTGTGAGAATGGCTACAGCAGAATTGTGCCGCAGGACGCCGCTCAATGCGAGCGGCGTGCGGGCCCGCAACTCGGATTTCGCTCGAATGAATGGAAGACTATTGAAAACTGCTCAGAGCAGTGCTCTCGTCAGTGTAAACGTCGAAGACGGTGTACAGCTTGGTGAGCTGGAGCAAATCGTGGACTTTCTTCGTCAGGTGTAACAACTTCAGCTCACCGCCGCGGCTCTTCGCAGTAGTGTAAGCGCTCACGAGTTCGCCGATGCCTGAGCTATCAATGTAATCCACGTCCGCGAGGTTGAGCACGATGCGGGTGCGCTGCTCATCCAACAAACCGCGGACCGTCTTGCGCAGCAGGGCGCTGCCCTCACCTAGTGTTATCCGACCGCTCAGATCCACGACCGTGGCTTGACTGGCATCTCGATGTGTTGCGCGTAGCGACATAATTCCTTCTAAGCTCCCTGGTGCGGGGAAGCACCTTGACTCCCCTGGCCATTGGTTCCGGGGTTGTCTGGCAACGGCAGTTTCTTTGACATCACGATTTCCGCGCCGCCCGTGCGGCCGAGCATCACGTCGAACTCATCCATAAATGCGCGCATCAGGAAAATTCCCCGTCCCGATGTGCTCAAGAGATTTTCTTCGGCCAGCGGATCAGGCACGTCGGCGAGAGTGAAGCCATTGCCTTCATCCAAAACATGGATAATCATCTTATCCTGAGTCAGGTCCACGGCCAGATGAATCTTTTTTTCGGGGCGCTCCTGATTGCCGTAGTGAAACGCGTTGATGACCCCTTCGCGAACACTCATGCCAATTTTATAGCAATCATCCTCGCCGAAGCCGGCGGCCTCGGCAACCCGAAGACACATCTCCTCCGCAAGACTTACGCTCTCGACTTGCGTCTCCAGTGTGATTTCGAGGTGCTTGGGGTCTGTGCCCATGCGCGCCGCTCTTTTGGACCCAAAATGCAGCCAAGGGAGCGCACTTATCGGTAACACAGCGGCTAAACCTAAGTCAATGGAGCACTTGGGATTTTGTGGCGGGAGGATGCTCACACGAAGACCGACTGACAATGCTTGCCGCAGCGCGGATTGCGCATTTTGCAGCTAAGACCAGTAAGAGCGGTCCAAGGTGCGATATTGGATGGCTTCGCTGAGGTGGCGCGGGTCGACGTTTTCGCAGGCATCGAGATCGGCGATTGTGCGCGCGACTTTCAGGATGCGGTCGTGGGCGCGGGCGGAGAGGCCCAGCCGGGTGATGGCATTCTCAAGCAACTTCTCGCCTTCCGCGGAAATCGCGCAGTGTTTGCGGATCATTTTGGGCATCATCTGTGCGTTGGCGTAAGTCTTTTTTTCTGCACGGAAGCGCTCAATCTGCCTCTCGCGCGCTGCGATGACGCGTTGGCGAACGGTTGTGGAGTCCTCTGACGAGGAGGGCGCACGCAATTCTTTGTACTTCACCGCGGGCACTTCGATGTGAATGTCGATTCGGTCAAGCAGCGGGCCGGAGATTTTCGAGACATAGCGCTGGATCATCGGCGGCGTACAGTGGCACTCTCGAGTCGGATCGCCGAAATACCCGCAGGGGCACGGGTTCATGGCAGCAGCCAGCATGAATCGCGAAGGAAAGGTAACGGAAACAGCAGCGCGAGAGATGGTTACTGCGCCGTCCTCGAGCGGTTGTCGCATGACTTCCAAGACGTTGCGCTGGAATTCTGGCAACTCATCGAGAAATAGAACACCATTGTGGCCGAGGGAAACTTCGCCGGGGCGCGGGACGGCGCCGCCTCCAATCAAACCGGCGTCGCTGATGGTGTGGTGCGGCGAGCGGAAAGGGCGCGTGCCGACGAGGCCCCGGCTATCCTCGAGGACGCCCGCGACGCTGTGAATGCGCGTTGTTTCAATGGCTTCCTCGAGCGACATCGGCGGAAGAATCGTGGGAATGCGTTTGGCGAGCATGGTTTTGCCCGCTCCGGGAGGGCCGATGAACAGGATGTTGTGGCCGCCGGCGCACGCGACCTCAAGCGCGCGCTTCGCTGCCTGCTGGCCGTGAACGTCGCGCATATCGACGGAATACTGCGCGGCTTCGGAAAGCATCTGCTTGGCATCGACAGTCACGGGTTTAAACGACTCTGGCGCGTTCACCAGATCAACGGCTTGCGGCAGGGTCTTCAGAGCAAAGACGTTGACGCCTTCCACAACTGCTGCTTCTCGGGCGTTGGCTTCAGGGACAGCAAGCGATTTCAGGCCAAATTCGCGCGCGGCAAGTGCTGCAGAAAGCGCACCGCGGACAGACCGGATACTGCCATCCAGCGATAATTCTCCGAGGAACATACACTGGCTGAGCTGTTTGCCGAAAAAGTGGCCCATGCACCCGACGAGTCCCAAGGCCATGGGGAGATCGAACGCCGAGCCTTCTTTGCGAATATCGGCGGGAGCCAAGTTGATGGTTACGCCTTGCCCGTGAGGGAATTCGAAACCGCAATTGCGGAGAGCCGACTTGATGCGCTCGCGGCTTTCCTTGACGGCATTGTCGGGAAGTCCGACGACATTGAAATCTTGCATGCGAGCGGAGCCTACGTCGACTTCCACCTCAACGAGGTAGGCATCGATGCCGTAGACCGAAGCGCTCTGCGTTTTAAAGAGCATGGCCGAGGGAAGCTACAATACGCCGGGGGCAGCATAAATCAATCAGGCAATATAGACCAGAGATAATCGTGGAATGAGGAGAGCCGGATTGCTACCGGCTTAACTGAAGCCCAGGACAGGATGAGGCGTGTACGGCTCCTCGATAGACGCAATCTCTTCCGGCGTAAGACGCAGCGAGAGCGCGGCGATGGCATCCGCAAGATGATGCGATTTGGTTGCGCCGACGATCGGCGACGTAATGAACGGCTTGCCGAGCATCCACGCAAGCGCCAGTTGGGCCCGCGGCACGCCGCGCTTCTCAGAGAGTACGCCTAGACGGTCGACGACCTTGCGATCCGCGTCCTCTGTTTTAGAGTACAGAATCTTGCCAAACTGATCTGTCTCGAACCGCTTGGTGGTTTCGGTTTGCCACGGGCGGCCCAGGCGGCCGCGCGCGAGCGGGCTCCAGGGAATAACCGCGACGCCCTGTGACTGGCACAGTGGCATCATTTCGCGTTCCTCCTCGCGATAGAGGAGGTTGTAATAATTCTGCATGGATACGAAACGCGTCCAGCCGTGAAGCTCGGCGAGATAGAGCGAGTTGGTGAATTGCCAGGCGTACATCGAGGAAGCGCCGATATAGCGCACCTTGCCTGATTTCACGACGTCGTGCAACGCCTCGAGGGTTTCCTCGATCGGCGTTTCGTAATCCCAGCGGTGCGTTTGATAGAGGTCCACGTAGTCGGTTCCCAGTCGGCGCAGGCTCTGATCGAGTTCGAAAAAGATGGCTTTGCGGGAGAGGCCACGGCCGTTGGGCTCGTCGCGCATGACGCCATGCGCCTTAGTGGCGACGACAACAGCTTCGCGGCGGACATTGGCTTTCAAGAATCGGCCAAGTACCTCTTCGCTGGCGCCCACCGAATAAACGTTGGCGGTGTCGAAGAAATTGATACCTAGATCGAGCGCCTGCCGATAAAACGGTTGGCTCTCTTCTTCGTTCAGCGCCCAGGCATGGCTGCCGGGCCTGATCTTGCCCGTAGCGGGCGTTCCATAAGTCATGCAGCCGAGGCAAATGCGCGAGACTTTAAGGCCGGTTTTGCCGAGGTTGATGTAGTCCATTGTTTCTCCTGAGTAAGTTCGCGTTTCAAACCATTATGACTTCCGAAGATCCAGCGTCACACAGTTTGCCCCCTGAAATCGCGGGAGTCCCTGCTCGCGTGGGCAATCTTGGATCCACAGCCCGATCATAGCGCCATCCACGAAAACAGCGCCCGGTCTGCCGACCCGTAGGATGCTGAACACGCTTTTTCGTTGCGCCTGCTGCGTACAGGCAGCACGCAGCGCGGGACCAACTGGCGTTCCGGTCAGGCTTTCTCGGGGGATCCGACGCCGTAGTGAGCCAAAACGTCTTTCATCGTTACGATGCCCTCGAGTTTGCGGACGTCAGCGCGACTGACTACTGGAATCGCGTTGATCTGACACGCGCCCATTCGCTCCAGGGCCACGCTCAGCGAATGGTCCACATGCAAATGCGGGAAGTCTGGTCCACTTACGAGCTCTTTCAAGAGTTTTGGAGGGCCATCGGCCGACGTAGCTCGCTGGATCTGGCCGAACGTCAGAACGCCGACCAAGCCGCGTTCGCCGCTTACGGGCCAGGCCGTGAATTCGCTCGAACGAATCTTCTCTAAAGCTTCTTGAGCTGTCATATCGGCCGGCAGGATTTCCGTAGCCGGTCGCATAGCGAGAATCACCTGCCGGTGGGCTTCCAGCTGCCGAGTTTCGGGCATCGGCAGGTGAATGCCATCCTGCCGCGCCAACGCTTCGTAAATGGGTTGCTTCTGGAGCCGCGAAGAGATGAAGAAACTGATCAGATTTGCGATCATCAACGGAACGATGACCGCGTAGTCTCGGGTGACCTCAAAAATCATGACGACAGAAGTCATGGGCGCACGTACGATTCCGGCAAATGCCGCACCCATTCCCACAAGCGCGTAGGCTCCCGGCGTCGCGACATACGTCGGCAAAAGATTGTGGGCTAAGGTGCCGATGGCTCCTCCGAGCATGGCTCCAAGGAACAGGCTGGGCCCGAAAATGCCGCCCGCGTTTCCTGAAGCATAGCTGACAGTCACCGCGAAAAATTTTAGAACCAGTAGCAAGACCATCAGCTTGAGCGCCATGTTCCCGTTCAAAACCTCGCCCACGTGCCCGTAACCTACGCCCAACACTTGTGGAACAAACCAACCCATGACTCCAACCACCAATCCGCCTGCCACGGGTTGAAACCAAACGGTCTTCCGCGGAAATCTCAGGAAACGTTCGCGAATTCCAAGCAACAGCTTTGTGAAGGCCACGGAAGCCAGGCCGCCAGCCACGCCCAGTAAGGCGTAAATTACGAATTCCCAAGGATTCACGAGCTGGTATTGGGGTACCTTAAAAAGCGGATTATTTCCTAGCAATAGCCGCAGCATGGCCCAGGAAGTGGCGGATGCCAGCACGACCGAGCCCAACACGGGCGCGTGAAGATCGCCGACGACTTCCTCAAGGGCAAACAACACGGCTGCCAGAGGTGTATTGAACGCGGCGGCAATGGCCGCAGCCGCTGCCACGGGAAGAAGAGCCTTCACCTTTTCCGGTCGAAGCCCCAGATGACGCCCTAGCACGGAAGCAATCCCGGCACCGACCTGCACGGTCGGCCCTTCACGACCCAGTGGAATTCCGCTGGCCAGTGTGGCGGAGGTACAGAAGAATTTCCCAAACATCGTGGCCGCTGTGATGCGGCCCTCGCGCGCGTAAAGGGCCGCTTTCGTTTGCGGAACGCCGCTACCGCGCGCATCCGGAAAGTAGCGGTAAAGCAAATATCCCATGAACAGCGAGCCCACGACGGGAACAAGGACGCGATGCCAGGCAGCTCCTCCCGCAGGATAGAGATGGAAGCCGAAACTCTCCGTCAATAAAATGAAAGTGACTGCCATCAGGCCGGTAAGAGCACCGATCAGCAGCGTCAGGACAAGGAAGACTTGTTCTTCACGCTCATGCAGCAATGTGTTCCAGTGCCGCGCAGGGGAATTCCACCAACTTGTCTGATTCGATTCCGGGACTTGAGTCATCTTATCGGCAGTTCTCCGTGCAGACACAATATCCGTGCTCGCGCAGTTCGACGATGTGCTGGCTCTGCTTGTAAGTTTTGTAGGCTGGCATATATGGGTTGGGGAACAGGAAGTTTTCGAAGCGGGTGGTTCCGGATCTCGTCAGGCACTTATGGTTCGCGCTTCCTTCTTGCCTGTTTTCTTCTGATTGTTGCCATTGCGTTGCCCACGCTTAAGCAGCGCTTCGATTGCACCAACTAGCGCCTTTCCGCTCGCGCGCAGTTCGCTAATGCGATTCCGCGCGACTTGTTCAAGAAAACGCTGGCCGCGTGGCAATAGGGACACGAACACCTGGCGTCGGTCGCCTCGGCTGCGGGTTCTGCGCACGTATCCATGCGTTTCCAAGCGGTCAATCAGCTCCACGGCGCTATGATGTTTCAGCGCAAGCCTTTCCGCAAGGGTTTGAATAGTTGCTTCACTGCCTACAGGCAGCCCGCGAATAGTTAGCAACATCAAGTACTGTTGAGGCTCGAGCCCAGCCGCCCGCGCCTTAGTGTCTCCCTCTCGCAGGAAGTGGCGGATGAGGTAACGCAACTCGGCGAGCGCGCGGTACTCAGCTGGGGTAATATCCCGTACCATTTGTCAAGTATATCGTAATGCGATATACCTTGCCACACGGCGCATCGGAACTGTCTGCTGACGGTTAACCGCTTGGGGAGAGGCTTACAGGGCCTTCCGGAAGGCTTTTTGTGTCTTATAGTGCTCGTAGCCTTGCCGTTCGTAGAATTTGTGAGCGCGTTCTCGGATGACGTTGGACCGCACGGACATGACCGGACAGTCATGCTTGCGCGCCCATTCCTCGACGGCTTCGAGCAGCTTCGCACCCGCCCCGAGACTCCGTTCGCCCTCGGCGACGATTAGCCCATTCAATTCCGCTCGTGTTCCAGCCTCCAAAAGATGCGTTACGCTAACGTGAGCCCAGCCGACTACTCTCGCTTCCGGGGATTCCGCAACAAACAAGGCATTGGGAGATCCGGCCTTTAGTTTGCGCAGCCTTCTTGTAATTTCCACCGGCGTCGCCGGGTATCCGAGCTCGCCGCTAAGTTCCG
This sequence comes from Candidatus Acidiferrum sp., assembly GCA_049794595.1. Lineage (GTDB taxonomy): Bacteria > Acidobacteriota > Terriglobia > Acidiferrales > UBA7541 > Acidiferrum. The sequence continues at coordinate 13,122 of JBARCY010000239.1, forward strand.
CTAGACGGAGCGCGTCGCTGGGTCGCGCCCGGCGAACTAGAACGCTCTTGGTGTTCGCTTTCTGAGCCATCTCTCATCCTGCTTTTTTGTGCAGCCGCGCCTGGACCGCTTCGCTCTTGAGTTCCCGAAGCGCGTCCGTTGCGATCCACCTCGCGGCACGCGATTCTTGTCGGCGGATCCTCTCGGCAGCGCGAATTGCCGCGCCATTGAGCCCCAGATTTCTCTTTCCAATATTCCGCAGCGCCCAGTTGACGGCTTTTCTGACAAAGTTGCGTTCATCACAGGCTTCCCGCTCGATCACGGCAAGAAACCGTTCGAAGCGCGCGTCCCCAGCCGCCTTGTCTTTATAACTCAAATAGGCTGCCAGGGAAAATGCCGCACGCTTCTCGAATTCCGCGCGCCGGCTGCTCCATTCATAGATCTTGTCCCACGCGGGCTTCGCGTCCGCATATAGATAGCAACACGCCGTGTCCACCAGGTCCCAGGAATCGAAATCATGGACCCAACGCTCCATTTGTGAAGCGGTGATCTTTTCCGGCTCTCCAATCAGCGCGGCAAGGATTCTTGCCTCGTGGACGCCGGAGGCCCACAACTGCTCCGCTAATTGCTGATCTTTCCCAATACGGCGGGCAAATGAGTGCAACACAGGTGCAGAGATCCCATGGGCCTTTGGAACATTGACGCCAAAATAAGACATTCTTGCGCGCACCGCTGGATCGGCGAGCATTTTCAGCTCACGAAACGCTTTCGCTGCTGTCCACTCACGAGTGCCCTTTGAGCCACGCTGCGAATCAGAACGTTTTATCGGAGTCGAGGAGGATCGTGACCGGACCTTCATTTACCAACTCCACGGACATCATCGTTTGAAAAATCCCTGTTGCGACGGTCACGCCGAGCCCCTGCACCGCCGAGCAGAATTCTTCGTAAAGCGCCCTAGCTTTTTCCGGCGGAGCGGCAGAGATAAAACTTGGCCGGCGCTGTCCGCGCGCATCACCATACAACGTAAATTGCGATACAACCAGGGCAGCTCCTTTCGTATCAAGGAGGGAGAGATTCATTTTCCCCTGGTCGTCCTCGAAAATGCGCAGGTTAGCCACTTTTTCCGCCATCGTTGCCGCCACCGCGGATGTGTCCTCGCGGCCGACGCCGAGCAGCACCATCAGCCCTGCGCCAATTTCTCCTGTTACGCGCCCCTCGACCGTAACTCGCGCGCGGCTCACCCTCTGGACCACGGCTCGCATTCGTCTTCCCTATTCGCCAGCATGCTTTGTCAGCCTTCTCGGCAACGCAAGCACGGGGCAGCCTCGTGGCGCTGGCTGGCACTTCGGACAAAAATAACTGCTGCGCCCTGAAACGATCGTACGCCGGATGATTGCGCCGCACCGGTAGCAGCGCTCGCCCTCGCGCCCGTACGCGCGGTGGTGCCGCTGGTATTCGCCTGGCTCGCCGTCGGCGTCCAGAAAATCGGAAATCGAGGAACCTCGCATCGCAATCGCCTTCTGCAATATCTCTCGCAGGACGCGATGCAACGCCTTGGCCTGCTCTTTTTTCAAGGACGCTCCCAGGCGCGCGGGATGAATCCTTGCGCGCCAGAGGCTCTCATCCGCGTAGATATTTCCCACACCTCGCAAAAAGCTTTGATCCAAAAGCAGTGACTTGATCCTCGCTCGGCGGGATCGCGTTTGCTGGACAAATTCTTCCGCTTTTATTTCCAAAGGATCCGCGCCGAACCCGCGCAATTCTTCTGCGAGTGAAATGTCCTGCAAATAAGCAAGCCGCCCAAATCGCCGGGCGTCGGTATAGCGCAGCTCCCGGCCATCATCAAGCATGAACCAAGCATGAGTATGCTTCTCGCACGGCTGCGCCGCAGGATTCGGCGCGATCTGGCCGGTCATTCCCAGGTGCACAAGCAGTGCGGCGGGATCACCCTCGCCGTTGGCAATCGGAGACGTGCACTGGCTCACGGCTGAGAGGCGCAGCAGCATGAATTTGCCGTAGCGTTCGACCGCTTCGATTTGTCTGCCCGGGAGATGTAGCTCGAGCGCCGCAGGGTCATCTATGAAGTCGGTCTTCCCCAACCTCACGGACATAATTCGCCGTCCCACAATTGTGCGGCGAAGCCCGCGCGCTACCGTCTCGACTTCGGGAAGTTCCGGCATGTGAGGATCACCGGCAAACTATCATATCCCTTCGCCGCGCCACAGGTGCGCAAGCCAAATCACCGGAACGCTGCGATCCCCACAGCTTCGGCCGGTCAATTCTGGTGATAGTTCGGATACGGCGGATGCTCTGGTATCACAACGGGATGCGCCTTCAACGCTTCCAGCGTCACCTGGACGGCGCGCTCAAGTTGTGGATCATGGCCGGCGGCAACCGACGCCGGATCGTTCTCCACTTCAATGTCCGGCGCAATTCCATGGTTTTCCACTTCCCATTCGCCGTGCAGGCCAAAAATTGCCACTCGCGGAGCGGTCACGGAGCCCCCATCCATCAACGGCGGGTAATTATAAATGCCAACTAACCCGCCCCAGGTTCGCGTTCCGACGAGCGGCCCGACCTTGTCCTGCTTGAACATCCAGGGCAAAGCATCGCCGCCTGAACCGGACATTTCGTTAATGATCATCGTCTTCGGTCCGTAAATTTGCGCCAGCGGCGAGCAGAACTCGCCGCCTTCTCGAGTGATGTCGCAATTGCGCAACGGTCTCTTAAGCATGTCGATGATGTAGTCCGCAATTTCGCCGCCGTGGTTGTAGCGCTCATCAATAACGGCAGCCTGCTTGCCAACCTGCGCAAAGTAATACCGGTTGAAATTTGTGAAGCCGCCGACGGCCGTGTCGGGCACATGTACGTATGCGACCTTGCCACCGCTCATCTCATCCACCTTGCGCCGGTTATCTTCTTCCCAGGCAAGATTGCGCAGCTCAAATTCGCTGGCCAACGGAACGACGGTTACTTCACGGGAGTCCGTGCCGTCCGCGTTCGGTCCGACCTTGATTTTGATCTGCGTGCCCGCCGTATTTTCGAAGTAGCTGTAGATATCCGTCGGCGGGCGCAATTCGCGGCCGTTCACTTCGAGCAGGTAGTCTCCGACTTTGACGTCCACGCCCGGTTGCGTCAGCGGTGCTCGCAACTCCGGATTCCAGTTTTCGCCGTTGAAAATGCGCGCAAATCGGTAACGCCCGTTTTCCACCTTATAGTCCGCGCCGAGCAGTCCGCCCTTCACGCGGTTCGGTTGCGGTACGTCTCCTCCTCGAATGAACATGTGCCCAATAGTGAGTTCGCCGAGCATCTCATCAAAGAGATGATTCACGTCAGCGCGGCCGCCCGCGCCTTTCAGGTACGGCGCGTACTTTCGCTCCGCAGCGGCGATATTCAGCCCATGATGATTCGGATCGTAGAAAAAGTCGCGCTCGATCCGCCACACTTCGTGGTACATCTGGTTCCACTCCGCGCGTGGGTCGGTATAGACCTCCATCGCGTCCAGGTGCAGGGCGCCTTCGCCTGGCTTGGGCGCGGCTGCCGTCGCCGCGATAAACCACGGAGCGCTGCGCCCGGGGCCCTGTCGGTAGAGAGCCTTTTCGCCGTTGGCGGAAACTACAAACGCGCTCACGCCGCCGAGGAATGGCTCTGTTTTTCGCGTGGCCAGGTCAAACTTTGAAACCGAAATCAATGTTGGCCCTTCGAATCGTGGCACATCGGGGACTTCGCTCAGGAACAAAACGCCAGTCTTGCCCACATCGAGTCCGACATAGTTCGCCGCTTTGATCGGCATCGCTACGATTCTCTGGCCGATTCCATCCAGATCGATTGTTACCTTCACTTCTTCTTTCTTCTCTCCTTCTTTTCCTTTCACGGCGCTCTTGTCAGCATCCTTAGCTTTGTCTTTGTCAGCATCCTTGCCCTTCTCTTCGTTCGCCGCTTTCTCTTCATCGCTCTGGGGTTCGACGGGGGATGCATCGCCCTTCTTCAGCACAGCGGCGTAAATGCTTCTCAACACCGGATGCTGAAAGCTGGAAAGGTCCAGCCAGCCGATAGAAAGCCCGATGTCTGTGCTGGCAGCGAAATAAAGCGATTTCCCGTTCTTGTCGAACACCGGATACCGCGCATCGCTTGTTCCATCTGTGATCTGGGATTCCTTCCCCGTTTCTAGCGAGTACACGAACACGTTGCGCATGTGGTTTTGGAGAAATTTCGCATAGGTCAGCCACTTGCTGTCGGGAGACCACGATTCGCCCAGCGTGGAAGTCGGATCTTCGTAGCGATCCGAGGTGACTTTCACCGGCGTTCCCTTTTCCACATCCACATACCAAAGATTGAGCCGCTTATCCGTATACGCGATCTTCTTGCTGTCGGGAGACCAGATCGGACTATAGAAATACGACGGAGGGTTCCCCAAGTTTATCTTTTTCACCTCTCCCAATCCGCTTTGATCCACAATGTGCAGCCCATACTCGCCGGATTCGTCAGAGAAAAACGCAATGGACTTGCCGTCGGGAGACCACGCGGGGTCGCGTTCCGCCACTGCTGTCGTTCGCGTAAGGTTCCGGATGTCGCCTTTTTCCGCCGGCACGGTCAGGATTTCGCCGCGCGCTTCAAAGACCGCACGAACCCCCGTCGGCGATATTGCGGCGTTATCAATCTTGTCCGCAACCTTTTCAAAGTGCGGCCGGGTCGCGGGCAAATCACCCGCGATGCGTATGTCGACTTTACTTGCCTTGTCAGTCTTAAGATCGAGGGTGTAAATTCCGCCAAACTGTTCATAGACCAGCGCATCCGGCCCAGCCGACAGCGATTTCAGATCCAGCCCGGAGTTTTCCAGCACCTGCCTCACGCTTTTCGTTTTTGTATCATAGGCGAAAATCGTCACCGGGCCTTTGCGGTCGGACAGAAAATACACCGTGTCGCCCACCCAAACGGGATCGTCGTCATTCGAATTCTCGAGATCGACTTTCGCGCGCGGTACCTTCTCGAGTTGCAGATCGCTAAGCCGCACCAGATAAATGGGCGTAGTTTGTCCGCCGTGATATCGCTTCCACGCCACTTGCCATTTCAGATTCGGCACATACGCAATCCGCTCCGCATCAGGGGAGTACGAAGCCGCTTCCCCGCGCCACATCGGCAGAACCTCCGGAAAGCCACCTTTCACCGGTACGGTGTAGAGCCGGTCAAAATCCGCGTAGGCTTCGCGCGCCGACCGGAAAAGAATCTTCGAACCATCAGGAGTCCACCCATCCACGATGTCTGCATCGGGATGCCAGGTCAGCCGCTTCGGCTCGCCACCGTCGGCTGGCATCACGTAGGCATCGACATTCCCGTCGTACTGCCCGGTAAAGGCGATCCAATTACCATCCGGAGAAAATTTCGGTCCGCTTTCATGTCCACCGGTCGTAAGCTGCCGCGCCTCACCGCCTTCTCGCGGCACGCTCCACAGGTATCCACCATAGGCGAAGACGATCTGGGTCTTGTTCATGGTTGGCGATTGCACAAGCAGCGGAGTTTCTTCTGCGGCGGCCACCCAGCTCGCCGTGCACAGCAGCCCAAACAGCAAAGCCCCTAATACTGCCGAGATTCTGAAGCGCATCATTCCTCCTGAAGAGATTCGAAAGATACCTTTCAGCCGCGCAAATGGCTTCGCACTGAGCTATTTCTGAGCCCCGGCCGGTGGCGGCCAGAAACCGGGCTCGCTTATGGGCCGCTCGTCGATCTTATCGGCATACCTCTTCACCGAAGGCCCGATCGCGGAAGCCTTGCCGATCAGCACAAACACGAGATTATCCATCGGAAAATGCTTTTCGATCACTTGCTTCGCGATCTCTGGAGTCACGGCGTCAATCCGCGCTTCAAGCTGGTTCACTTCGTCGTCGCCCAGCCCATAGAACTCGTTGAAGACGATCCGGCGCGCCAACTGCCTCGAAGTTTCTATGGTCGGCGGATACTGCCCCTTGATGTAGCTCTTCGCCGAAACCAGCTGTTCGGGCGTCACGCCGTTCTTGTGCAGCTTTTCCAAAACCTGCAGCGCCAGATCGATCGCCGGAATAGTCGTGTCGTTCTTCGTGAAGCTATAGATTTCAAAGGGGCCCGGAGATTTGTGGGAATCGAAGAACGATCCGGCTCCGTACGTGTACCCCGACTCGACACGAAGCGCTTCATTCAGCTCGGAGGTGAATCTCCCGCCAAAGATCGTGTTCACCACGCGAATCGCGAAGCGATCGGGATCGTTTACCGCCGTTCCAATATTCCCAATCGCAAAATAGGTTTGCGTCGCGTCGGGCTTGTCGATCAGCAGAAGTCTTTTCCCTTTTTCCGGAAGAGTCGCGGGAACCGACGTGCTCTCAACAGTGCGTGCCGGCCACGCACCCAGCTCGCGCTCGATCTCTTTCCGCATTTCCGCAGGATCGAACTCACCGGCGATTCCAAGAATGGTGTTCCCCGGCGCGTAGTTCGCTTCATAAAATCTCACAATGTCATCACGCTGAATGCGCTTGAGCGACAGTTCATCGCCCCCCGCGGGGCGCCCGTATGGGCGCGCGCCGTAAAGATAACCTTGATAATACAAGCCCAGTACGGAGCGCGGATCGTCCTTGGAGGATTTCACTCCGTCCACGTTCTGTGCCAGAATCTTGCCGGCCTCGCCCTCGGGAAACGTGGGATGCAAAACGGCATCGGAAAATAGTTCCAGCCCCCGCGCGAGATCCTTAATCATGAATTCAGCACTCATGTAGCTGTAGTCAGCGTCGGCTTCTGCCTCGAATGAGCCTCCGATGTAATCAAGGTCCGCAGCGAACTGCTGCGCCGTGCGCGTCTTCGTTCCCTTGCGCAGCAGAGCCGCCGTGACCGACGCCAGCCCTGCTTCTCCCGCGGGATCAGCCGCAGCCCCCGTTTTTATCAGCGCGAATACATCGATCAGCGGCACCCCACGCTTTTCCATGAACAACACGGTCAATCCATTCTTAAGCACGAGCTTCTCGTGCGGAGGCAAATGCAAAGTTTGCGCCGAAACAACAGGACAAATCGAAAACAGAAATCCCGCGAGCGTAAGAAAACGCCAAGCCTTGCTTTGCCGCGTCATGGCTTGGCCTTCCCTTCACTCTCGGGAAGCAACGTCGCCACCGTGCGGTTGCTCGCGCCAAAATATTCTTTCGCCACGCGCTGCACATCCTCTTTCGTCACGGCCGAATAACTCTTCGCCGCGTCAAACAGCTTGTGATAGTCGCCCATGAACACTTCATATGTTCCGATGGTATTGGCCCGCCCGCTGATCGTCCGCATCTCCCGGTAAAATTCGATCAGCCGGTAGTTCTTCGCCTTTTCCAGCTCCTGATCACTGATCTGCGTGTCTTTCGCTCTCTCAATTTCTTCATAAATCGCTTTTTCGCATGCTAACGGATCGATCCCCTGCCGCGGTTGAGCGGTGACAATGGCCAATGTGGGATCGAACGCCGGCTCTACCTCAGAGGAAACATCCAGCGCGATCTGATCCTTGTCCACCAGCCGCTGGTACATCCTCGAACTCTCACCCTGGAACAGCACACTTCTCAGAATATTCAGCGCATAAAAATCCGGATTGTCGGTTTGCGGAATGTGATAGCCGATCATCAGCAGCGGCAACTCCGCCGCCTTGTGCACCACCAGCCGCCGCTCGCCAAGCTGTTCAGGTTCGATGGTAGTCACCGGCGGGGGCGGGGCGTGAGAAGGAATCGGCTCAATGTATTTTTCGCAGAGCTCAAATATTTCCTCTGGCGAAACATCTCCCACTATAACCATCGTCGCATTGCTGGGCGAATACCCCATTTCGAAATGGTGCTTCAAATCGGCCATTGTCCAGTGCTCGATGTCGCTCATCCAGCCCACGACCGGCCACTGATAAGGATGCGCGATGAACGCGGTTGCCCAAAGCTGCTCATCGAGCAACCCAAAATTATCGTTGTCCACGCTCAGCCGTCGCTCGGAGGCCACCACCTCCCGCTCGGAAGCGATCTTCTTCGGATCGAATGTCAAATCACGGATACGGTCGGACTCGATGTCATAGATCAAGTTAAGCGCCGAACGCGGAAACCAGTCCTGATAAACCGTAACGTTTCGCGTGGTATATGCGTTGTTCGACGCGCCATTCGCCTCCATCGCCTTGTCCAGTTCACCGGGGCCATACTTTTTCGCGCCGTTAAACATCATGTGCTCGAAAAAGTGCGAGAGCCCGGTCGTGCCGGGCCTTTCGTTTCGCGACCCAATTCGATAAAAAATATAAAGCGCGACGTTCGGAATGCTGTGATCCGGCTGCACCAGCACTTTCATCCCATTTTTCAGAGTATGCGTGCTAACAGGAAACTCCTGTGATTGCGCCCACGCCGGCGCGCCAGCCGCACCCAACGCGCACAAAACCAGCAGCACAATGCAGCGATACCAAATTGCCTTCATGAAGCCACCCTCAGATGGAACCCCTATCTTCTTAAGACGTATGAAGCCCATCAAATGTTTAAGCTTTTCTAAGCGCAGCATTGGCAGCGGTTGGTCAGCACAGGCTAACGTCCAGCTAAGACGCGCCTTCCGCGTTGACTGCGCAAGCGAGGTCCACGATTCGCGTCTCGCCGGCAACGCTCTCCTCAGGCGTATCTTCAGGGTAGCGGAATCCCCGGCGACGCCACAATTCCGGACATGCGCAGGATTTCCTGATACTCCGCTTCGGTAATCTGCGAAACCAGCACTCGTACATTTTTCAGCAGCTTCATTTTCTTCAGTGCCGGGTTGGCACGCAGTTCCGCGAGCGAGACTTGCCTCGGCAGCCGGTCAAACGCTCTCAAGTCCGCGACGAGGTTCTTTTCCTTGTGGTCGTGAGGGTCGGGGTAGGGATCCCGCGTGATCTCCGCAATCGAATAGAGCGCCTTCTCCGGCGCGGAGTGGTAGCAGAGCACTCTGTCGCCCTTGCGTACCTGCTTCAGCGCACGCACCGCGTCTGGTTTGGACTCCGCGCCGTGCCACATTTCCTTCCCCTTAACGAAGAGCGTGTCCCAATGGTAGTGGTGTGGGTCGGCGCTAAAGATCCAGTAGTGTCGTTGCGAAGTCGGAGTTGCCATCGAGGCGTCGAGTCGGCAGCAATATACACGTGCACAGCCAAAAAGCGAACAAAAATATGGGGGTTAGCTGACAGGTCGCGGAGGGGACTTTGAAGCGCCAATGTGGCTTAGAAACCGCCAACCAGGTCCTATCTCCCTCATTTACAGACAGTTAGCGAAACCCCTCAGGGAACATCCACAAAAATCTCGTCCCCACGCACTTCCGTGGCATAGCAAGCCACCCCCATATTGGGGTTCTGCGTGACCTTGCCCGTCGTGACATCGTACTGCCACCCGTGCCAAGGGCAAGTCACCACATTCGCATCGAGTTCGCCTTCGCCCAGCGGCCCCCCTCGATGCACGCAGACATCATTGATTGCATAGAACTTACCGGCGACATTGGCGAGCGCAACCGGTGTTCCCTCCACCTGAAACTGGTGAATCGTACCCGCAGGCACATCAGCAATCTTGGCGGCGCGCGCGAATGCCATGTTTGCTCCTATCGGAAAAAGACTACTTAATGACCTGAATGAAAATTCCGATGTTTCGCCGG
>JBARCY010000240.1:0-2670 GCA_049794595.1 Candidatus Acidiferrum sp.
ACACGAGCAATGGGCAGGAGACCAACCTCGGGCATCGTCCCTCCTGTCCCATCAGAAAACACCTCTCGCCCCTCCCTGTCGACTCCTCGATATCCAACTTGTGCCGAGGATGTCAACAGAGCCAACATTGATTCTAAATGATTTAGTCTTTCTGTAAGTCGATTAGAATCAATGTTTGCGGATGACCCTGCAAGTGTTGATTCTACAGGGCTTGGCAGTAAACATAATTCAGCGTCAAACTCGTCCAAAAGCGGCCTCCAGAGCTCGAGAGTTGGACCACATCGGACTTTGGCCATTGCAACTACACCAGAGAGGCCGCACGGATCCGCGCTGCGGGAAAGTTGCTAGACTTAGCGCTTTGTGCCTTTCTGAGCGCACGTGGCAGAGGAAGAACACGGCCAGGTGTGGCTTGGCTTTGCCATTGAGGCCCAAAATAAAAATGCGGCAGGAACGCCGCCGCGTTGCGAAGCCACATAACTACCTGGAGCAAGGATAACAGCCTAAAGTTTTAGGTCAAGGATTCTTAGCAGGATTTTGAGCAGGAGAGCTCGCTTCGCAGAAACGGGGCGGGCGCGGTAAGATGGTCGACTACGGAAAGCGCGCGGCAACTCGATCGATAGGATTACATAAATGACTACAGAAGCGAACGAACGGATGCAAAGGCCACTCGAAGCGGTGGACCCGCAAATTGCGGAATTGTTGCGCGAAGAGGCCCAGCGGGAGGCTACTGGGCTGGAATTGATTCCATCGGAGAACCTCGTTTCGGAGGCGGTCTTGGAGGCCATGGGGTCGATTTTTACGAACAAATATGCGGAGGGCTATCCGGGGAAGCGGTATTACGGCGGATGCGAGTTCGCGGACGAGGTGGAGCAACTTGCCATTGATCGCGCAAAGGAGTTGTTTGGCGCGGAACACGCCAACGTGCAGGCGCATTCGGGGACATCGGCGAATGTCGCGGTTTATATGTCCACACTGCAGAAGGACGACATTGTTTTGGGCATGAATTTGTCGCATGGCGGGCACTTGACGCACGGGCATCCTTTGAATTTTTCGGGGCGGATGTACAAATTCGTGGCGTACGGCGTGCGAAAAGAAGACGAAAGGATCGATTACGAAGAAATCGAGAAACTCGCGCAAGAACACAAGCCGAAGATGATTGTGGCGGGTGCGAGCGCGTACTCGAGAATTATCGATTTCGAGCGGATTGCTAAGGCGGCGAAGGCTGTCGGGGCGCTGTTTTTTGTGGATATGGCGCACATCGCGGGACTGGTGGCAGCGGGAGTGCATCCTAGCCCGGTGCCGCACGCGGACATCGTTTCGACGACGACGCACAAGACATTGCGGGGACCGCGCGGCGGATTGGTGCTGTGCAAAGCGGCTTTCGCAAAAGAGCTGGATAAGCTGACATTTCCCGGGACGCAGGGCGGGCCGCTAGTACATACGATCGCGGCGAAAGCGGTGTGCCTGAAGGAAGCGATGGAGCCGAGCTTCAAGGATTATCAGAAGCAGGTGGTGGTCAACGCAAAGGCGCTGGCTGGCGCGATCGCCAAGAGCGGATTCCGCATCGTGACGGGCGGGACGGACAATCACCTTTTTCTGGTCGAGGTGCATTCGCGCGGAATCACGGGTAGCGACGCGGAAAAAGCGCTGGACCGCGCGGGAATCACTGTCAATAAAAATTCTATCCCATTCGATCCCCTTCCCCCGATGAAAGGCGGGGGCATCCGGCTGGGAACCCCTTCGGTAACGACGCGCGGACTGCACGAAACAGACATGGAGCAGATCGGCGGTTGGATTAGCGAGATTCTATCGCACCTCGGGGACGCGGAGACGGAGCAAAAAGTGCGCAGGCAGGTTGCGGACCTGGCGGCGCGCTTCCCGATTTACGAATCGCGCGTGCGAGGAACTTCTCGCGCGGAACACGCCCGCGTGTGAGCAGCGAATGAAGCCCGGCATTCTTGAAGCGACGTTTGAATTTGAGAAATGGCTGTCCGCCCAGCTTCCGATTATCAAGCAGGATCTTCGGCTTAAGCACGAACTTATGGCGGAGGCTGTTTTTCCATTTTTCCGCGCTACCTTCTATCGGTGGCTGCAGCTTTGGCCAGAAGTCTGCGGCGGGCTCGCGAAAGCTCCCAAAGTCCTTGCGGTGGGCGATTTGCACATCGAAAATTTTGGGACGTGGCGGGACCTGGAAGGCCGGCTCATCTGGGGAGTGAACGATCTCGATGAGGTTTTCCCTTCCTCGTATGCGATTGATCTGGTGCGGCTGACGGCGAGTGCGTATCTGGCGATCGAGGCAGAACACTTGTGCATGGCGCGGCGCTCAGCCTCCGAGGCTGTTGAGGAGGGGTATCGCGACGCCCTGGCAGCCGGCGGGAAACCATTCATTCTAGCGGAAGATCACCGGTGGCTCCGGCTGATGGCGTTGAGCGAACTGCGCGACCCTGTCCATTTCTGGGAGAAGCTGACGCACTTGCCGCCATTTAGTGCGAAGCCGCCAGCGGAAGTGAGAGATTTGTTTGAAGCGTCGCTGCCACCGAAGAGTGTCTACCAGCTGAGAAAACGAATCGCCGGGCTGGGGAGCCTGGGACATCCGAGGGTCTTGGCGATCTCCTCATCGGGCGGCGCATTTATTGCGCGCGAGGCCAAAGCGATTCGGCCCTCGGCATC
>JBARCY010000241.1:0-7080 GCA_049794595.1 Candidatus Acidiferrum sp.
CGCAGCGCTGGGGAAAAATCATCAACATCGCATCCGTTGCTGGAATGCGCGGATCCCCACCCAGATTTTCCGCCATCGGCTACACCGCCAGCAAGGGCGGCATCATTGCTTTCACGAGAGATCTGGCCTGCAAATGGGGCATGCATAACATCCAGGTGAATGCGATTGCACCCGGCTGGTTTCCTACCGACATGTCGGAAAAAGTCATCGAACGGAACAAGGAATCTCTGCTCGCGGGCATACCCTTGGGCCGTTTTGGCGGGCCGCAGGACCTAAAAGGTGCCGCCATTTTCCTGGCTTCCGATGCTTCCGATTTTGTTACCGGGCACACGCTTGTCGTCGATGGAGGACAATCCGCCTGATCCAGGCGAACCGCGCAATGAATATTCCCCTTACTCCTTTGCGTTTTCTTCGTTATGCGGAGAAGCAATATCCCCGCAGAACCGCGGTGGTCTGCAACGAGCAGAGCTACACGTATGCCAAGTTCGCCGATCGCGCCGGCCGTCTCGCGGGCGCTTTGCGGCAGTCTGGCGTACAACCTGGCGATCGCGTCGCCTTTCTGAGCACCAACTGCCATCGTTTGCTCGAAGCCTATTACGGAGTGCTCGAAGCCGGCGCCGTTCTGCTGCCTTTAAACATCCGGCTTGCCGCCAGCGAGTTGAGCTACGTTCTGAACGATTCCGGGGCAAGCATTCTCTTTCTCGAGAAACAGTTTCTCGGCTTGGTCGATTCCTTCCGCAAGGATATACCTGGTGTAAGAATGTTCTGCCAGTTGGACGCTCCTCCGGAAGCATCCTGGCTCTTTCCACAAAACTATGAGGCCCTGCTCGCTGCCGCTACACGCTATCGCGCCGACATCGCCACCATCGACGAGAACTCCCTCGCCGAGCTTTTCTACACCAGCGGCACAAGCGCCGACCCCAAAGGGGTGATGCTTACGCACAGGAATATCTACCTCCACGCACACAACGTCTGCATGGGGTTCAACACTGAAAACGGGTCGGTTGAACTTCACACGATTCCTCTCTTCCACGCGAATGGCTGGGGCGTCGCGCATTTCCTTACCTTGCTGGGAGGGAAGCACGTGATGATGCAGCGGTTCGACCCCAAAGAAGTCTTCCGTCTCATCGAAAAGGAAAGCGTATATTCCTGCAGCCTCGTTCCCATCATGGCCACGGCTCTGGTCAATTGCCCGGAGCGCCACAAATACAATTTGAGCAGCTTGCGGCGCATTGTCATTGGGGGCGCGGCCTCCTCGCCGACGCTCATTCGCGAGGTCGAAGAAAAGCTTGGCTGCGAATGTTTTTCCGGTTACGGCCTGACGGAAACATCCCCTTCGCTTTCGATTTCTCCCATGAAGTTAGGTCTGGGCTGGAATGGCGAGCAGAAATTCGAAGGCCAGGCGATGACCGGCTACGCATTTCCAGGTGTGGAGCTTCGCGTGGTAGATCCCAGCGATAACGATGTGCCGGCTGACGGCCAGGCCATCGGCGAAATTATCGCGCGGGGCGATGGCGTGATGGAGGGTTACTGGCGTCAGCCGGAGGCTTCGGCGGAAGTCCTGCGTGGCGGCTGGTTCCACACCGGAGACATGGCGACCATGAACGAAGAGGGCTATCTGCTCATCGTCGATCGCAAGAAGGACATCATCGTGAGCGGCGGCGAGAACATCTCTTCGCTCGAACTGGAAAAGGCCATTCTTGCGCATCCCGCCATTTTGGAAGCCGGAGTGATTCCCGTGCCCGACGAGAAATGGGGCGAAGTTCCTAAAGCCCTGGTTGTCTTAAAGCCTGACGCCGCCGCTACGGAATCCGAACTCATCGAGTTCTGCCGATCGCGCCTCGCGCATTACAAATGCCCGCGTTCTTTCGAGTTCGTCGCAAGTTTGCCCAAGACCGGTACTGGAAAAATCCTCAAGAAGGATCTGCGCAAAAAATACTGGCATGGCAAGGACACGCTTCGTCCCGATTTCCACGCGCCGAAAAGTGGGATGTGAGCCGGCGAGGGACATGTCCACCGAATCGCGATTGCGCAAGAACTGTGCCGCGCAACTCGCGCCGAACAAAATGAAGGAGTCTCTTTCATGGATTTGAACTTAACCGCCGAGGAGTTGACGTTTCGTGACGAGCTACGCACCTGGCTCGCGTCGAACGTTCCGAAAGACTGGGAGGAATGGCGCGAAAAGCCCATGGAAGAATCGTTCCCCTATTTGCGCGCCTGGCAGCGAAAGCTCCAGGAAGGCCGCTGGGCCGCGGTTTCATGGCCCAAGGAATATGGCGGCCGCAGCGCGACGTTGATGCAGCAAGCCATATTTTGGGAAGAGATGGCGCGCGTGGAAGCGCCGCCCATGGCCAATTCGCTGGGCTTGGGCCTCATCGGACCCACGATCATCGCGTACGGAACGGAAACGCAAAAAAAGCGTTACATTCCCAAAATTCTCAGTGCGGAAGAAATCTGGTGCCAGGGTTTCTCCGAGCCTAACGCCGGCTCCGATCTCGCCGGCTTGCAAACCGGAGCCCGCCTCGACGGCGATCATTACATCGTGAACGGCCAAAAAGTCTGGACCAGCTATGGCTGGGTGGGTGACTGGTGCGAGCTCGTCGTTCGAACCGACGCAACTGCCGCGAAACACAAGGGACTTACCGTTCTTCTCGTGGACATGAAATCGCCCGGCGTTGAGGTTCGCCCCCTCCGCCAGATGACCGGCGAATCCGAATTCAATGAGCTTTTCTTTCGCGATGTTCGCGTCCCTGCAGAAAATCTCCTCGGTAAAGTGAATGACGGCTGGAGCGTGGCCATGAGCACCTTGATGTACGAGCGCGGTTCGTATGGCGCTCGCCTTCATCTTATTTTCAAGCGCTACATTACGCGCCTCATCGAACTCGCGCGCACGACTCAGCGCAACGGCCGTTCCGCCGCCGAGGATCCCATCATTCGCCAGAAGCTGGCCCAGTGCAGCGCCGAAATCGAAATCATGCGCTTCAACCAGATGCGTGCTTTCAGTCGTATCACGGCCACGGGCGTGCCGGGTCCGGAAGGCTCCATTCAGAAAATTTTCTGGAGTGAGCTCAACCAGCGCCTCCAACAAATCGCTCAGGAGATTCTCGGTTCTTTCGGCCAACTCATGGCGGGCGATCCGCGCGCCATCGACAAGGGAGTGTGGTCCTACGCCTATCTGCGCACGCGCGGAAACACCATCGAAGCCGGCACTTCCGAGGTGCAGCGCAACATCATTGGCCATTTCGTTCTCGGCCTGCCCAGAAGCTACTGATCCAAAAAACGATTGGCCAAGGGAATCGCAAAGGGGATACGTCATGCAATTCGGTTTGAGCGAAAGTCAGGAATTTCTGAAAGACAGCGCGCGCAAATTCTTCGCGGGCGAATGCCCCAGCGCTGAAATGCGGCGCTTGATGGAAACGGATACCGCTTACGATGCTTCACTCTGGTCGAAGCTCACCAACCAGGGTTACACCGGTATTATTTTTCCGGAATTGTACGGCGGGGTCGGCCTCGGCAAAGTCGATCTCATGCTGTTAATGGAAGAAGCGGGACGCGTTCTTTTGCCTGGTCCGTTTTTTTCGACGGTCGTCCTGGCCGGATCGATTTTGAATACCGTCAGTACGCCCGAGAACAAACAAAAATACCTCGCGCCCATCTGCAGCGGTGAAGTTCGCGCCACGGCGGCCATCCTGGAAACCGGCGCAAGCTGGAACCCGCGGGATATCCAAATGAGCGCTGCGAACGGTAAGCTCAGCGGCGAAAAGCTTTTTGTCTCGGACGCCGCTATCGCCGATTTCATTATCGTTGTGGCACGCAACGGTTTTTTCCTTGTCGATTCCAAAGCGGCGGGCCTCAAGATAGCCCCGATGTCCGGAATGGACCTGACGCGCAAACTCTACGTCGTCGAATTCAGCAATACCCCCGCCGAGCAGATCGGTTCGCCCAAAGATCTGCCGCAAGCTTTTGACATTGCGATCGCCGCACTCTCTGCAGAACTCGTCGGCGGCATGCA
Organism: Candidatus Acidiferrum sp.; assembly: GCA_049794595.1. Taxonomy (GTDB): domain Bacteria; phylum Acidobacteriota; class Terriglobia; order Acidiferrales; family UBA7541; genus Acidiferrum. The sequence continues at coordinate 4,013 of JBARCY010000241.1, forward strand.
GCGGACTCTGGAGATCACCGTCGAATACGCCAAGACTCGAAAACAATTCGGCAAACCCATCGGAATGTTTCAAGCTGTGCAGCACCAGTGCGCGGACATGTATCTCGAAACTGAAAGTTCACGTTCCGCGGTTTATTACGCCGGCTGGGCTCTCGAAGAAAACGCGCCGGATGTCTCGACAGCTGTTTCCATCGCCAAGATGTACGCCAGCGACGCCGCTCGGACCGTTGGCAACCGCGGCATCCAGATTCATGGCGGCATGGGTTTCACTTGGGAAAACGATCTCCACCTCTACTATCGCCGCGCGAAAGCTTCCGAGACCGCTTTCGGCGACGCCACATTTCACCGCGAGCGCATCGCATCCATGGTGATCGATTCTGAAAGCGTTTCCGCGCTCAGCGCCTAGGGAAGCGTGCACTCGCAGACTCGCGCAAGCCGTGTCGATTTTCACTCTTCGCATCGCGACTTACGGTATAACGATTGACGAAAGGGCTTGCTGGCAATGGGAATTCTCTTCCTCGTCCGTCACGCGCAAGCCTCTTTTCTGGAGGAGAACTACGACAAACTGTCAGAACTTGGGGAGACACAGTCACAGCTTCTTGGCGAGTATTGGGCACAACGCAAAATCGCTTTTGACCGCGTCTGTTCCGGCCCTCGCTTGCGCCAGAGAGATACGCTCAAGCTCGTGAGCGGAGCCTATGAGAAAGCCGGCCTCAAGTTTCCCGAACCGCAGGTACTGCCGGAGTTCGATGAATATCAGGGTGAAGCGGTCCTCAAGCTCAGCCTGCCTGAATTGATCGAGAAGGATCAGCGTGTTCGCGATCTCCACGCCGCATTCCAATCTTCACCAGACTCGGCCCGGCAGCGCGCCAATTTTCAAAAAGTATTCGAAGTGATTATCGGCAAGTGGGTGGAAAGCGAAATCTGTCCGCAGGGCGTCGAAACCTGGCGCGAGTTTTGTTCCCGTGTTAATTCCGGCCTGATGAAGTTTCTCTCCGGCGGCGTCCGCGGCGAACGAATCGCTATTTTTACTTCGGGCGGGCCCATCGCGGTCGCCATGCAGCGCGCTTTGCAGCTCTCTGCCGCGAAAACTTTACAACTGAGCTGGATGTCGCGGAACTCTTCCTGGAGCGAATTTCTGTACGACGCAGAACGATTTACGCTCAGCAGTTTTAACGGTCACGCGCATCTCTCGGACACCACAATGCTGACCTACCGCTAGGGAGATTTTGCCATGAGCGACTTGCTGGACCAGCCGTCCTTCATTCGACCCGGCGAAGAGCTGGACCTAGCTCGGCTCGAACCCTACTTGCGCCTTCACTTTCCAAACGAGTCCGGCGCGCTCCAGATCCGCCAATATCCCAGCGGCCATTCCAATTTGACGTACTCGCTCCGTCTCGGGGCCGGAGAGTTCGTTCTACGGCGGCCGCCTTTCGGCAGCAAGGTCAAGTCCGCGCACGACATGGGCCGCGAATTTCGCGTCCTTTCAAAGCTGCATTCCGTCTATGAGCCCGCTCCCGAGGTCCTCCTCTATTGCGACGACGATTCCGTGATCGGCGCACCGTTCTATTTGATGGAACCAATCCACGGCGTAATCCTTCGCCGGCACTTGCCGAGCGGCTTGGAATTTTCCACGGAAACAGCGCAGCGGCTCAGCGAAACATTCGTCGAAAATCTCGTTCGCCTGCACCGCGTTGATTACGCAGCTGTGGGGCTCTCCGACCTTGGAAAACCGGATGGATACCTGGAACGTCAGGTCCGTGGCTGGACGGAACGCTACTACGGTTCCAAGACCCATGACTATCCGGAAGTCGAGAAAATTTCCGCATGGATGCAACAGCGCATGCCATCGACGAGCGTCGTTTCGCTCATTCACAACGACTACAAGTACGACAACGTTGTGCTCGATGAGAAGGAGATCACCAAAATCGTCGGCGTTCTCGACTGGGAAATGTCCACCATCGGCGATGCCTTCACCGATCTTGGCACCGCTTTAGCTTATTGGGTCGATGCCACGGATACCGACGAGCTCCAGGAAAATCGCTGGGGACCCACAACTCATCCGGGCAGCTTTACCAGGCAAGAATTCGTGCAGCACTACGCGCGAAAAACGGGATGCGATGTTTCCCAGCTCGCTTTCTATCTCGTTTTCGCCCGTTTCAAACTGGCCGTCATCGTGCAGCAAATTTATTTTCGCTATCATCAGGGCCTGACCCACGACGAACGCTTCGCATCCATGCCGGAGAAAATCCGGATGCTTCTCCGTGCTTCTCTGCACGCGGCACAAACTGGACATATCTAGCGCGCGCCAAGTCTCTCGTTTTTGGGTTTTAAAGCACCGCCGTCTAATCCCAGCGCATCACGAGTAGTAGCGAACGACGCATTCCGCAACGCAACCAGGCTTCTCGGACCCTTCTATTTCGATCGTCACCGCGTAGGTCGCCTCCACCGCCTCCGCGACCTCTTTCAAGGCGAGCAGCGCGACGCGTGCACGAATCTTGGAATCGGCGCGCACGGCAGCAGGGAAGCGCACACGATTCAAGCCGTAATTCACGGCCAGCCGCACACCATTTTCGATTTGCAGCAGCTCTTTCGTAAAGTGGCTGGTCAAAGACAACGTAAGAAACCCGTGAGCGATGGTCGTGCCATAGGGCGATTCCTTGCTGGCCCGCGCGCGATCCAGATGAATCCATTGGCGGTCATCCGTGGCTTGCGCGAACTGTTCAATCCGCTGTTGCGAAACCTGGAACCATTGCGTGACTCCGATCTCCTTGGCCACGAATTCTTTCAGCGATTGCGGATTCTTAATGACCAACGGTGGCATCAGCTTCCCCTGTGCTGGCTTTCGTGAGGTTGTCGTATTTTTGCATGGATCATTAGCGCGAAGCCTGAGGCTCCGCCCGCTTCTTGCCTTTTGCGAGTTCCCACTTCGCAATCGATTCAACGTGTACTTCGTCCGGTCCGTCGGCCAAGCGTAGCGTCCGAGTCATGGCCCAGGCGCTCGCCAGAAACGTGTCCTGCGAAACTCCAGCGCCTCCATGCGCTTGCATCGCGCGATCCAGCACGCG
>JBARCY010000242.1:0-17448 GCA_049794595.1 Candidatus Acidiferrum sp.
AAGCCATCGAAAAGGGCGATTTCGACGCCATCATCATGAACTACGCGAATGCGGACATGGTCGGCCACTCGGGAAATCTCGAAGCCACGATCAAAGCCGTCGAAGCCGTCGACGCCGGCCTCGCCACAATTTATCAAGCGCTCAAGCCGCGCGGCGGCGTCTGGCTCATCACCGCCGATCACGGCAACGCCGAAACGATGATCGATCCAACGACCGGCGGCCCGCATACCTATCACACCACCAATCCTGTCCCGCTCATCCTCGTCAGCGACAACCATGAATTGCAATTGAAACCGGGCGGCTCGCTGCGCGACCTCGCTCCCACTATGCTCGCCGCACTAGACCAGCCGTCACCTACGGACATGACCGGCCACGATTTGCGTATCTCCGCAAGGCCGTAACATGACCCTCACCTACGAACCAGTTAAGAAAAAGCTGTCCGAGCCCAGCCAAAATCGTCAGCGCTCCGGCTTCGGCACCCTCACCGTCCCTGGCACGCCGGTAGGCGCCATCGTCTCCGCCGGCCTCGTCGTGATTTGCTGGTTCGCTCTTCCGCTCTCGCACATTTTCATTCTCGGCACCGGCGGCCTCGGCCTCATCCTCGGCCTGTTCCTCTATTGGAAACACCGCGGCCCGCGCGAATGAACCGCGATCGCACCCATCCAGCCGAAACCAAGCTGGTCATCTGCGTCTGGCATCCCTTCACGTTCTGGCGTCCGCAATCGGTGATGCCGCAAACCATCCGCGCCCGCTGGCCCGAAATGCGCGTCGTGCATCTCCCCGACTACGACCGTCTCCCCGCCGAATTGCCCGACACGGACATTTTCGTAGGCTATTCCCTCCGCGCCGAACAGCTCCAGCATGCCCACAAATTAAAGTGGATTCACTCCACCGCCGCCGGCATCGCGCAATTGATGTACCCTGAGCTGCGCGACTCCGGAATTGTCGTCACCAATCCCAGCGGCGTTTTTTCCACCACCATGGCCGAGCACACCATGGGTCTCCTCATCGCGCTCGCTCGCAATTTCCCGGATTCCGTGCGCCATCAAGACCGTTCGCGCTGGGGCCAGCAGGACATGTGGGACAAGCCGCAGCGTCTCACCGAACTCAATGGCCTGGTTCTTTTAATCGTGGGATTCGGTTCGATCGGCCGTGAACTCGCCAAGCGTGCCCGGGCCTTTGACATGCGCGTCTGGGGCGTGACGCGTTCTGGCAATGGCGACCTCACGCACGCCGAAAAAATCGTCCCCATCTCGCAACTCGAAGAAGCTCTCCCGCACGCGGATTACGTGGTAATCGCCGCCCCGGAAACTTCGGAGACGCGCCGCATGATCGGCACCGCGCAAATCGCCCGCATGAAGCCCGCCGCGCGCCTCATCAATGTCGGCCGCGGCTCTCTCTTGGACGAAGCCGCTCTCATTCAAGCACTGGAAACTGGCGCCCTAGCCGGCGCCGCCCTCGACGTAACTTCCGTCGAGCCACTCCCGCCCGATAACCCTCTCTGGAAAGCTCCGAATCTCTTCATCACTCCGCACACCAGCGCCGTCAGCGACCGCCTCTGGCAGCGCGAAACAGTTCTCTTGATGGATTTGCTGGAACGCTGGTTCGACGGCCGCGAAATGTTCAACCAGGTCGATTTAGCACGCGGCTACTAACCGGGAAGGGCGCTCCAAGTACGGCCGAAATCCCCGAACTCAGTCTGCCGTGCCTGTTGCCTGTGCTTCGTAGCCTTCACGCGCATATACGACGTACTTCTGTTTCTTGCCCTTCTGATCCAGAACCACCAGCGGGCTCCCGTCCGGCTGCACCAACTCGATCTTCACTTTATGAAACTTCCCGTCCTTCGCCCCGTTCGTCGGCGTGTACGAAATGCTGTACTGGTGCCGCAGAAAAGCAGTGACATCTTGGAAGATTCCTGGCATTTCGCCCTCGAATTGTGGGAACCACGCCTGGCCACCCGTTTCGTGAGCAAACGTCTTCAGTTGATTCTCTGCTTGCAGATAGTTCATCCGCTGCATGCTTCCCATCCCGCCAATTCTGTTCACGTCCACCGCATTCTGAAACACCTGGCCCAGCCCCACGCAGAAGATGGTCACATCGCTTTGGCGCAATTGTTTGATGGTCTGGTCGAGGTTGTGTTTCGAGAATGTATCGACTCCGCTGGCAAGCAGAATGATGGACTTCTTTCCCTTCACGTCTTTCAGCTTGTCCGTCGTTTCCAACAGGGCATCGAACACGTTCGACTCGCTGAATCCCGGAAAATAGAGGCGCCGCAGCCCGTCCATCACTTCCTCTTTGTTCTGCGTGAAGTCCACTTCCAGCCGCGTTTTCATATCGAACGTTTCCAGCGCCACCCAATCTTGCTGCTTGAGCTGCGGAAACAGATATTGAGACCAATACTTCGCGTACATGGCGAATATACCGCCCCATCCGCGGCTGCTGAATTCCAATAGCAGCACCGTCGTAATGGGCGCATCCGTCGGACCGAAGTTGGTGATCGTCTGCGCCACCCCGTCGTCCGTGATCCGAAAATTCTCTTTCTTTAATCCTGTCAGGATGTCCCCGCGCTGTGTCGTCGCCACCACATCCAGCGTCACTACCGGCACTTCCACAGCGATGCTCACCCCCGCCTGTGGAGCCTGTTGCTGAGGCGTAGCCGGAGTCTGCGAAGCCGCCTGTTTCGGCGGCGCCGCGGCGCCCTGAGGTCCCGTGGGTTCTTGTGCTCCCGCGCGCCCTCCGGAGAGCACCGGGATGATTAGAGCCGCAAGAAATGTCAGCAAAATTAGAGAAACGATCTTCTTCATTTCACCCCTCGATTCGGTTCGAAAACCATTCCCGTCCGCCCAGCTTGCGTGTCATTCCTCGCCAGCGATCATTGCGCCATCTTTGAACTTACGCAACGCGCTGCCAACCCTGCGGACGTGCCCCCACACCTGCATGTTAGTATGAAGCGCGTTAACTGCAAAACGTTTGCTGCGCCTGTCGCTTTTGCTTAGGCCGCATCTAAGATGGAGGATGACTCTGTGAATTGGAACCGCAATAAGCACCAGGTGGCACTGGCCGCGGGCTTCTCCCTGCTCTCCCTCGCCGCAGGCACCCCTCTTATGGCCCAGGTGCCGTCCACCGCCATGCCGACCGTGCAAGACACACGTTCTCCCGCCGGCGACACAACGGCGCTCGCCAAGGAAGCGGAAGGCTGGCTCGCCGATCTCGTCAAAATCAATACGACCAATCCGCCCGGCAACGAAGAAGCTGCCGCAAAGTACATCGCCGGCATTCTGACCAAAGAAGGCATCACCTCGGAATTGCTGGAACTCGCTCCCGGCCGCAGCGCGTTAGTCGCACGGCTGAGCAGTTCCGCTGTGCCCAACCCCTCGCGCGCCCTGCTTTTGGTGGCGCACATGGACGTGGTTGGCGTCGATAAGTCCAAATGGACCGTCGATCCCTTCGGTGCCGTCATCAAGGACGGCTATCTGTACGGCCGCGGCTCGATCGACGACAAAGGCATGCTGGCCGCGAACCTCGCTGCCTTCATCGCTCTCAAGCGTTCCAATTTGCACCTCAACCGCGATGTCATTTTTCTCGCCACCGCCGATGAAGAACAGGGCGGCGACGCCAGCATCAAAATTCTCATCGCCAAATACTGGAACAAATTTGCCGCTGGCTTTGCCATCAACGAAGGCGGCAGGGTCGTCGTCGAGAACGGCAAAGTCCAGTATGTCGCCGTGCAAGCCAGCGAAAAAGTTCCCGTAAACGTCGCCGTCATCGCCCGTGGTCCTTCAGGCCACGCTTCCGTTCCCACCAAGGACAACGCCGTCGTCCATCTCGCCTCCGCCGTTGCCAAGATCGGCGTCTATTCCGCGCCCGTTCATTTCACCACCATCGTTCGCCGCTATTTCGAACAACTCGCCCCTCTCGAAAGCGACGAGATTGCCAAATGGATTCGCTCTCTCGATACTGCGGACCGCGGAGACCATGCCCAGCGCTTCCTTTCCGATACCAATCCTCTCTGGAATTCCATGCTGCGCGACACCATCGCTCCCACCATGCTGTCCGCCGGTGTGCGCGCCAACGTGATTCCATCCGAAGCTCGCGCCAATCTCAATATTCGCCTCTTGCCGGGCGACACCATCGACATGGTGCTCGCTGAACTGACCAAGCTGGTTGACGATCCCCAGATTCGCTTCGAAGTTCAACCCGACGCCGGCCTTACCGCTCCTCCCTCTTCGCTGGACACCGATTTCTATGCCACAATCACTAAGGCTGCGACGCAGGAGTTTTCCGGCGCCCCCGTGCTTCCTTTCCTTTCGGCCGGAGCAACCGACTCGGCCCAGTTGCGGCTCCATGACGTGCAAGCTTACGGTCTTCTGCCGTTTCCCCTGAGCGGCGAGGATTCCCGGCGCATGCACGCCGACGACGAGCGCGTTCCGCTCGCGTCCTTTGATAAGGGCGTCGACTTCCTGTCACGCGTTGTCGCGGAATTCGCCGCTTCAAAATAATCGCTAAACCGGAGGCCGCCGGGCTATCCGCCCTCATTCTGCGGATATACTGGCAGACTCTCCTACACGGGAGATCATGGCTTTTCGTCACTCCAAAATCGTTTGCACCATCGGCCCTGCCAGCCGCTCGCCCCGCATGCTTAGCCGCTTGATCCAGGCAGGTATGGACGTGGCACGTCTCAATTTTTCTCATGGCACCCACGCCGAGCACGCGCAGAATATCGCCGCACTCCGGGCCGCAGCTGTCGAACACCAGAAGCCCATCGCCATTCTCGCCGATTTGCAGGGGCCAAAAATCCGCACCGGCCCGCTCGCCGGAAGCAATCCCGTTCTGCTGCGCACGGGCCAGCGCTTCACCATCACAACCGCAAAGGTCTTGGGCGACACCACGCGAGTCAGCACCACATTCCGGCCACTTCCGCGCGAAGTTCATCGCGGAGATCGCATCTTGCTCTCCGACGGCCTGATCGAATTGCATATTCTTCAAGTGCGCGCGCCCGAGGTGATTTGCGAAGTCGCCAACGGCGGAGCCCTCGGCGAAAACAAAGGCATCAATCTGCCCGGAATCAAACTACGCGTTCCCGCGCTCACTTCGAAAGACCGTGAAGATCTGGCGTTTGCCCTAAAACACGGAGCGAATTACATCGCCGTCAGTTTTGTGAGACGGCCCGAGGATGTGCTCCTTGCAAAATCATTAATACGCCGCACCGGAAAAAACACGCCGGTCATCGCCAAACTTGAAAAGCCCGAAGCCATTGATAATCTGGACGAGATCCTGCGCGTGGCCGATGGTGTGATGGTCGCCCGCGGCGATCTGGGCGTCGAGATGAATCCCGAGCGCGTCCCTGTCGTGCAGAAAAAAATCATCGCTCGTGCGCGCCATTTCCGCAGGCCAGTAATTACTGCCACGCAAATGCTCGAATCCATGACCGAAAATCCCCGCCCAACGCGCGCCGAAGCTTCCGATATCGCCAACGCCATTTTTGACGGTTCGGATGCTGTCATGCTTTCCGCGGAAACCGCTTCGGGGAAATATCCCGTCGAAGCCGTCAGCATGATGGCCAGGATTATCGAAGAGGCGGAGGCCAGCGATTGGGAATCACCGCCTCGCGTGCCGCAGGAAAAGCTGAAGGTCGCGGAAACCGTCGCGGAATTAGTCTGCCACGCCTCGCACGAACTCCGCATGAAGTTGATCGCCGTGTTCACGCACAGCGGTTTCACCGCGCGGCTCGTTTCCTGCTACCGGCCTGAGGTCCCCATTATCGCCTTCTCCCCGGACGCCGACACCCGCCGCCGCATGGCGCTGATCTGGGGCGTCATCCCGCGTCACATTCCCGATACCCGCAAAATCGACGGCCTCGCCGCCATCACCGAAAAACGCCTCCTCGAAGAACGCCTCGTCCGAAAGGGCGACGTCATCGGCATCGTCGCAGGCACGCCCATGGGCGTTCGCGGCACCACCAATTTCATGAAGTTCCACGTAATCGGCGGCGGCGCCTAGCAAATTCAGTCCGGCGGCAGAGTCCCGCACATCGGATTGCGTAAGTCACCAGTCACGAATTACTGGTCACTTCGCGCCGAACTCCATTTGCGGGAAATTCCCATCAATTGATCCAGCGGTCGGGACGGGAGGGCGGCTCGTTCTTGTGTTTGTTAATGTACACGTCGAAGCGTTTGCGGTTGCGCTTGTGCTGCCAGTCCGAAACGCTGTTGCGAACGCTATAGAGGAAAGATCCGCGCCGCAAATAAATATAGCCGACCAGCATGCCACCGAGATGGCAGACGTGCGCGACGGCGTCGCCGCCCGCACCCAGCGTCGAGAAAAACTCGATCGCGCCCATCACCGCGACGTACGGCCGCATCGGAATCGTCACCGGCAAAGGGAAAAGCCAGATGCGCCGGTCGGGAAACAAAATCGCATTCGCCATCAGAATTCCGAAAATCGCGCCCGATGCTCCGATCGTCGGGACGTCCGACGGCATGTGGCCCCACGACATCGGAATAACTTTGACGAAGATTTCGATCAACCCTGCGCCGACGCCGCAAAGAAAAAAGAAATTCAGAAAACGCTTTTTTCCCCAAACCAGTTCCAGCTCCCGGCCAAACATCCAGAGAAACAACATGTTGATGAGTAGATGGAACAAGCCGCCGTGCAGAAAAATATACGTGAACGGCTGCCACAGCCGAAGGCCCGGCACGGGTCCGAGGGCGACGAGGCCGAAGTAGTGATTAACCCAGGAGGCTGCCCGCACCCCCAGGAAGAGCTCGATCAGCGTTTGGACCAGAAAGATGCCTGCGCAGATCAGCACCAGGAGTTTTACGCCTGGCGTGATAAAGCCGCGCCAATCGAAGTTGTAGCGGCGAGGGCTGAACACGGAAGGCATAGTCAAAGTTTACGGCGTTGGAACGCGGGCGTCAAAGCAGCGTTTCCCAGCCAATTCCCGAGTTTTGAGTTTGGTTTTTCTACGTTTATGGCCTCATGAGTTGAGTTTTTTGCGGGCGAAGTGGAAGAGCGAGATGGCCAGCAAAGCGAACATCACGACGCCGAACAGCGATTGAATGTGCGTCGGCACCGGTAACTTGTCGTTGGGAGCGAGCAGCGGCCAGAATTTCGGGCCGAGTGAAAAAAGGTCGGGCCGCCAGGGCAAGTTCAGCATGTGAGCGAACCAACCGGGGACGTGCGTAGCGATTTCCGGATCCTGAAAAAGATTGATGACAATTCCAAGCAGACCAAAAACGCCTCCGGCGGCGATTAAACCGCTGGAAAAGAGCGCGCCGGGGCTGGCTTCTCCTTCGTCTTTTTTCTCCTTGGAAGAAACTTCGACGAGCCAACGCACAAGGCCGCCAGCAAACATCGTGGCAGTGGTCGCAATGGAGAGATACGAGCCGACCGCGAAGGCGAGAGAGCGGACGCCGAGAATCTCGACCGCAACAACCAATGCGACTCCCATCAGCACGAGGCGCCAGGGAAGTTTCTGATTCAGGATGCCGTTGATCACCGTAGCCATGAGGCGCGCTTGCGGAGCGGGGGCTTTGTCGCTGCCGATTCCCGGGGCCCATTGAATTTCGATCTGTTTTGTATCGCCGTCGTAGAGATATTCGCCGTCGGGAATGACGTTCGAGCCGAGGGAGTTGATCAGCGTATAGGTTTTGCCCCGGTACTCGAAGCCGCCGCGTTCGACTTTCACGCCGGAGGGAAGAGCGGCGATGTTCACCGCGATCTGAGTCGGCGCATATTTCTCGAGGCCGACGTTCATCAAGTTGAGTGTGGCGCCGATGGCGAAGGTGGAAACGGTGACGCCGACGAGGAGCGACCACTGCTGGAGGTAAGGAGTCGCGCCGACGAGATAGCCGGTTTTCAAGTCTTGCGAAGTGGCGCCGGCAATGGCGGCGGCGATGCAGACCACACCGCCGATCATGAGTGCGAGAGCGGCGTAGTTTGGAGCGGTCCAACCGGCGACAAAAAAAATGGCGCAAGTGGCCATGAGCGTGGCGATGCTCATGCCACTGACCGGATTGGAAGAATTCCCGAGGAGCCCGCTGATGCGGGCGGCGACGGTGACAAATAGAAATCCGAAAACGACGATGAAAACGGCTGCAAAGAGATTCTGATACCAGAACGTCCCCGCACCCTTCATGGGATGGAAGGTGAGCAAAACCCAAAGCATCACGATGACGACGATCGAACCCGCGATCACGGTGCGCATGGGCATGTCCTCGTCGATGCGGCTGGAGGCCGAGGATTGGCCGCCCTCCTGGGCACGAACATCTTTGAGGCCGGACCGCAAAGCGGAAATGATGGTGGGCAAGGTGCGAACCAGCGTGATGATGCCCGCGGCGGCGACGGCGCCCGCGCCCATCGGCCGAATGTAAGTGGTCCACAGCTGATCCGGAGACATATCCGGAATGGGAATCGTGCCGGGGTAGATGGCGTGGCTGCCGGAAAGCTGGCCAAAGAATTTGATCGCGGGAATCACGACGAGCCAGGAGATGATGCCTCCCGCGAAAAGAAGTCCGGCAACGCGGGGACCGATGATGTAGCCGACGCCGAGATATTCGGAGGTGACGTTGGCACGAAAAGAGGCGCCGGGAAACCATTTGGGCTGACTCTCTGGTTGTGACGGCCAAGCCTGGAAGATGTTCATGAAGACGGTGTATACGCCGCCAAGACCGAGCCCCCAAAAAACGCGCCCGGCAAAAGACCCGCCACGCTCGCCTGCTACGAGTACATCGGCGCAGGCAGTGCCTTCGGGGAAGGTGAGGTTGCCGTGCTCTTTGACGATGAGCTGGCGGCGCAGGGGAACCATGAGCAACACGCCGAGCCATCCGCCGAGGAGCGCGAGCGGAAAAATCCGCCAGAAGGTGAACTCGGAGCCGAAGCCGAGAAAAATCAGCGCGGGAATTGTGAACATGACACCAGCGGCGAGCGATTCGCCGGCCGAGCCAGTGGTCTGGACGATGTTGTTCTCGAGAATTGTCGAGCGGCCAAACGCGCGCAAGATGCTGATGGAGAGTACGGCGATGGGGATGGATGCGGAGACGGTCAGGCCGGCGCGAAGGCCGACGTAGACGCTGACGGCGCCGAAGAGCAATCCGAACAAGGAGCCGAGGATCACGGCGCGGATCGTAAATTCCTTGAGGGTCTCCTCCGCGGAAATGTAGGTGCGAAATTCTCCTGGAGGAGCCGTGGAACTCCATGGACGATCGGTCACTGAATCCTCCCCGTGTGCGAAATGGATAGCGCCCGTTTGCCGAAGCGGACGTGCCCGTGCGCACGTGCGGGGGGGATTATGCCGCAAGTCGCAGGCTGGGAGTTAGCAGTTCTCTGGGAGCCGACCGGACGTAACTCATTCCGCGTGACTCGTGGGTGGGAGAAGAAAGGACGTAGCTGCGGACTTTGTCCAAAGTGCCTTATGGGGTTGCGTTTAGAGAAAGCAGGCGGGACACGGTTTTCGACAAGGTCGGAACTCTCGGCCGTCGGGCGAGAAGAGGGATCCCGCGCTTCGATTCGTCGCTCGGGACAGGCACCCTTCGTTGGACGCCTGATTAATAATAAGACCCCCCACCCCCCACGGGTTTTTCGTAAGTGTTCATTCTAAAGGGCTTTAAGTGCCTTGTTTTGGAAGTGCGGATTCTAAAAGGGTTATGGGCGTGTTTTTCGGAAGTGCGGAATCTAAAGGAGTTAGCGGCTGGTGGGTGGCGACTGGTGGGTGCTCGAAAGGAACGGGCGGATCTCAACCCAAAGGGCGCAGAGTCTCCAGAGGGCGGACGGGGGAGGGGAAAACGGAGCTTGCGGGATGGCGAGGAGTGGGTTGATAAAGTGAGGGTCGAGCGAAACATGGGGAATCATGGCAGAGTATTGGCGAATTATAAACTATTTTTATCGTATTACTGTTATTTCATTCTAACGGCGCAGGTGGATTCGAATGGGGGTGGCGGAAGTTGAGAGATTGCAAGGAGTTGGCGGGGGAGTAATTGGGTTGATACGGCTGTGGAAATTTGTGGAAAAAGCAAAAAACCTGCCTGGATCGACCGGCTAGCGACAGACAGCCCGGCCCTTGCAAAACGCGCAAAGATGGGCCACCCAAGTCTTCCCTCGGATCCAAGAGCCGACCACCCGCCGTCGAAGCATTTACCGGCTTTTCGCAATCAGCCTACGAAGTTAGTTAAGGTGCCAATTTCTTCTATGGAGATGCGGATCTCGTCGGAAGGTTGCAATGTGAAAGCGTCCGGCGGCACGACGCCAGTGCCGGTGAGCAAAAAACAGCCGGAGGGGAAGACGTTGTCGCGGAACAGATACTCGACGAGGGTCCTCGGGTCGCGTTTCAGGTTGTCCAGACTGGTGGCGCCACGGAATACACAAGTGTTTTCCCGAAAAATCTCCAGCTCAATTTTAGTGGAACTGTTCAATGGTCGTTCGCTGACGAGAATGCATGGGCCCAACGCGCAACTTCGGTTGTAAACCTTGGCCTGCGGAAGATACAAGGGGTTTTCGCCCTCGATGTCCCGCGAGCTCATGTCGTTTCCGATCGTGTATCCGGTGATTCTCCCCGTTGGGCTGCACAGAAGTGCGAGTTCGGGCTCCGGAACCGACCACTTCGCATCGGAGCGAATCGCGACTTTGCCGCCATGCCCGACGACACGACTGGCAGTGGACTTAAAGAAGAGTTCGGGGCGTTCGGCGTGATAGACGCGGTCGTAAAAATCGCCGCCGCCCGCTGTTTTCGATTCGCCCATGCGAGCGGCGCGGCTCCGAAAGTACGTCACGCCGGCAGCCCAAACTTCTTGCGTGCCAATGGGAGGGAGAAACGGCCCATCCGCAGGAACTTCTGCGACGGTTGGCAGGTTAGCGATGCTTCGTAGCAGGTATTCATGCAGATCTTCGCGGACAAAGAGCGCGTCCAGGTTCGTCTCAGGCAGGACATAACTTTGGCGTTCCTGTTCCAGCATAACTGCGGAGATCGTCCGATAGAGTTTCATTGTCCTCTCAAAGCTAGCACACGAATGAGTTGCTTGTTCGTGACCAGCCCCAGTTTTTGTACGAATTTCAGTGAGAGAGTCTACATCACTGATCGGACCATTTCCGTTTTCGTCCATTCTTCCTGGTCATCCAAATAACTGACGTCTGCTTCGGGGGAAATGTAGGCGTAAGTGGCACGACGAGAACGCGGACTGCGTATACGCGAGAGTCATAACCGCGCGTGATGGCCGCGGCGAAGGGCAAAGCATCGAAGGAAGGCTCGGAGAAAGTCCGTTAGAAATAGAACATTCTTGAAGTCAATTCGTTTGCCGGCGTGCACCGTCACCCTAGAAGTTCTCCAAGCTTGAGTATGGGAAGTCTTTGGGCTGGCTTGCGGTGATTACGGCCACAGTTTTGTGTGATTCCCCTCACAGATGGAGACTTGGGACTTAGGTTAACAGGTCACTCGGGACATGACTCGCGTGGACTGCCAGAAAGCGAGATAGGAATTCGCTTAGATGACATCGACCCACTCGGGAGAAGCGGCAAACGCTGCATGGATAAGGCCTACATGAGAGTAGGCTTGTGGGAAATTTCCCCACATGCGCATGTGGGAAGTATCGTAGTCCTCGGACAAGAGCCCAAGGCCTGAGAGTGTGGAATGCACGCGATCCATGACGGCTTTGGCTTCGGCGGTGTGGCCGGCGTCGGCGAGGGCCTCCACCAACCAGAAGGTACAGATGATGAAGGCGACGGTGGGCGAGCCAAATCCGTCGTCGAGTTTGTAACGATAGAGCCAGCCATCGTGAGATAGGCCGCGCTGGATGGATTGGATCGTGCCGGAGAGGCGGGCGTCTTCGGCGGGGAGAAATCTCAGGTAAGCCATCTGTAACAGCGAAGCGTCGAGATCTTGGCCGCCATACGTGCCGGCGAAGCTGTTGAGCTGCGGGCACCAGGCTTTGGCCAGGATGTCTTCCCGAATTTGTTCGCTGGCGGAGCGAAACTCGTACTCGATGCTCGGAGCGTGGAGGGCTGCGACGCGAGCCATGCGGTCGGCTCCCGCCCAACACATAAGATTGGAAAATGTCTGCGGCTTCCATTCCATGCGGTACTCCCAGATACTGGCGTCGGGCAGGCCAGCCACGGAAATGGCTTTTCGAGCGAGGCCCTCGATTAATTTGAGAGCGGCTTTGGAGCGATCGTTGGTGAAGCGTTCGTCGAGAAAAATAGGAACGAGCGCCAAGACCATTTCTCCGAAGACGTCATTTTGAGTGTGCTTGGCTGCGCCATTTCCCACGCGGACGGGGCCGTCACCGTTGAAGCCCGGCCAACTATCGAGGATGCGCTCGTCGAGGCCGGAGGCGCCGTCGACGCGGTAGAGCGGGTGAAGATTCAGGTCGGGAGCGCCGCCGGCGATATTGAGAAGATAATGGATGAAGTTTTCGCGCTCTTCGAATTGGCCGAGAAGGCGGAACGCGCCGAGAGAGTAATAGGCGTCGCGGAGCCAACAATAGCGATAATCCCATGTGCGGCCGCTGCCTGACGATTCGGGAATCGAGGTGGTCATGGCGGCGATGATCGCGCCGGTATCTTCGAAGCAGTGCAATTTCAGGGTGAGGGCGGAGCGAATCACTGCGCCCTGATAAAGCGGAGGGACATTGCATTGCTTTACCCAGCGCTGCCAATAACGTTGCGTTTCACCGAGGAAGCGTTCCGAGAGGAGGCGCAGGGATTCTTCGACGGGAGAGCCCCAGGTCAGAACCAAATGCTGGCGGCCGGTGAGCGTAAAGGATTGCTCGCTGAGGTAGGAGATGGGGATGTCGGTTGTGAGGCGGAGCTGGCTTTCGTAGCCCTCGAAGCGCACGTGGTTCGAGCCGGTTGTGCGTGTGGGAACACGCTTGGACCAGCCGAGGCGCGGATCGCAAACCACGCGGATGCGCGGGGTGCCTTCGAGGGGTTCCACAATGCGGAAGAGCTGGGTCGGACGAAAAATGCGATCGTATAGAGTGAAACGGGGCGCAAAGTCCAGCACGCGAAAAGAGCCGGACGGAGTGGTGAAACGGGTCTCGAGGATGTTGGTGTTTTCGATGTAGGTTTGCTCGCCCTCTTCTCCATTTACTGGGCCCACCAAGAATTTGCCGCCGTCTTTTTCATCGAGCAACGTGGAAAATACTGGTTCCGAGTCAAAGCGCGGCAAGCAGCACCAAACCATTTCGCCGCTGCGATCTACTAGCGCGGAGAACTGGCAATTGCCGATGAGGCCTAGATGTTAGAGAAGCATGATTAGAGCGTAACAAAATTCAAATTGAACAAGAACATGGATGCGCCAGTTAGCGGCTCGCCATTTCCAGAACGCCACTGGGCGGGAGGGGCTTGCCGCGAAGCCTTCACAGAGAGGTGAAAACAAAAGACCTCCGAGGCCGGTCTCATCACAACGCAGGAGGGAACCGCTTCGAGCTAGCGCCGCCGCATAGTCCGCCAGTCGATCCACGCGAAGGCCGGTGATCATTCGTAAGGCGGCGCACGACATCACGATGCTGCAAGACCAGCTTGTGCAGCTGCGTTTCATTTATATCGTAGTGCGATATATTCGTGGAGCCGCGGACAACCCTTCCCGAAACGCACGCGTCTATCTAAGTGGGCGGCCCATTGTCCCCGCTGAGTATCGCCGCCCTTTGAAATTCGCCGCTTTGACTCTTGGAGGAGTTTATGAAATTCGCCGGATGGATCTTCGCCGCTCTGATTATATCGGGTGGTGTCCCAGCGCGCGCGGCGGCGCAGAGCACTAAGCCCGCGCATTCTCAAGCATTCGCCAGCTGTATGGATGAATTCTCCACGTGCGACCAGACCACTTTGACCCCTCAAGAAAAACAAGCCGTCCGGAGCGCCGCTCGGGACCGCAATTTTCTTGAGTGTTTGAACGGATTCTCCGACTGCGATGCGAAGCAGCTGGATGCTGAGCAGCGGCAAGATATGGCCCGGGGAGATCGCGATCGCAATTTCCAGAACTGCATGGACGTCATGAGCGAGTGCGACCTTACCAAGCTCGATGGCCCGGAGCGACAGCAAGTTGCCCAGGCAGCGCTGGTCCACAACTTGCAGACTTGCCTGGACGGAACGGGCGACTGCAATGAGAAACTCCTTACCGCCGATGAAAAACAAAAAGCGGCGGACGCCAGCCGCGATCGCAATCTCCAGAATTGTTTGGAAACCATGGGCGAATGCGACCCTTCACAGTTGACGAGCGAGGAACAGTCGGAAGTGGCGAGCGCAATCCGCGACCACAACTTGAGCGAATGTCTCGATGGATCGGACGACTGCAATATCAACAGTTTGAGCGCCTCTCAACGGGGGGAAATGGCCGCTGCGCTCTCCGCCCGTAAAATTCGCAATTAACCCGTGCCCGTGAGAGTTGGAAGCACGAGAGGTGCGCCTTATCGGTAGCGGCTCCTGTTGCTTCCCGTTTTGCTTCTAGGACCAATTGAGAATCTTCTAGAAGACCTGCGTGAAACCACCCTCAGAAAGCTTTTATATCGCATTACGTACGATACATGACGCAGGGCAGCCACAGGGCAACCATATCGCAATACGATACGTCTCATAGAGCAGACGTGCGGAACGAGGGGCTCCGCCGCTGTGCACCGGTGATATTCCTCGTGTCGAGGGATTCTGTAGTTGCCCTCTTCGTCCTGAGCTCTTTCCTGCGCTGCGGTGCGCGCGGCTTTCGGCCTCGGCTGCATGGAGGAGGCGTGTGCGATCTCCCGGCAAAACTGTTCTTCCTGCGGGTAATTCTTCCCGCAACGCGTCGCTCTTCTTGGATTATTTCCCAGCGCGAACACGCGAGTCCCTCCGTGCATCCTTGCGCCCCTCTAAATTGAGTCCTCCGATTGCCTCGGACGCAGCGATCATGGGTGATCAAAAAACGTCAGAAAGAAAAAATGGGATTGGCGTGAGCTGCCTCCGCGCACGGAGGAGCGCCATGCCAGGCTTGTCATCTCAGAAATCAAAACAGGAGAGATAGTATGCGAAGTACTCATTCAGATATGCATCCATGGCACCTCATCCCGGTCAAACCGGGTCCCAAGGCAAGCCTTGGACGTGTCGGCATTGCTGTAATTTCGATTTTGGTTTTACTGCTTCTCGGACTCTTTGCTTTCTTGCTTGTGCCGCAAATCGGCAGAAGTTTTCCCATCGCCAGCAAGGTTCCCCTGAAGATCGATAGCGCCCCGGCGCCTGTGAGTCTCGCTGACTTCAAAAACGGATATTCCTCGATCATCGATCCTGCGTTGCCAGCCGTGGTCAATATCTCCTCGACCAAACTGGTCAAGCAGCAGAACGAATTCCAGGGCTTTTCCTCTGACGATCCGTTTTTTCAGCATTTCTTTGGGAATCAGTTTGGCAACCAGCAAGCCGCGCCGCAGACCGAACGCGAATACAGCCTCGGCTCCGGAGTCATCGTGAATCCAGATGGATATCTCTTGACGAACAACCACGTCGTAGCCGGTGCCTCCGACATCGAGGTGTTCACACAGAACAAAAAGAAATATAAAGCCAAACTCGTCGGCACCGATCCTCGCACGGACATCGCCGTTCTCAAGATCGACGCTACGCAACTCCCTTCACTGACTCTCGGTGATTCCTCGCGGCTGAAAGTCGGTGACGTGGTTTTTGCCATCGGCGATCCCTTTAGCGTTGGCGAAACGGCCACGATGGGAATCGTCAGCGCCACTGGACGCGCACTGAACGGCACCATCGAGCAGTATGAAGATTTCATTCAGACCGACGCGGCCATCAACCCGGGAAATTCCGGCGGCGCGCTTCTGGATATGCACGGCGATTTGATTGGCATTAACACCGCCATAGTCACCGGCGGAAGCGGCGGCAATCAAGGCATCGGCTTCGCCATCCCGATCGATATGGCTCGCAACGTGATGGAACAAATCGTGAACCACGGAAAAGTGGTCCGCGGCCATTTGGGCGTGGCCGTCCAGGGCGTCGATGCGGACATGGCCAAAGCCTTCGGTCTAAGTCAGGGCGGAGGCGCTTTGATTGCCGAAGTAACTCCGGAAAGTCCCGCCGCAAAAGCGGGTATCGCACGCGGTGACATTATTCTCGAGTTGAACGGCCAGGCTGTGAACACGCCCGAGGATCTGAGCGTTCACATCGCCGAACTCGCGCCGGGCTCCGTGGTCCATCTGAAAGTCTCACGCAATGGCCAAACGCGAGACGTGGACGTCACGCTTGATGAGCTTTCTGAGACGGCGTCTGCCTCAAACAATTCCGAGAGCGCCACCAAAGCGTTGCAGGGCGTCGACGTGCAAAATCTTACGCCCTCTATCGCGCGCGACTTAGGGATTTCCGCAACCACTCCCGGCGTCGTGGTCACTTCCGTGGATCCTTCCAGTGCAGCCGCTGCAGCGGATCTCGAGCGTGGCGACATAATCCAAGAAGTCAGCCGTAAACCGGTCCGAAATGTGGCGGAATATAATGAGGCTGTTTCCGGCGCGCATGATCAGTCCGTGTTGCTCCTGGTAAAGCGCGGCTCGGCGACTCGCTTCGTGGTCATCGAACCGCAGTAACCCAAAGTAGTCCGGGAGGCCACGCGCCTCCGGACTGGCAGGAAAAGCCAGCGGTCGTTTACCTGAGGCAGCTTAGGCCAAACGACGCTGCAGCCGGGCGCACCAAGGCGCTGAGCATCAACTAGATCTCGGAGAAAAAATCAGAATTTGGTGGACGTGACAGGGTTCGAACCTGCGACCCCCTGCTTGCAAAGCGCGAGAGTCGCTTCCAACAAACACCTCGTTCATTTTAACTGCGAGCGTTTACAACAAATCGGGGAATCTGCTCTCGCTCAAAAGCTAACCCCAACAGGCTCAAAAGAAGTCATTCGTGCACAGTTCGTGCACGGTCCGAGGTTCGCCTCAGCGTCAACGAGTCAAATCCTCGTTGAGAAAGAACGAGTGCAAATGCCGCACTACCTCGGGCGCCAATCCATGGAATATATCTCCTGGGTGCCCACCGCACGCGTAATGATCGGTTCTCCGTCTGGCGTCAGGCCAAATTCGAGCCCCGCCAAACGCCCGGAGAGACGGATGCCTTGCAGACGGGCCACTCGCTCGATATGCCGGTCAGGCACGCTCACGCGCATCACCGCAGGGTGAGGACCGTACCGAAGGTAGTAAACCCATCGGCTGTCGGCGCTCCAGCGCACCAAACCCCAGCCCGGAGCTAACGAACTCCAGGTCTTCTCTGCAAAGTCGAACAGCATAATGCGCTGGTCCTTGAGGCCAAGGGCAGTCGCGTACTTGCCGTCTGGCGACCATTGAGGTGCGAACAATCCGCCTGAATCGGGGAGCGTGTCAATGTTGCCTGTTTTGAGGTGGAGGATATAAACGGCAACCCTTTCTGGATGGTCGGAGAAGAAAGGGAAGTCGCTGTACATAATCGCGGCACCATCCGGCGACCAACTCGGCTGCATTTCGCCACCAG
>JBARCY010000243.1:0-6166 GCA_049794595.1 Candidatus Acidiferrum sp.
CCGAGCATGCGCTGCGGATTAACCGGTCTGCGGCCGACGTATGGACGAGTAGCGCGAACGGGAGCGATGACGCTGTGCTGGTCGCTGGACAAATTGGGGCCCATGACGCGCAGCGTTGAGGACGCCATGCTGGCGTTGCAGGCGATTTCCGGGCCGGACACCGGCGACGTCACGAGCGTTCACAGCCGGCTACATTTCGATGCAGGCGCGAGCGTGAAGGGATTGCGCGTCGGATATTTTCCCGCCTGGATGAAGGAAAGTCCTGCGACGGAGCTGGACCGCGCGGCGCTCGATACGGTGAAAAACGTTGGCATGGTGCCCATGGAAGTTCGCATTCCCGAGTGGCCATACGATTCACTGAACCTGATCTTGTTCGCGGAAGGCGCGGCGGCGTTTGAAGAAATTACGCTGAATCACGCCGTCGACCAACTGAAGGTACAGACGTATGACGCTTGGCCGAATATTTTCCGGCAGTCGCGATTCCTTTCCGCGGTGGATTTTGTGCAGACGGACCGTTTAAGGCGAAAAGTGGCGATGGAAATGGAGCGCGTTTTTTCGGAGGTGGATTTGCTGCTCGTGCCTTCGTTGCGCGATGAAATGCTAACGATCACCAATTTCACCGGCCACCCTTCGCTTACGATGCGTGCAGGGTTCGTGGAAGTAACCGAAGCGCGCACTGATTGGGCGCCGGATCCGAGCAGACCGTTGCCGAAGTTTTCGCCGCCAAGGCGAGTGCCGCATGGCGTGACGCTGATCGGGCGGCTGTTTGAAGAGGGCACCATGGGGCAAGCCGGACTGGCCCTCGAGCGGGCCTTTGGCGTTGTCGGAGAACGCCCTCCGGGATTCTAGTCTAAGCTGCGATGCGCTTGGACGATCCATCCAAGGCTGTAGCGAAGCGTACAAGGTGCGAAGCCGCGAAGTTGTGGTCACGCGCGGAAGAATTTGGTATTTTGTATGAGTGTGAGGTACAGGGCTGTATCCTGTGGTTAGGGAGCGGCACCGGAGGCCACCATGAGCGTTTTTTCCAGCTCGGGCAATGCGAAAGTGACCGTGCCCGATCTGCTGCAGCGGAAATCTTCCGGTGCAGCTTCCATTTCCAATTCGCAGAAGATTACGTGTTTGACGGCCTATGATTATCCAACGGCGCGTCTTCTGGACGAGGCCGGCGTGGACGTTTTGCTTGTGGGCGATTCGCTTGGGATGGTGGTGCTGGGCTACGACAGCACGCTGCCGGTGTCGATCGAGGAAATGCTGCACCACACTCGCGCGGTCAAGCGCGGGACGCGGCGGGCGTTGGTGGTGGCGGACATGCCGTACGGCAGCTATCACGCGGACACGGCGGAATCGCTGCGCAACGCGGTGCGCTTCGTGAAAGAGGCGGGCGCGGAAGCGGTGAAAGTGGAAGGCGGCGAGCGGCGCCTGGAATTGATTGTGCGGCTGACGGAGGCGGAAATCCCTGTGATGGGACACGTGGGGTTGACGCCGCAATCCGTGAACGCACTGGGCGGGTTCCGCGTGCAAGGCAAAACCGTCGATGCGGCAGAGCAGTTGCTGCGAGACGCGCGAGCAGTCGAGGCGGCCGGTGCGTTCGCGGTGGTGCTCGAAGCGGTGCCGCGAGAGTTGGCAGCGCAGATTACGCGCGAGCTGCGTATTCCGACGATTGGAATTGGCGCGGGGCCGGATTGCGACGGGCAAATCCTGGTGATTCACGATTTGCTGGGATTGACGGTTGGCCAGACGCCGAAGTTCGCGCGGCAATATGCGAACATTGGCAAAATGATCGCGAAGGCCGCGCGCGAATACTGCGAGGATGTGCGCGGCGGGACGTTTCCTTCCGATGCCGAGTCGTATCACGCGGCGCGGATGGCCAAAGAGGAGAAAGAGGCGACGGTCAATAGTGACGGCGATTGGTAGAAAACGAAAAGCAGGTTCTTCGCTTCGCTCAGAATGACATTTACATACAGGTTTTGCAGGTGGAGGAGAAGATGACGCCGGAAGAGATGCACGGGCTCTATGATTACAACGCATGGGCGAATCACCGATCGCTCGATGCCGCGGCGAAATTGACGAACGAACAGTTCACGAAGCCGATGGGCTCGAGTTTTGGATCGGTGCGCGATACGCTGGCGCACATTTGCGGCGCGGAGTGGATTTGGCTGGAGCGGTTTCAAGGACGCTCGCCGGCCTCGCTGCCGGATGTATTGGAGTGCGCGGACGTGCAGAGCCTTCGTGCAAAATGGGCAGAGCAAGAAGCACGGTTGCTGGCGTTCGTCGGGAAGCTCACGCAAGAAGATTTGAACCGCATGATGGAGTACAAAACGCTGAAGTTTGGCGTGTACAAAAACCCATTGTGGCAATCGATGCAGCACGTTGTGAATCATGGGACCTACCATCGCGGGCAGATTACGACTTTGCTTCGGCAGCTTGGGGCGCAGCCCATTCTAACGGACCTGATGCACTATTATCGTGAACGCGCGACGGCGGCGAGCGCGTGATCTGCGTTTCGCGGTTCTGTGAATCCGTGAGAAGCCGACTTCCTCTGTGGAAATAATCCGAACGATAGCCTGGATGAAGGAATACGCGCGCGGTGCGCGTACGGAAGGCCGCGTGATCGGACTGGTCCCGACGATGGGCGCACTGCATGAAGGGCACACGGCGCTAGTCGCGAGAGCGCGGCAGGAATGTTCGCGTGTGATCGCGTCGGTGTTCGTCAATCCGAAACAGTTTGGTCCCAAGGAAGATTACATGAAATATCCGCGCGATCTTGAGAAGGATGCGGAGAAGCTGGCGGCAGTGGGCGTGGATGCATTGTTTGCGCCGGAGACGACGGATGTGTATCCGGATGGTTTTCGGACGTATGTAAGTGTCGAAGGTATCAGCGAGCGGCTGGAAGGTCGCTCGCGGCCAGGACATTTTCGCGGCGTGGCGACCGTGGTGCTGAAATTGTTTGAGATCGTACAGCCGCACTTTGCTTATTTCGGAAGAAAAGATGCGCAGCAGGTGCGCATTATCAGCGAGATGGCGCGCGACTTGAATCTCGATGCGGAAATCGTAGTTTGCCCCATAGTTCGAGAAACGGATGGTCTGGCGCTTTCCTCGCGCAACGCATACTTGAACGCGGAAGAGCGCAAAGCAGCGACCGTCGTGCAAAGAGCGCTGGTTGCAGCGCGAAACGAACTGTCATCGGGCGTTCGCGATGCGATTCGACTACAAGACGTGATGCGACAGATTCTCGAGTCGGAGCCGCTTGCGATCGTGGACTACGCGGAGATTGTGAACGCGGATACGTTTGAGTCCGTCGTGCGTGTGGCACGGCCTTGTTATGCGGTGCTGGCAGTTTTCATCGGCAGAACGCGGCTGATTGACAACCTGTTGATCGAGCCGGTGGTAAGCGGTTCAGAAGAGCTCCTTTTTCAACTTTGAAGAACGATTCAAGCGGGAACACACCTCAAATCGAAGAGCGGTCATCCTCCCCGACCAGGTCGGGGTGAACTCCAGGATGGCCCTACATTTTTGCGACCACAGCTAGAACTTCGGCGGGGTGGCCTTTGGCTTTGACGTTGTCCCAGATGTGTTCGAGCTTGCCGTCGAAACCGATCAGGCAAGTGCTTCGCACGATGCCGAGAAATGATTTGCCGAGGAATTTCTTCATGCGGCGCGAGCCGTAGGCTTCGATCGTTTTCAGGTCTGGATCGCTTAGGAGATCGAAGTTGAGTTTTTGCTTGGCTTTGAAGGCGGCTTGCGCTTTGACGGAGTCGCCGCTCATGCCGAGGATGACCACGCCAAGCTTATCGAATTGCTTTTTTGCGTCGCGAAACTCGGACGCTTCCGTCGTTCAACCGGGCGTGTTGGCTTTGGGATAGAAGAAGAGAACGACGCGTTTGCCGGCGTAGTCCGAAAGCGAGACGTCGTTGCCGGCATCATTCTTCAAGCGAAAGGCTGGAGCTTTGTCGCCTACTTTTAGCATACGTTCACCTTCGCAGTTCGAGATTCAGTAACAAAACTCTCCAGTCCAGACTACATACTTTTTATCGACGACGGGATGGCCGGGCTAAAGCCCGGCACCTACAAATATTTTAAAACCTGTCACGAAAGCAGCTTTCGCAAAATGTCGTTGACGGCCTGGGGGTTGGCTTGGCCGCGGGTGGCGCGCATGACCTGGCCTACGAAAAATTTGAAGACGCCTTCGTTGCCGGATTTGAATTTGGCTACGTTGTCGGGGTTTTTCTCGATCACTTCACGGGCAGCGGCTTCAATTGCGGAATCGTCGCTCAAAGGCGCGAAGCCCTTCGCGGCGATGATTTCTCTCGCCGCCTTGCCTGTTTCATACATCTCTGAGACGACTACGCGAGCATTCATTGCCGTGAGCTTCCCGTCTGCTACAAGGCTGATCAGTTCGGCAAAGTTTTGGGCTCCAATTTTGCCGAAGCGACTTTCCATGATCTCCGCGGCCTGAACACTTTTCTCCGCGAGGGCGCTCAGTCTTTGCATCCATGACGCAGTCTGTTTAGGATCTGCGCCGTTCTTTACGGTCTGTTCAAAGAAGTCAGCGAACTGTTGGTCGTCGGTTAGGACCGTAGCTTCATCCTTAGACAATCCGTACGCAGAAATGAAGCGGGCGCGCTTGGCTTCGGGCAATTCGGGCAGGGTGCGGAGGACTTCCTCGCGCCACGCGGGGCTCACGTGGACGGGGAGCAAGTCCGGTTCGGGGAAATAACGGTAGTCGTGGGCTTTCTCCTTCGAGCGCATTGAGACGGTGCAGGATTCGGACTGATTCCAGAGGCGCGTTTCCTGGGAAATGCGGCCGCCGGATTCGAGGATGACGATGTGGCGCTCAACTTCATATTCGAGCGCTTTTTGGAGATAACGGAAGGAGTTTAGGTTTTTTACTTCGACCTTGGTGCCAAATTCCTTCGCGCCGCGCACACGCACGCTGACGTTGGCATCGCAGCGGAGCGAGCCTTCTTCCATGTTGCAGTCGCTGACGCCGGTGTAGAGCATGATTTGGCGAAGCGTGGTGAGGTAGGCGTAGGCCTCTTCGGGAGCGCGCATATCCGGCTCGGAGACGATTTCGCTTAGAGGCGTGCCGCAGCGGTTGTAGTCGATATAGGCCTTGGTGGAGGATTGGGAGAAGCCTTCGTGCAAATTCTTGGCGGCGTCTTCTTCGAGATGAAGGCGAGTGATGCCGATGCGCTTTCTTGCGCCCTCGTGGTCGATCTCGAGCCAGCCGTTCGTGGCTAGCGGCAGTTCGTATTGCGAGATTTGGTAGCCCTTGGGCAGATCGGGATAGAAATAGTTTTTGCGGGCAAATCGCGAATGTTCATGCACAGTGCAATTCAGGGCTAGCGAGGCGCGCATGGCGAGTTCGACAGCGCGCTTGTTCAGAACCGGGAGCGTACCAGGCAGGCCGAGACAAACGGGGCAGACATTCATATTGGGTGGATCGCCGAAGCGGTTTGCGCAGCCGCAGAAAATCTTGGTGTTGGTCAGAAGCTGGACGTGGACTTCCAAGCCGATGACGGTCTCATATTTTGCGAGCACTTCGGGGGCGATGGCCGCCGACTCTGGAGCTGATTTCGGCATGATGGAGCAGGAATTATAGCATCACGGTGGCGCGTGATTGTACGGGCGCATCGGGCTTCTAGCGTCCCTGGTCTATGGAAGAGTGAGATTCCTTGCTCTGCCTGGTCGAGAGCGCGGGGTGCGTCTCCATGTATTACCGAAGCTGCCGGCAGACAGACTGAAGTCTGTCTCCCCTAGGGAGAGCTCTTCGATATCTATGGACGCTTGACATTGCTCTCTGTTTCCGAGAGTTAGTTAACAATAAGACCTCCCCCCTCCCCTTTTTCTGTAAATATTCATTCTAAAAGAGTTAGCATTCTTGTAAGTCGTTTAGAATGAGCGGTTACGGGCGATCTTGTAAGTGTTGATGGCTCTGTTGACATCCTACAGGCGTGGGGTGGGCCTGAGGCGGTAGAGGTTGTAGGCAAGACCGAGCAGCAGAGCTTGGCGGATCTGGATGGCCAGGCTGCGCCCGGGCGCGCGCGAGGAGAGTTTGCGCTTAACGGTCGAGAAGACGGTTTCGATCTTAGCGCGTTGGCGATAGGGTTTTTTCGGGAAAGCGCGGAACATCTGATTCCGAATGGTGCCTTGGGGAATGCCCCGG
>JBARCY010000244.1:0-8867 GCA_049794595.1 Candidatus Acidiferrum sp.
TCCCAGCCCCATGCTTCGTACTCCGCATGGTTCGCAAAGAGCGCCGTCGCGCGTGCAACGGCGTCGAAAAAAATATTCATGCCGACGGAAAAGTTCGCGGCCCAAATGAGGCCCGTCTTCGCGTGGAGGACAGCTTCGCGCGCCGCGGAAAGATGTCCTGACCAGCCGGTCGTACCAACAACCGAGTTCACTCCCAGAGCGGCAAGGCGGCGGATATTTTCGGGCGCCGCTCCAGGCGTGGTGAATTCGACGGCAACGTCGACGCCGCGCAGCGTTTCGTGCGAAAGGCCTTGCGCGCCGGAATTATCGCTGCTGCAAAATTTCGCGCGCACATGGAAGCCATATTCCGGCGCGAGCCGCTCGATGAGCTTGCCCATTTTTCCGTAACCGATGATGGCGAGGCCTTGACTCATACTTGCGCGGCTCCCGTGGCGAGAAGTTGCCGGACCATGCGCGCGTAAATGTCGACCGCATCCGACAATTCTTTCTTCGGAATGCGCTCTTCCGCCGTATGCGCCAGGTGAATGCAGCCAGGTCCGATCAAAAATGGCTGGCCCCACGCGCTCTCGTAGGTAGGAATGTCCGTCGCAAACGCCACCACGGTAGTGGGAAGGCCGTCGAACGGCGTGAGATGAAGCGCAGGAGTGTGCAAAACTTCGCGGGCCACGGCGCGTCCTGCGGC
This sequence comes from Candidatus Acidiferrum sp., assembly GCA_049794595.1. Lineage (GTDB taxonomy): Bacteria > Acidobacteriota > Terriglobia > Acidiferrales > UBA7541 > Acidiferrum. The sequence continues at coordinate 683 of JBARCY010000244.1, forward strand.
TGCTGCGAGAACGGCTCGTCGCGTCTCCGCCGGATCGCCCACCGTGCGAAACATGATTTCGGCTTGCGCGTGGTCGGCGACGACGTTTGGTGCGCGGCCGCCCGCGATGACGCCGATATTCAGCGTGCTCTGCCCGAGGAGCGCATCCTGCGGCAGCTCGATCGAGCGAATCGCGCGCAAAACATCGAGCAGCGTGTGAATCGCGGAGTGACCAAGCTCCGGATAAGCGGAGTGCGCCAGTTTTCCGTGCGCGGTGACTTCAAAACGCAGCACACCTTTAGTGCCGAGCGCGAGAAGGTTTTCGGTGGGCTCGCCGTTGATGAGAAAACGCGCGCCGCGCGGATTCGTGGCGGCGACTTTCGCGCCCGCGCTATTGCGCTCTTCGCCGACGACAAAGAGCAACCCAAAATTTGTCGCGCCAGAATCGAGAAGTTTTTCCGCGGCGGCCATCATCGCGGCGATGATGCCTTTCGCGTCGCAAGAGCCGCGGCCCCAGATAAAATCGGCGTCTTGAAGCGAAGGGAAAAACGGCGGGACAGTGTCCATGTGCGTGGAAAGGACGACGATGGGTTCGCCCCACGATGCGAAAATGTTGTCGCGGTTCGGCTCGACCGCCATGCGTTCGAGCCTGCCGGAAGTGCGCGCGGCTAGAATGGATAGTTGCGCGAACAAAAAGTCAGCCACGTTTTTCTCGTGGTTGGTCGTCGACTCGATGTCGACGAGCGCGCGTGTAAGCTCGAAAAGATTCATTCGGTCCGAAATTTTCTGGAGAGAGCGACGCGAAAGGAAGGAACCGCGAGGAAATGCTCGGGGCTGCTGCCTCTCGATAGCGCTCCATCCGTCTTTAGCTCTGGCCGCCTAACAAAGCAGCCATCTAAACGGATGACAGTGGACAGGCCTTAGACCTGTTCCCCAACCGCCGCGGCAACAGTTACCGCTGCGATTTCGGCGGAGTATAACAACCTGGCCCCTTTTGCCGCGGCGTCCGAAGCTGATCGGAACTGCTCGCCGGGCTACTCATGGCCTCCGCACCTCTACCAAGAACAAGATAAGTCTAGAAGAGCACTGAAAAAAAAGCGAGTGGAATTTCAGACAATGGTTGTGTGGCTCGAAGGTGGCACAGCCAATCTTGGCTGTGCTCCACACTATGGAAGCTCCAAAACCCGCACAGGCAAGATTGCCTGTGCCACCAAAAGCAGCTTTCTGGCTGCGCTCGGAATGACAGTTGTATGCGTCAATTTTTTCAATGCGCTAAAGTTCGAGCGGCTTGAGCGGCTTTTCCTGCGAAGCGATGAGGAGTTCGCCGTGAAAAGCGCATTCGACGGGGCGGCGATTGAGGGCTTCTTCGGCGGAAAGGCGCGCGAGATCGGGGTTATTGTTTTCCTGCGAAAGATGTGCGAGGACCAGATAGCGAGCGCGGGCGTCGAAGCCTTCCGGGTCGCATAGATATTCGCTGACCGCATGATTCGAGAGATGCCCGGTGCGCGAGAGCACGCGCTGTTTGACGACCCACGGATACGGTCCGACTTTGAGCATGTCCAGATCGTGGTTCGATTCGAGCATAAGACAATCGGCGTCCCGGAGATGGACTTTCACGAGCTCGGGCATGTAGCCGAGATCGGTGACAATCGCCATCTTCGTGCCATTGGTGCGGAACGTGAAGCCGATGGGATCGGCAGCGTCGTGCGGGATTTGGAAAGCGTGAACATCGATATCGCCGATCGTGAAGTGTTGGCCCGCTTGAATGGTTTCGAGGGCGCAGAGCCGCTTGCCGAGCGTGTCCGGAAGTGTTCGGCGAAGCGCGTCCATCGTGGGTTCCGTGACGTAGAGCGGAGCCTTCCACAAGCCGAGCATCTGCGGCAGCCCGTTGCAATGATCGGTGTGCTCGTGCGTGATGAGGATGCCGTCGATGCGGTCGACGCTTAGTTCGATGGCCGCGAGCCGCGCGAGCGTTTCGCGTTTGCCGAGGCCGCAATCCACCAGGAGTCGGGTGCGCTCGGTCTCGAGCAGGGTGACGTTGCCCGAGCTGCCTGACGCCAGTATGGAAACCCGCAAGCCGATCGGTTGCTCCTCGTTACCGCCAGTAAAAACCGCCAAGCTTAAGCCCGGCGCTACATCTTTGCGCAACGGCAGAGCCCATAAGCGAATTTTCAGAATGATGGCAGAGCGATACCCGCGCGTCAACGCGAAAAGACAATTCTCAACAAGCGAGGCGGGAGCCGTCGAGGGTGAAGCCGTTTAGGGGGCCTAGGACGGTGACGGCGATTTGGTCGGGGCGGAAGAAATCGCGAGCCAGCGATTGCACCTGGCCGAGCGTGACGGTTTCAATGGAAGCGAGGATTTCGTCGAGAGAATAAAAGCGGCCGAAATAGAGCTCCTGGCGGGCCAGGTTCGACATGCGCGAGCTGGTGGATTCGAGCGAAAGCATCAGCGAACCCTTGAGGTGGTTCTTGGCGCGGGTAAGCTCTTCTTCGCTGACGGGTGATTCTTTCATGGCGCGAAATTCTTTGATGGTGAGGTCGATGACCTGGCCGACGGTTTCTTTGGCCGTGCCGGCGTAGACGGTGAACATGCCGGCGTCGGAATAGGGCGTTAGCTCGCTGAAGACAGCATAGGCTAGGCCTTCTTTTTCGCGGATGTTCTGAAAGAGGCGCGAGGACATGCCGCCTCCGAGAAGATTGTTGAGGACGGCGGCGGCGAAGCGCGCTTCGTGGCCGAGGGGAAGCGCGGGGACGCCGATGCAGAGATGGACCTGTTCGAGGTCGCGCTTGGCTTCGAGATGAATGGGCGCTTTGGTGACGGGAGCGGTGTGATCTTCGAGCGTGCGCGCGGGACGGAGATCGCCGAATTCGCGCTGGACGAGGTCCAAAACTTTTTCGTGCGTGACGTTGCCAGCGGCAGTGATGACGAGATGATCGGGAGCGAACCAGTCGTGGAAGCGCTCGACGAGATGATCGCGATTGAAGCCTCGAACCGTTTCCGGTGTGCCGAGAATGGGGCGGCCGAGCGGATGCTCGGGCCAAAATCCGCGCGTGAAAATGTCGTGGAGCAGATATTCGGGATTGTCCAAATCCATTTTGATTTCTTCGAGGACGACCTGGCGCTCCTTTTTGACGTCGCCGGAATCGAACTTGGGGCGGAGAACCAGATCGGCGATGACGTCAAAGGCGATGGGGAGATGGTCGTCGAGGACTTTAGCGTTGAAACAAATTTGCTCTTTCGAGGTGAAGGCGTCGAGCATGCCGCCGACAGAATCCATTTCGCGGGCAATGGCTTCGGCGGAGCGGCGCTCGGTGCCCTTGAAAACCATGTGCTCGATAAAATGGGCGAGGCCATTTTCTTCCGGGATTTCGCGGCGCGAGCCGTTGCGGATCCAAACGCCAACGGAGACGGAGCGCACGTGGGTCATGGTCTCGGTGATGACCACGAGGCCGTTGCCGAGGACATGCTTTTGGATGTCACGGACTTCCGTGGCGGTCGGCATAACTTAATTGTGACACAGGCGGAGCGGAAAAGCGCACAGCCAGGATGGGCTGTGCTACAACAGCTTTTCGTCGGGGTGGAGCTTGCCGTATTCGCTGGTGTAGTGAAGCGGGACGTCGCCGTAGGTGCCTTTTTCGCGGGCGTAGACTTCACAACTGTCGAAGGGCTTCGAGTACACGTGGATGCTGACGGCGCGCTGCTTGAATTCCGGCAAGTTCAGGACTTGATGAACGGGCTCGAGAGGATTGACGTGGACGGGATGGGCGGCGTCCATCTCGTAAATTTCCGTGGGAAAGATTTTGCAGGTGCCGCAGGCTGCATCTTTATCCTGAACCCGGAAATTTTGTACTTTTAAACGGCCGATGGGAGCGGACATCCAGCAATTTTGGTCGCGATGATTGTGAATGCGGCTGTTCTGGCCGATTTCCCAGCAGATGGTCATGCACTCGAAAAGATCGTTCTTGAAAATGAGATTGCGGGTGTAATTGCCTTTGGAGAAGAAGCAGTACTTGTCGAGCGTTTCGGGGCGGACGGCGTGCTGGATGATGTAGTCCTGGACATTTTCGAGAGTGAAGTTGCGCTCGGGAATTGCGGAGAGTCCTTTGACCCAATCGGCGACGCTCAGTTGCTCCGTGGCAATTTGTTTAGGCATGGCAGAAAATTATAACGCCGAAACCTAGAAGATAAGCAGGCAAAGAAGAAATCCAGCAGCGAAACACGATATTCTGTAGGGTGATTTGCGGTGGAACGGCGCGAAGATCGCGTCGCGGGAATGATCGATGGAATTGCTTGGAAAATCGAAAGAGGAGTTGCGCGAGATTTGCGAGGCGATGGGCGAGCCCGCGTATCGCGGCGGGCAGATCTATCACGCGCTTTATGCGGAAAGAAAATTTACGTTTGACGAGATGACCAATTTGCCGGCGAGTTTTCGGGAGAAGCTGGCGAAAGAGGCGACGATTACTTTGCCGATTGTGAAGCAGAGATTCGCGTCAAACGATGGATCGGTGCGGTATTTGTTCGAGTTGGGCACCGGGGAAAAAACATTTAACACCCCGACCCGGTCGGGGCAGGCGCCGAGCACGGAGAGCACAGAGAAGAGAAAACCGTTGCGCGCGGCGTCTGTCGAGGCAGTGTTTATGCCTAGCGACGGTCGGCAGACCATTTGCATTTCTACGCAGGCGGGATGCGCGGTGGATTGCCAGTTTTGTTTGACGGCGCAGCTGGGGTTGATTCGGAATCTGACGGCGGGGGAGATCGTGGCGCAAGTTTTGCTGCCGCTGGAGGAGCACAAGGAACGGCTGACGCCACAGACGAATGTTGTTTTAATGGGACAGGGCGAGCCGCTTTTGAATTTTGATGCGGTGATGGCGGCTTTGCGAATCATGCTGGATTCCGCGGGTATCGGGATTGCGCCAAGGCACGCCACGCTTTCGACGAGCGGGATCGTGCCGGGGATCGAGCGGCTAACGCTGGAAAAAGTTCGGCCGAAGCTGGCAATTTCGTTGAACGCATCGAGCGATGAGCAGCGCGATGCCTTGATGCCGATCAATAGAAAGTATCCACTGAGCGTGCTGCTCGAGGCTTGCAAGAAGTTTCCGCGCGGGTCGCGGGAATACCTCACGTTTGAATATGTGCTGCTGGGCGGGGTGAACGATTCGCCGGAAGATGCGCGGCGCGTGGCGAAGTTGATGAGCGAGATGGGACGCGTGAAAGTGAATTTGATTCCGTGGAATCCGGGAGCGCTGCCGTTCGCGGAGCCGGCGCCAGAGAGGGTGCTAGCCTTTCATAAGATTTTGCTGGACCGAGGCGTGCCTGTGTTCACGCGGTACTCGCGCGGACGCGACGTGATGGCGGCTTGCGGGCAGTTGGCGTTGACGCAGATTGAGACTAGTGCGTAGTCGGTAGTGGATAGTGAGAAGTTGCTGGTGAGCAGTCGATGGCGAGCATGCAATTTCAGTAGCGGAGCCGATGGTACGGCAAGAGGACAGCCAGGATTCATAGCGCGCGAACCGCGCTATGGAAAGGAGTTTGACTGTCCCACCCCCCTGGTTTTTTCGTAAACGTTCATTCTAAAGGAAGATAAAGTTGTTTGTTTTCTATCAGTTTTGTAAGTGTTTATTCTAAACAACTTACTTGGGGTGATTTGCACTCAAATGGTGCAAGATTGGGGAGCGCTTCGCAGGCGTTGCAAATAAGGGACTTATTGACCCTCGCCAAATATAGAGTCGTGCGAGCGGCTGCGAAAAGCGGCAGCAGGGCTGCCGCACTCCAAATCGCTTCGTCGCAATATTATGCCCGACTCAGTAGACAATAGGGAGCCCTCTAAAGCAAAAACGCCAGCAGGATGCCGACGGTACAAAATATCGGGCGCAAGGTTACCTACATGTACTTATACGCTTGGAGTAACCGTTTGTCAAGGACCAAAATGGGAAGAGGCAGACCGGGCTCGAACGCACAGACTGAAGTCTGTGCCACTTTAGGGGCGGAGGGCAATTACGGACATAAGGCGGCCGGAGGCGGGGCCTTGTTTGCGGTAGGAAAAGAGGAGGTCGGGGCGGCAGGCGGTGCAGAGGTCGATGGTGTGGATGTTTTGGGGGCGGAGGCCAGCGGCTTGGAGTTGGGAGCGGTTGGCTTTCCGGAGGTCGAGGAGGACGCCTTTGGGAGGCGGTTGGTGGCCGGGGGGCATCATGTTGAGCCACTGGACGGGGTTGGGTTCGTCGCCGGTGCGGAATTCGTCGAAGTAGGTGGGGGCGTCGGCGAATTGGGAGAGGAATTGGGTGGCGACTTCGGTGCCGACTTCGTAGCAGCAAGGGCCGATGCTGGGGCCAATGGCGGCGAGAAGATCGCGCGGGTTGGTGCCGAAGTGCATTTGCATTTTGCCGATGGTTTTGGCGGCGATGCGGGCGAGGGTGCCGCGCCAGCCGGCATGGACGGCGGCGATGGCGCGTTTTTTGGTGTCGACGAGGAGGATGGGGACGCAGTCGGCGGTTTGGATGGCCAGGAGGAGGTTGGGGCGGTTGGTGATGCTGGCGTCGCCGCGGCAGGGATCGGTTGACGGGGTGTCGAAGACGTGGATTACGTCGGAGTGGAATTGTTTTAGGGTGATCAGCGGGAGATCTTCGGCGCTTACGGCGGTTTGGAAGCGGCGGCGATTTTCTTGGACGTTTTCGCGGGTGTCCCAGTCGGTGAAGCCGAGGTTGAGGACTTTTTCGTTTTCTAGAGGGGAGATGCCACCGGGGCGGGTGCTGAAGGCGTGGATAAGCCAAGGGAGTTTGGAGAGGGCGGGGGCCTGGACGAGTTTGAGACCACGAGAGGTGTGGGTAGTCCTTGACTGTCGGGCTGGACGATTCACTTCAATCATTTGGCGCCAACACCGCTACGTGACATCTAACGGCCCCTGCAGAACAACTCTGTAGAAGCCGCGTTCTTTAAAGCGGAAGCTCGAATCGAGGATTCTGTCGGCTGCAATTTGTTCCTGGTTCGCAGGTGGCTCAGCGAAATCCGCATCCCAGACGCCGTAGAGTTCAACCACCTTCTCGCCGGACTTTCGCAAAAGTTCGACCAGTGCTTCCCGATTTTGCTTATCGCTCGCGACGCGCGCTTCGTCGGCTTCGACGTACTCTTGGTAGTCTATCTCAGGCCATCCGCCGCTCTGAAACATGGCATGAGGAAAATCACATCCGCACCCGGAGGTCGAGCCGATGTACTGTACCTCGGGGGTACTGAAGTGAGTTCTGATGGGAGCGTCACGCTCGGTCAAAGATTCAACACTTAGATTAGGATCCTCTTTCTGCCAAGCCTTTCGAGGAAGGGGCCTAGTCGTACCTGCGTAAAGTACGAAGCACACGCTCTTATATTAACTGATGGCCCTTGTAAGCGGGTAACGCACGTCAAGACCGGAACCTCAGACCGTACGCTCGCTAGGCGCGCGTTGGTGATAGTCTTTTCGGTGTGGCCAGCCTAACAGATGGAGAGCTCCATCGTCCGTCTGACTTCTATGCCAGGCGGAGCGGTGAATTGTGCATCGCGGCGGAGGAAAGCGCGGCGCGCTACTCGCGATATACACAATTTTTGGCCCTGCTGGGATTGTTAGTTTGCGGGCTGCTTTACGAGTCTGTAATTGCGAAGCGTCTTCCCTTTTGGCCGACCATTCTCGTAGTCGCTGCGGGAACGTGGGTGGTACAGCGCCGCCATCGGTCTCATCTCAAATCTGTAGAACTCCACAGTCTCCTTGAATATTACGAGAAGGGCTCCGCACGACTCACGCGGAAGTGGGATTCGCTCGACGGCGGTGACAGGTTTGAAGAACCGGAACATTTTTATGCCGAGGACTTGAGCCTTTTCGGACGGGGTTCGCTTTATCAACTACTCTGTTCGGCGCGCACACACATAGCGCAGCAGACCGTCGCCAGTTGGATGAAATCACCCGCAGATCGGGACGAGATTCGCGGAAGGCAAGAGGCAGTTGCGGAATTGAGGCCACGTCGAGACCTGCCTGAATCCGTTGTAGCCGCGGGCGCCATCAAGGCGGGCGATTTTCGGCCCGAGTTTTTCAAGATGTGGGTCGCCGAACCTCGCGCGGAATTTCCGGCTTTGGCTCCTCTGGCGGCTTTTCTGCTGGCATTTGCGGCTATCGCGGCACCTTTTTTGTTTTGGTCTGGATTCGTGAACGGGCAGGGATTTTGGTCGATTTTCAGCGCTC
>JBARCY010000245.1:0-2570 GCA_049794595.1 Candidatus Acidiferrum sp.
GAAATAATCAGTGTGGTAGCGCCAGCGGGTGGGTGGCTAACATCGAGAAGGACCATCAACGCCCCTGTGGCCGAGAGCGAAAGTGCCGCGGCCAGGATTCTCGGCCAGAAGATACCTGGGTGCACCCCGAACGGCAGCGCTCCGGCACCTGTTACAACGAACGCCCCATAGCCACAGATGATTCCGATGGCGTGACCGAAAATCGTGTTTCGTGGGCTGCACGTTCTTGCTAGAGGCGAGAAGAACAGAAGATAAGCGGTAGGCCCGAGCGATGGAAACACAAATGGGTTGCGGCTCACGAGCGCCAACAGGGCAAGCACCCCGATAGTGATGAAGCCATTCACAAACACGTAGAGTGACCGCACGAGTCGCGGTGGAAAGTGATGCAGCAACCAATCCAGCCGTAGCTTCCGGAGTAAGGAGAGAATGTGGTCAGGGCCTGGACGCTCTTGACCGAACCAATCAGGTATCCGCATCAGATATTGGGCAGCAGATCGAAATATTCGTCATCTTCGTTTTTGCCGCCTTCTCCTTTGCCAAGCACCTTTTCCGACTCGATGAACTCGATACGCTCGATCCATTTAACCATCTTGTAGCCAAGTTGGTTCTCTACTCGCAGCCGCAGGGGCGCTCCATATACTTCCGGCAGCCGTTGCCCATTCATCTGCGAGGCCAGCAGGCATTGCGGCTTCACCAGATTCTCCAGGCTTTGCGTGTCGTAATAGGGGCCGCCGTACAGGGCTTCGCCAAAGGAGAAAAAGGCAACGACTTTCGCTTCCGGTTTCGGTCGCACCAATTCGATAAGGGCCTTCATGGGAATGCCGCCCCACTTCGCGACGCCGCTCCATCCCTGGATGCAATGGTGCATTGTAATGTGTTCGACCTCGCCCAGTTTCTCCAGATCGGACAGAGAAAGCTCAACTGGATTTTCGACGAGGCCTCCCACCCGGAGCCGGAAATCCTTGAACCCGACTTCCGCTAGGCGCTTCCAGTCGTCGCGAGTTGGCATTTTCCCATTGGGCCAAAAGTACGGCGAGATTTCCTCCTCGGAATACTTCTGCTGTGGAGTCAGGCGATTCAACGTAAGAAGCTGCATCGGATAAGTCACCGACTTCAGCGCAAGCTGCAATCCGCGCGGGTGGTTCCATGAGATGTAATGCGCCACAATCCACGAAAGGACCACCACACCAATACCTACAAACCCGAGGTACATGCCCATAGAGTTCTGATTATCGGTGCCCATCACAATGTGGTTCATATTGCGCGCGAAACCAGTCATCACAATCAACGTGACGTGTACGACGAGGAATGCGAGGAAGCTGAACATGGTCAGGAAGTGGATCGATCTGGCCGATTGCCTGCCACCAAAGATACGCGCGTACCAGGGAAAGCGATTCACCACGGCGGGGGACATGGCGATTCCCGTAAGGATCGCCAAGGGGCCAAAGACAAAGACGACCGTGAAATACGCTATCTGTTGCAAAGCGTTATAGCCGTAAAACCCGTTCGGTTCCCCCGGCAGGTGAAACGTCGCATAGTGCACCCACGTGTTCCATGCCTGCAAGAGAACGAGCGGCGAGGTCGGGACGATGCGCCGCCACTGCTCGGTGTCAAAGAGCATACCGACGAATAGAATGCCAGTGATGATAAAGCCGTGAACGTCGATGAAGTGCCAGACCCGCGCAATACCAATTGTGTGCCGGTAGCCCGGCGTTGCGACTAACGGCGAAATATAACGGGCGTCGTCTTTCGCGGTCCAGAGGCGGTCGCGTGGAACCTTTAGCGGTGTAAACCGAATCCACTCGCTCCCCGGCGTGCAGCCGTCATTGAGATACAAACGAGGATGATCCACCAGGATCGACAGACCGCTGCGAATCAGCATCATCACAAAAAGGAAATTAAAGAAGTGACAGTAACGAACACAGACCGGAAACCCGTGCGGACCTGCGAAATTGTTGGGATATATCTGCGGAACCGCTGGAACATGAGGCAGCCCGGCAACGGCGACCTCGATCCAAGACGCCGCGATTACCGAAAGAATCGCGATACCGATTCCGACCAGAATGGAGGGTCGAATCCAGATGCGAAATCGGCGATCAGGCGGATAGTGGACAGCTCTGTGTGCAGGATCGAACGAGATCATGTTGCTTCTCCGAACTCCCCGGTCAAGCTTTAGTAGCCTCTTCCGGCCAAGCGATAGTCAGCAGAAATGCGCTATCCTCCAGAGCTTCCACATCGTGCGGAAGCCCGCGCTCCAACACCAGCATGTGTCCGGCAGGCAGATCAATCGCCTTCTCCTGCACATGCATTCGGATATGGCCCACCATGGCCTGGACAGAAATTCGACCGGCAGCTTTGTGTTCGTGAAGGCGCGCATCCGATTTCAAGACCGTTAGTACCACGCGAAAATCAGGATGCTTCACCAGTGTTTTTGAATTCCGTCCACCTTGCCAGGCATTCTCGCTACGCATGCGTGCGATTTCAGCATTTAGGTCAAACGAAAGGATTGGACTTTCGAGTGGTCCCGGCGAACGAACGGCGGCAGATTGTTTCACATTATCGTTCATGGT
>JBARCY010000246.1:0-5512 GCA_049794595.1 Candidatus Acidiferrum sp.
GCTGGTGCGGCAGGCGTCGCCTGGCTCTGATCCTGCGCCGGCGGCTGCGCGGTGTCTTGTGCGCGGCTGATTCCCGGCGCAAAAGTCAGCGCCAGAAATCCGGCGGCAACCACTATTTGCTTCGTAATGCTATTCCTATTCATGGAGGGTCCTCTTCTGGGCTGGCGTTCTTCGTTCTTACCTTTATACAACCCGCGTCCGGCCCAAATGTCGCGCACCTGTCCTTCGATAGGCAGCGGAAAAGCGCCCCTTGGTTCCTTCCGAAACACTCCGATCGCCTCCTTACGTTAAAAGCGAATGATCGCTCACACGGCTATGGATGAGCTTTTTCCTCTTCGCCGATTTTCAGCGGTTGCAATTGCGCCTTTCCCAGCAGGGAATTCACGCGTGCCACGTCTTTCGTTTGAATTTCTTCCCACCTTGCCAGAGTAGTTTTCCCCGCCGCTTCCCATTTCGCGCTCGCCGCTGCGTCATCTGCCGTTGGCGCCACATCCGCGCTTTCGACGATCCCCATCAACGCTCCGTAAGCCGTCGACACTTGTCTCAACGTCGTTGGTTCTTTCCCCGGCACGGAAAATCCAAAATATCCGTAACCGCCACCCGCTCCCGACCCCGCCACGCCGCCTACTTTTTTTCCCAAATCGTCTAATGCCGCTGCAAGTTCTGCGTTTCCCGACGCCTCTTTGCTTCGTGCCGCGATCTGCTTTTGCAAATCGTCGGCCTGTTGCGCCGCCGCGGAAAAATCCCCGACGCCAGCAGCCAGTTTCGAAGCCAGCAAGAATTGCCGTTCCAAATCCGCCGTACTTGTCTTCACGCGCGGATCCATTTTCAACACCAGCGGCGCAGACATCGTCTTCCCGGCCGCTGTCAGCTTCACCGTGTACCGCCCCGGAACCGCCAGAGGTCCGCCGCCTCCTCGTCGCGATCTCCGCCGAGTTCCGGCGAATGCATATCGCAAGTCCCACACGAATCGGTGCATCCCGGCGTCTGCGGAAAGAGGCTTCTCCTCGGGAAACCAGTACATGGGAATATCGATCTGGTCGGGGTTGATTTTCTGCACCTCATCCGTACTCGAATAGCGCCGCACCAATTTCCCGGCCGCATCGAAAATCTCCAACTTCACCGCATCCGTCGATTTCTCTTTCAAATAGAAGTCCACCACCGCACCCGTCGGCGAATTCTCCGCTTGCGGTTCATCTAGCGGGAATGGCGTTCCCTGGTCCGCCCCTGGCCGCACTCGATACGTCGTCTGCGGCTCGAAAAGCCACGCATCCGCGTTTGTCAGCTTCGCGCTCCACTGCCGAAGCGGCGTGATATCGTCCAGCACCCAGAACGATCGCCCAAACGTCGCGATCACCAGATCATCGCCGTGCACCACCAAATCGCGCACCGATGTCGTCGGCAAATTGAACTGTAGTGGCGACCAGTTGTCGCCATCATCGTATGAAATGTAAACGCCCTTTTCCGTGCAGGCATAAAGCAATCCTGCAACCTTGGGGTCATCGCGCACGCAATTCAAGAAACTTCCATCCGGAATCCCGTTCGAGACCATCTGCCACGTTTTTCCGAAATCTTTCGTCCTATATAGATAAGCCTTCAAATCCTCCAGCCGGTGCCGGTCTACGGCCGCGTATGCCTCGCCATCCACGAAGTGCGACGCCACAATATGTGTCACTTTGCTCCAAGGCGTCACTTCCGGCGGCGTCACGTCCTTCCACGTTTTTCCTTCGTCGCGCGTCAATTGCACCAGCCCGTCGTCCGTGCCCACCCAAATTTCGCCCGCGCGCTTCGGAGATGGCGCAATCGTATAAATCACTCCGCGCCGCTTCGATGCCGGCGCGTCGGCCGCCGTCGGGGGATCGAGATTCGACGGCACGCCCGGATCTTCCCGCGTCAAATCGGGACTGATCTTCTGCCACGTACTTCCGCCGTCCGCCGTGCGAAACAAAACCTGCGCACTGAAATACAAAACGTGAGGCTCGATCTCCGAAAATACCAACGGCACCGTCCAGGTCTTCCGGTATTCGGCCGGATACAGCAGCGTTGGCGGCATCTGCTGCGCCTGTTCGTTGTGAAAATCCTCTCGCGTCACCGTTCCGCCGTAGACAACTTCAGGATTCAAAGGATCGGGCGCTGTGTAATCACTTTCACCTCCCGCTTCCATTGGCCGCCAGTCCATGAAATTCAGCGCGCGCGAACTACTCCTGCTCGCCGTCGCCGCTGCTCCACTATCCTGCTGTGCCCCGTATACCCAATACGGAAACCGGTTGTCCGTCGCCACGTGATAGAACTGCCCGGTTGGCTGGTTGTACCAGGAACTCCACGTCTCCCCGCCGTTCCGCGTCACGATTACGCCTTGATCGCATCCCAGGATCATTCGCTCCGGGTTTTCCGGGTCGATCCACAGTTGGTGATAATCGTCTCCGCCCGGCGCGCCTTTAATCGCCGTCCAGGTTTTTCCACCATCGCGCGACCGGTACATCGAAGTATTCGGCACGTACAATGTATCGGGATCCTTCGAATCCACGCTGACCTCGCAGAAATACCATCCGCGTCCCCAAATCCGCGCGTCTTTCGATACCAATTCCCAATTTTCCCCGCCGTCGTCCGAACGATACATCCCGCCGTCCTTCGCATCGGCGATCAAATAAATCCGCTTCGGATTGCTTGGCGCAAAGGCAATCCCCATTCGCCCAAGCTCTTCCGAAGGCAATCCGTGTCCCGTCAGCAGCTCCCAGTGATCCCCGCCATCCGTCGAGCGGTAAAGCCCCGTCCCGGGCCCCTTTGACGGCGGATAAATGCTCCACGGCGGCCGCCGCGTTTGCAGCAAAGCCGCGAACATTACTTTCGGGTTTCCGGGTTCCATTGCCAAATCAATCGCGCCCGTATTTTCGTCCTTAAACAACACCTGCTCCCACGTCTTCCCGCCGTCGTTCGAACGAAAAATGCCACGCTCCTTGTTTGGCCCGTAGGTATGCCCGAGCGCTGCTACGAAAACCTTCTCCGGGTTCTCCGGATCGATCACAATCCGCGCAATCTGCCGCGAATCTTCCAGCCCGATGTGCTCCCAAGTTTTCCCCGCGTCCGTCGACTTATACATTCCGTTTCCCGACGAAATGCTCGAACGCATATCCGCCTCGCCCGATCCCACGTAAATCACATTCGCATTCGACGGCGCCACGGCAATCGCGCCAATCGATCCGACCGGCTCCGCATCAAAGATCGGATTCCACGTCCGCCCTGCATCGTTCGTCTTCCAAACTCCTCCGTTCACCGACCCGAAATAATAGACGTCCGCCTGTCCACGTACTCCCGTCACCGCGAGCGAACGTCCCGCTCGGAAAGGCCCGATCATCCGCCAATGCATTCCGCCAAAGAACTTTTGATCGAATTGCGGCCCCGCGTCCGGCTTCGCAGCTGCCGTCGCGTGCACAAATAGAGTCACCCCGGCAACTAGCAAGAGTAGTAGCGAGAGACGCAGACTTTTCACAGTTTTATCTCCTGATGGAAAAAAGCATTGGTTTGAACTGGGGAGTATAACAGCAGCGCGCTCGCTGCGCCGTAGCTTAGTCGCCGTAGGCCGCGTTGGGCGTCGCGGTCGGAGCAATCACCGATCGCCGCAATGCCTTGGTGCTCCAATATAATATGACTCCGCCCGCGATGATGATCCCGCCAAACACCAGCCCGTTCATCCCCAGGATGGTTTCGCTTCCGCTCTTCACCATCGCCAGGCTCATCAGCAGCAGCGGAAATATCCCGCAGGTAATCGCCCCGGCCAATCCTCCGGGCACTTTGAACGCCCGCTTCAATTCCGGCTCGCGAATCCGCAGAACCACCAGTGTCACAAACTCCAGCATCAAGCTGGCGCCATACAACATGATGTCCAGCGTGACAAGCTTCTCGAATTTGAAGCCCAGGCACAGCGCCCAGCATGCCGCGCACGCCACAATCGCCACCCACGGCGTATGCGTCTTTGCGCTCGTTTTCGCGAACACCTTCGGCAGCATTCCGTCCCGCGCCATCGCCAGCGGCAGCCTGGAGTAGCTCATCACCAGCGCGTTGAACATCCCGAACGCGCTCATCATTCCGCCAACCACAATCAGGAACCGCAACCACTCGAAGCCGAGAATCTTCCCGCCAAGCAATCCCGCAACCGTGGCCCAAGCACCCTCTGCTTCAAACGCCGATGACGGAATTCCCATCAGGTACACCGCCAGAAACGGCAGCACATACGTGAGTGTAACCAACACGACCGCCGCGATCATTGCCCTCGGATATGTCCTCTGCGGTCTCTCCACCTCTTGGGCGACCGTCGACGCGTTGTCCCACCCCATGTAGTTCCACATCGCCACCAGCACGCCACCAACCAAGCCCAGGCCCGTCGCTTCCGCTCCTCCATGCCCACTCGCGAAAGCGCCCACTTTGAACGGTGCCATCACCACGATCACCGCAAACGGCGCCGAGAGCAGGAAGAACAGCCAAAGCGAAGTGATTCCCACCACGCGAATCCCGGCGATATTCAGAATCGCGCAGCTCACCACAACAAAAAGTCCTGCCAGCACCCCATGGCCCCAGGAACCGAACCACGGCGACATCTGCTTCAAATAAATCACAAACAGCGTCGGATAAATCGCCATATCAAAAATGCTCGCCGCCAGCGATAGCCACGCTTCTTGAAATCCCCAGAAATTTCCCATACCGCGCCGCACCCAGGCGTAGTACCCGCCCTCGGTCGGCAGCGCGCTTGAAAGCTCTCCGATCATGAACGCCGTCGGCAAGCACCACAGCACCGGCAGAAACAGCAAAATCAAAATCCCGTGCCCGTACCCCGCTCCGTGCACAATCTCTTCCGTCCCATACGTTCCGCCAGACACCATAAAAAACGTCGCCGCCACAAGCGGCCAGAGCGTCAGCTTTGCGACTCTTTTTTTCGCTGTTGAAATTGCGGGGGAGGGAATGGGGGCAGGCAGGGATAAAGAACTCAATTTTTACTCTCGTCCTCCTAAGCGATGCTCACTCTCGCGCTGGGTGAAGTGAGTTGGCATTCGCAGAATACAAGTTTCGTCCCCCCATGCAACAAAAAAATGCACCTCGCCGAATATTTTTTCATCGCCACTAGGCGTCCGCTGTAGGGGCACGATACATCGTGCCCAGCCGTGACGCGCCCGCGTAGGGTTATCCTTTCGAGAATGACCGCTCGTCCCCTGTGCTAAACTCCGCGTTTTGCTTTCGCACTCATTTCCGTCCCAGGAGTCAGCTGCATGAAACTTCTTTCGCCCATCGCCTATTTCCGCCTCTGCGTACTCTGCGTCTCTGCGTTTAGCTGCTGTTTTTCCGCCACTGCCCAATCACCTACGCTGCGCCCAATTACAGTTGACGATTACTTCCGCATCCAAGCCGTCCACGACCCTCAATTAAGCCCCGACGCCAAATGGGTGGCCTATGCCGTCGACACAGCCACTCTCAAGACCGACAAAAACGAAACCCGCATCTGGATGGTCCCCGCTTCCGG
>JBARCY010000247.1:0-9929 GCA_049794595.1 Candidatus Acidiferrum sp.
GGCGAACTGTGGTAGGCGTCGTGAAAGACATTCGCGAGCGAGGGCTCTTGTTGGAAATGAAGCCGGCGGTCTACGTGCCGGTAAATCAGGTGAATGATCCGGAGCCGTACTATTTGGTTGCGAGAACTGCGCAAGATCCTACGAGCGTGGTTAATGCGTTGCGCGGCGCGGTTTGGGCGGTGGATAGCGAGCGGCCCGTCGCTCTGATTCGCACCATGGATCAGCTCATGGAGGAAAACATCTCCGACCGCGAACGGCCGATGACGCTGCTTGGGATTTTCGCCGGACTCGCGCTGATCCTGGCTTGTATCGGTGTGTATGGCGTTTTGGCTTACTCTGTCGCGCAACGTACCCGCGAAATCGGCGTGCGTATGGCTTTGGGTGCCAGGCCGATGGATGTTACCCGGATGATTCTGGGGCGCGGCTTGAAACTGAGCGCTGTTGGACTCGTTGCGGGCGTGGCGTTAGCGGGGGCGCTGGGAATTTTATTGCGGACTTTGCTCTTTGGTGTGACTCCGGCGGCTCCTCTTGTTTATGCCGGCACGGCTGCGTCGCTGATTATAGTTGCCCTGGCCGCTTGCGTGATTCCAGCGCAGCGAGCGGCGCGGGTGGATCCCGTCGTGGCTCTGCGCAACGAATAATCATGGCGCACCCACCGAGAAATTCTGTTTCTCGCCGCTGCTGACAGACCTATAATCATCCTAGTCATGAAAAACATTACTCTTCCCGTTGTCATCGAGGGCGACGCCGATGGGTATTTCGTTTCGTGTCCCGCCCTCCAAGGCTGCTATAGCCAAGGCGATACTTACGAAGAGGCCATCGAGAACATCAAGGACGCCGTTCGTTTGCATATAGAGGACCGAATCGCCGATGGAGAAGAGATCCCTCAAGTTTCCGTGAGTCTCTCAACAGTTGAAATCGCTGTCTGATGCCCAAGCTCCCCCGCCTAACCGCTCGCGAGATTTGTTCCGTGCTGGAAAAACTGGGCTTTTCCGTTGCGCGCCAGAGCGGGAGCCACATCATCTACAAGAACGCCGAAGGCAAACGTGTTACGGTGCCGTTTCATGCTGCGAAAGTTTTGCATCCGAAAATTCTAAAGAGCATTTTGAGGGACGCGGGCCTCTCTGTCGAAGAGCTTTCCGAATTATTGTAGTGATCGAAAAACGTCCGGGCTGAACATTACTCAGGTCTACGAGAACCCTTTTCGCAGGCGGCTTACGACGCGCTGCTGGCCGAGTACCACCATTGTGTCGAACAGTGGAGGCGCGACGGCCTGCCCGACGATCGCCACGCGGCAGGCGTTGATGAGCAGACCAGCCTTTACCCCGGCGGCTTCGGCGACGGCGCGTGTTGCACGGTCGCAGGCGTCATGATTCCATTCGGGCAGCGCCGCGAGTGCGTCTGCCAATTTCGTCAGCAGCTCCTGCACTTTAGGATCTCTCCAGAACTTATCCTTGGCCGCCTGGTCGATGGGAAAATCATCGCTGAAAAATGCGCGCGACCAAGAGGAAAAATCGGGCAACAGGCGGATGCGCGGCCGCAGCAAGTCCACCGTTCGCGAAAACCACGCGTGGTCACGGCCATCGGGGCCTGGAGCAGCACCCGTGGCCCACTCTTCTTTCCACAATTTGCTGCGCTTCAGTTCGGCTTCCACTTCCGGCAGCAGCTCTTCGATGGGCAATTTCTGCAGATACTGCGTGTTGAACCACTCGAGCTTCGGCCGGTCGAATACTCCGTTCGTGCGGCTGACGCCCTCGAGGGAAAATTTCTCGATCAGCTCTTCCGTTCGCAGATATTGATCGTCGTTCCCGGGCGACCATCCCAGCAGCGCCAGAAAATTGCGAAACGCTTCGGGCAAAAATCCGTCCGAACGGTACATGTTGACGTCGGTCGCGCCGTGGCGCTTCGAGAGACGCTTCTTGTCCGGCCCAAGAATCAGCGGAACGTGGGCGAAGAGCGGAGGCTCCGCGCCGAGCGCGCGATAGAGCAACACTTGCTTCGGCGTATTGGAAAGATGATCCGCGCCGCGAATCACGTGCGTGATGCGCATGTCGATGTCGTCCACCACGACGCCCAGCTGGTACATCGACTGGCCGAATTCCTCGTCGCCTTTCCCTGAACGCAGCAAAACGAAATCTTCAATCTCGTCGTTCGAGAATTCCGTCTCGCCAAAAACGACATCGGCGAATTTTGTTGTTCCGCCCAGCGGAACTTTGAAGCGCACGGCAGGTTTCGTGCCCGGCGTCGACGGGTTGCCGTCGCGACAACTGCACCGCGTCACACGGCGCGCGCCGCCGCCCTTCGGCTCGTCGTCCTGGCCAGGCTCCGCGTAGTCTCCGCCTGCGTATTTCTCCGCCGGGCAATAGCATAAAAATGCGCTTCCATTCGCCAGGCACTGTTTTGCCGCTAGAAGATAAAGTTCCGTCCGCTGCGACTGGTAAAACGGGCCTTCTTCCCACTCGACGCCGAGCCATTTGAGCCCATCGAGGATTCCGGTCACCAGTTCCGGCTTGTTGCGCTCCGCGTCGGTGTCCTCGATGCGCAGAATCATTTTGCCGTGGTGCCGCCGGGCAAACAGCCAATTGAAAAGCGCCGTGCGCGCCCCGCCTACGTGCAGATACCCCGTCGGCGATGGCGCAAACCGTACTCGTATGCCGCCCTGTGTTTTATCAGTCATCTCGCTCGCGCTTCTAGCCCGCTCTGCGCTCCTGTCTCAAACCTTCAGTCTAGCGAATGCCGGATTTTGCGTCCAATCTGCCCTTCGTCCCGGCATGATGCAGTGCGGGCCACGAATCCCCTTGCTTCGGGCTCGGCCCTGTTGGGCTGAGTAATCCTAGCCAGCCACCTCCAGGGTTCTCAGCCTGTCGAAATGTCGCTTACTTGTCACCCCCCGGCCTGCTGCCTCTTTCGCAACCGGTACCCCGGTACGCTTGCTTCCTGAAAATTCCATCATCCATAATCACAAGTACTTTGTTTTGTGCATCGAGGTGACACCCTCGCGGCGTCGCGCTATTGTCTCCGCGTGACGCCAAGGGGCATTGAGTGCACCCTGTTGCGCAAACCGGTTCGCCGTCTTTGCACGATGCAAGGGCGCCGTCCACGCGTAGGACGGAGAATTGACCGAGGCCTTGACCAACCAGAGCTTCATTGCACTGGCATTGCTGGCGGCTACCGCTTTGGTGGCGGCATTCTTCGCCTATATCTACCACCTCAAGCGCCGGCCCTATCTTCTCTACTGGACGGTTGGTTGGGCTATCGTAGCACTGAGCTATCTCGGCCCGGTTTTCTCGCCCTTCCCGAACACCTGGCCGCTCAAGACGGCGCTCGACCAACTGCTCTATGCCGCTGCCGGCTTGCTGTTCTTTCTCGGCGCCCAGCTTTATGCCCAGCGGCAACTTTGGAGCGTGCATGCAGCGGCGACCGGCGGCGTGCTCGTGATTTGGGCCGTAGCCAATTCTCTGGGCATGTTTTCCATTCCCTTGATTCTTCCCGCTGCCGCGATCTTCCTTGCGGTTAGCTACGTTTTCTGGCAAGAAAGCCGGCGCCAGGAAACGCTCGCTGACTGGCTTCTGGCGATCTCATTTGCCTTGTGGGCCGCCGTCGGCCTGACTTTCTTCTTTCTCCGCACCGCTCCCTTCATACGCGATATCAGTTTCCAAACGGCCGCCGCGGTGCCCTCAGCGTTCGTCGCGATGCTCATGGTCATGGCCCTCTACGAAGAGGAAAAACGCCGCGTCGAGCGCAACATGCTCGCTCTGTCCAATCTCAACCTGGCTACCTCGAGTTTTGTCGGCGGGGAAATTCAGCGCATGCTTTCTCAGGCGCTCGACCGCGTACTGGGCGTCGTACGCCTGCCCGCGGGCGCGCTTTTCCTCCATCACGGCGACCCGCAAGGTCCCACGTCCGTCGTGGCCGTCGGCCTGAGCGATAATTTCTGCCGGACCGCGCAGGAACAAGGGCTCGATGATTATCTCGTCGGCCTCGTCTCGCGCCTCGGCGGTCTCCTCGGATTCCGCGACCTGCGCAATGACGATACCGTCGCGGCTCTCGAGCGCGAAGAGCCGATCCGCCGATTCCGCCAACTCGCTCTCGCGCAGGGTCTTCGCAGCATCGTGGCCATCAGTCTGCAAGCCAAGGAGCAAGCGTTCGGTGTGCTTCTCCTCGGCACACCGGACAGCCGCCGATTTACTCCGGCGGAATACCGCCTGCTGCTCGCTCTTGGCCACCAGATCGGCATGGCCGTCGAGAATAGCTACCTCATCCAGCAAACTTCCCGCCGCTCCGAGGAGCTGCACGTTTTGAACGAGATTGGCCGCGCCCTCAGCTCGACGCTCAACAAGGAAGATCTGTTGCGCAAGGTTTGGGAAGAGCTGCGCCGGCTCTTTGACGTCGAGAATTTTTACATCGCCTCGCTCGACCCCCTTCGCGATGAAATGCGATTTGATCTGGAAGTGAGAGACGGCACGCCCAAGCCCGCGCGCAGCCGTCCTGCCGGAAATTTCATCACCGAATACATTATCCGCACGCGCCAGCCCGTGCTGATCCGCGACAACTACGTGGCCGAGGTTAGGAAACTCGGCGTCGATCCCCTCCGGGATCGCGGTTGCTACTGCGGTGTCCCGCTAGTCGCCTACGACCACGCCATTGGCGCCATGGCGGTTTTTTCGGATAACGAGCGTACGTTTGACGAAGGGCATCTCGAATTGCTGCGCGTGCTGGCCAGCGAAGCTAGCATTGCCATCGAAAACGCGCGGCTCTTCCACGAAGAGCGCACCAAGGCGCGTCATCTTTCGCTGCTCAACACCATTTCCCGGAATGCCATCGCCACTTTGAATCCGGACGAAATGCTTGCCAAGATCGTCGAACAGCTCGAAGCCGGCCTGAGCTACGATCACATCGGCATCGGCGTGCTGGAATACTCGACGCGCGAGCTCATCATCCAGGCCGAAGCGGGCGCGCGCCGCGGCGCTCTCGGCCAGCGCATCCTCCTCGGACACGGCCTCATCGGCCATGTCGCACGCACCGGACAGTTGGCCGACTATCAGGCTTCGACTTCCGTGGACTCCCCTCACAAACCGCTGCTGCCGGATTCTGTTGCGTCTATCGCTCTCCCGGTGTTTTACGCGGAACAGCTTCACGGTGTTTTGTACGTCGAATCCTCGGTCCCCATCGAATTCTCTGAAGAAGGGATTCTGCTTCTGCGCACGCTGGCTGACCTGATTGCCGGCGCTCTTCACAATGCCTTCTCCTTCCAGAAGGCTCAAGAGCAGGCCATCACCGACGGCCTTACCGGCGTCAAAACGCATCGCTTCTTTATGGAAGCCCTATCCGCGGAATGGAAGCGCTCGACACGCGCAGGACGTGCCTTTGCTCTTGTTCTGATGGACCTCGACCGCTTCAAGTTCGTCAATGATTTTTATGGCCATCTTGAAGGCGATCTTGTCTTGCAGCGCGTCGGCCATATCCTCGAAACAAATTGCCGGCGCTCCGACGTCGTGGCCCGCTACGGCGGCGATGAATTCGTCATTCTCATGCCGGAAACCAATATGGAACACGCGCGCCAGCTTGCCACCAAGTTGCGCGGCTGGGTTTCCGCCGATCCGCTTTTGCGCGAGAAAAATATCAGCGCCAGCTTTGGCATCGCCTGCTATCCGCTTCATGGCTCTTCGCCCCAAGAGCTCATCCAGGTTGCCGACGCCTCGATGTACTTGTCCAAACACCAAGGCGGAAATGCCGTCTCCACGGCCGACCATTTCGACCCCAACGAAGCGAAAAAGTGGAAGCGCGATGTGCTCGAAGCGTATCTTGGCGTGACCCTTAAGCGCCTCTTTTCCACCGGTCCCGAAGCTTTCGAGGAAATCTATTCGCGCTTGAAACAATTTACGGAGTCACTGGCCACGACCGAAACTCCCGGCGGCAAACCCACCGTGCCCACTTCCACGCAAGGCCCGGAAGGCCTTCCGCAGGCCGTCCTGGACACCGTTACTTCGCTCGCTTTTGCCATCGACGCAAAGGACCACTACACGCAAGGACATTCCCAGAAGGTTTCCGCTTATGCCGCGCTTATCGCCGAATCTCTGGACATGAGCGAAGCGGAGATCGAGGAGATTCGTCTGGGCGGCGTGCTCCACGACATCGGCAAAGTCGCCATCCCGGAAAACATATTGAACAAGAGCGGCCCACTGAATCCCGAAGAGTGGGAAACCATGAAGGCCCACGTAAGATTTGGCGCCAAAATTTTGGATCCGCTGAAGCCGCTCGCGCGCATTCGCGAGATGGTCCTCCATCACCACGAATTTTTCGATGGCTCCGGGTACCCCGACGGTCTCTCCGGCGAAGGCATTCCGCTGGGCGCGCGCATCATCGCCGTGGCCGACGCCTACGACACCATCACCAGTGACCGCACGTACAAAAAAGGCCGCAGCTCACCCGAAGCGCTGGCCGAACTGGAGCGCTGCGCCAACGCTCAGTTTGACGGGGCTATCGTGCAAGTCTTCGTTCGCACCATGCGCCAACTGCCAAACCCGATCATCGAAGTCGCTGCCACCAGTCCGCGCAACGCTTAGGCTGAGTTCCGAGTTAACAAAATGTGAAGGGGAAAAGTGACCGGTGACTCGTGCGTGCCGCGTCACCCCCATTTCGGGAGCGCTCGGTTGGTTAAAGTTTGGCCCCACAAATGCCCGTAGAAAGGGGGTGAACTTTCGACCATGAGTTTTTCTGATTCCCAGACTAACAGTAAGACGACGCACTTACGCCGGAGCCAGCGTGTCTGCCTACGGCTGCCTATTTTGGTGCTGAGAGAAGGACCTGGAACGAACGTGGCCTCGGAAGAGACTCATACCATGATCGTGAACGCACACGGAGCGCTTATACAGTTATCCCTGACAGTGGAGATTGGCCAGCTTCTCGGAGTCAAGAACTCGCAAACCATGGAACAACTTGTTTGCCGCGTGGTCAATCTGGGCCCCGAGCAAGCAGGCAAGCGAGAGGTAGGTATTGAATTTGAGCATCCTTCTCCGCGATTCTGGCGAATCGCTTTTCCGCCATCCGATTGGACCCCGCGCAGCCCAGATGCCAAGGCTCCAACAAAACACTTGCCCGGCGGCAGAGTCCCACAAAGGAAAAAGGAAGGAGTACCCGCCGAAGTTGACAAAAAGCCAATCGACAAAGTGCCTGGGCACCTCCCGAGCTGACAATCCTAAACTGTCCCGTTTTACTGCGATCGTTCCAATTTGGGACTCTCACTTCCTCTCTTCAACCACATTCGAATCGTCTTAAAATGAAAACGAATGCGGCTTCCGTATCTCCCTTCGATCTCCAAATACTTAATCGCGGAATCCGAACGTTCGGCCGGATTTTCAAATTACCTCTGTTCTTTTTTGGCTCGGCTGGTCCCGGCAGACCTGTTTGATCGGCGCTTCGCTGTCGAACTCGTCATTCGCAATAGAGTGTCTCCAAAGACGCCGGACTTCCTCTCAGTTTCAGCTCTCCAACATTCGCTTCACCCTTGTTATCCTGTACTAAGCACAGTGCGCAATTTGTTTCGGAGGCAAAATGCAAACAGCATCCGTAAAATGGGTTGGCGAAGAAAAGTTTGTAGCCAGCAGCCCTTCCGGGCACGCCATCATCATCGACTCCGACCGAACCTCCAACAAAGCCCCCGGCCCGATGGAGCTCCTCCTGATGGCCCTCGGCGCATGCACTGCGACCGACGTCGTCAGCATCCTCAAGAAAAAGCGCCAAAAACTCGAATTTCTCGAAGTGATCTGCTCAGGAGAACGTGCCTCCGAACCGCCGAAGGTTTGGACAAAACTTGAAGTTCTGTATCGCCTCCGCGGCTCGCTGGACGAAAACGCTGTAAAGCGCGCCATCGAACTCAGCGAGCAGAAGTATTGTTCCGTCTCCGCCATGCTGCAAAAAACCGCCACGCTCACGTGGCGGCATGAAATTCAGCCGCCGTCGGACTGAGCGATTCCGCCCGGCTGGTTTTGCGTCTGCCCAGCCGCTGCAAGACCGCCGCAAATGCTTGTTTCTTGCGCTCTCGCCTTGTAACCTCGCATCCGCATCGCATAGAATTTTGGATTCGCTTGGTTGCCAGTAACTTCCAAGGAGAACCATGTCCCACCGCATCGCGGCTAAAATCACGGGCGTCGCAGGCTACGTTCCCCCAAAGGTGCTCACCAACGCCGACCTGGAAAGAATGGTGGCGACCAATGACGAATGGATTCGCACGCGCACGGGCATCCGCGAGCGGCACGCCGTCGAACCCGGCACGGCCACTTCGCATCTCGCGACGGAAGCCGCCAAAGCCCTTCTTGCCAAGACCAGGACCGATCCCGCCGAGATTGACCTGATTGTCCTCGCCAGCGTCACGCCGGACATGTTCTTTCCCGCGACCGCCTGCCTCGTGCAGGACCGCATCGGCGCGAAAAAGGCCTGGGGCTTCGATCTTTCCGCTGCGTGCTCCGGTTTTGCTTACGCGCTTACGGTCGGCGCGCAATTCGTCGGCTCCGGCGCTCACAAAAAGGTACTGGTCATCGGCAGCGACACGATGACTTCTATTTTGGATTACACCGATCGCGCGACTTGCGTGCTATTCGGCGATGGCGCGGGAGCCGTCCTCCTGGAACCATCCGAGCCCGGCAAAGGAATCGTGGATTTTTCGCACGATATTGACGGCTCGGGCGGCCAATATTTATATATGCCCGGCGGCGGCTCGCTGAACCCCTCGAGCGCTCAAACCGTCGAGAAGCGCATGCATTACGTCCATCAGGAGGGTTCGCAAGTCTTCAAGTACGCCGTGCGACGCATGGCGGAGCTGGCTGTAACTCTGCTCGAACGCAACGGCTTTACCAGCAACGATTTGGCTCTCGTCGTTCCCCATCAGGCTAACCTCCGCATTATTCGCGCCATGCAGGAACGTCTGGGCATCGCCGATGACAAGGTCATGGTCAACATCGACAAATATGGAAACACAACGGCTGGCACGATTCCCCTGGGCCTCTGCGACGCCGTCGCGCAAGGCCGCTTGAAAAAGGGCGATCTCGTCCTTCTCGTCGCCGTCGGCGCAGGCTACACCACCGGCGGTGTGCTCCTCCGCTGGGCCTATTAGCAAGCAAATCTTCCTTAAGAAAACTGGATCGCGGACTACTTTGACGAATGGATATCAGGAGTCTTTATATGCTCAGGCCGGAACCCGAGGCCAACGAGCCGAGCCGGAATTCGCCGCAGAATGGGCCAGCGTTGCAACAGTTTCAGCGGCCACGGAAGCGTTAGCGGCTTCGAGCTACTCAGCACTCTTCGAACCACGTTGTTTTGTATCGCCACTTGCAATCCCTGTGTGGCTCGCGTGGGAAAGCCTCGGCGCTTCTGGACCGCGTGAAGCTGGCTCTCGGAGGGGCGTCCTCGCAGAATTATTTCGCCGAGTAGGTTGGCCGTCGCCACGGCGTCCTGAATTGCCAAATTGATTCCCACCCCTCCGATCGGCGACATGGCATGGGCCGCGTCACCAATGCACAAGAGCCCGGGTCGGTGCCATTGCAGAAGCCGGTCGACGGCAACGGTTAACAAACTGACGTCCCTCCAATCGCGCAGCTCTTCCACGCGATCGCGCAAGGACGGCTCAAGCTTCGCAATCTCTTCACGAAAGGCCGCCAGCCCTTTTTCCCGGATTCTTTCCCCCTCACCTTTGGGGATGACAAATGCACATTGCCAATAGGCTTCGCGATTGATCAAAATGAGAATCTTGCCTGCGTCTGCGTGGCCGAACGATTGCCCCCGATCCGTGGGGCTGCGGCTAATTCGCATCCACATCACGTCCATGGGAGCGCCTATGTCCATCACCTTAAGGCCCGCGCGCTCGCGGACCGTCGAGCGGCGTCCATCAGCTCCAATGGTCAACGGAGCACGAATTTCCAGTGAGCCGTCCG
>JBARCY010000248.1:0-4167 GCA_049794595.1 Candidatus Acidiferrum sp.
CACATGCGCACGATCGTCAGCCAGATGAAGAAGCTGACGACTCTGCGCGACGACGAGCTGATGCATGAGGCCAAAGAACTCAGTGCGCCGATTGAACTGATTCGCCAGATCGCGAGGACCGGGAAGCTGCCAGTGCCGAATTTCTCCGCGGGCGGAATCGCAACGCCAGCGGATGCCGCGCTGGTCCGCCGACTCGGCGCGGAAGCCGTCTTCGTCGGCTCGGGGATTTTCAAGTCCAGCGATCCCGAAGCGCGCGCCAAAGCCGTGGTGAAAGCCACAACGCACTTCGACGATCCGAAAGCAGTCCTCGAAGCTTGCGAAGAGCTTGGCGAGGCGATGCGCGGGATTGATGTGCGCCAGCTTGAAGAGAAGGACATGCTCTCGACGCGCGGCTGGTAAGGGCTTTTGGGGGATTGTTGATACAGATTTTTAGCGGGCTGCGTGCTGTGTTGCTACGAAGACCGGTACGGCACAGCGTGCTACGACTAAGACGGGCACAGCTCGACGTGCCCCTACGAGAGGAATGGAGTGCATGAAGTGAAGATTGGGATTCTGGCGGTACAGGGGGATTTTGAAGCGCATGCGGCGATGCTCGCTGGCATGGGCGTCGAGACCGCCGAGGTGCGTACGGTCGAAGATCTCGACGGGTGCGAAGGGGTGATTTTGCCTGGCGGGGAGAGCACTACGCAGCTCCAGTTTTTGCAGGAAGAGGGGCTGTTTGACGCGGTGAAGCAGTTTGCGGCGGAGGGCGGGGGCATTTTTGGGACTTGCGCTGGCGCGATTTTGCTTGCGACGGAGGTGAAGAATCCTCCGCAGGCCTCTTTGGGGCTGCTGGATATGACCGTTCTGCGCAACGCTTACGGCCGGCAGCTGGCCAGCGATGTGTTCTTTGGTCCCTGCAAGCTGACGGATGCGCCAATGGAAATGGTTTTTATCCGTGCGCCTATTATCGAGCGCGTCGGCCCGGGCTTGGAAGTCCTTGCCGAGCTCGCCGGCAATCCTGTGCTCGTCCAGAAGGGGGGCATCATGGCGGCAACGTTTCACCCTGAGCTCACGAACAATACGGCTGTGCACAGACACTTTCTCGATCTTGTCGCGGTTAGTCCTAGGCGGCCGGCTACCGTCGCGGGATAGGATCGCTGAGGGAGGAGGAGACAGAGACAGCCAGGATTGGCTGTCCCACCCTGGTTCATCGGACCACCCCCCCTAGGGTTTTATGTAAGTGTTCATTCTAAAGATAGATAAAGTTGTTTGTTTTGTATCAGTTTTATAAGCGTTGATTCTAAAGGGGATCGGCGGGGGACAGATTTGGACCGATTCATTGAATGAGACACAAAAAAAGCGACAGATGGTCTGCCGCAGGCACAAATGGAATTCTCTGAGAGAAAGAGTACCACAGTTAGTCTTATAAAGTCAATAAAAAAATTGCACAATCCACAAGTCGTTGAAAGGATTGGCCGTAGCCAGGGCTGGACGCGGCGAAGGATTTCTGTGGCGCAGGCAACGGAGTAAGATTGATGTCTGAAAAGTCCGGATTGGTAACAAAACGTGGCAGAACGAAGGTACTTTTTGTATGCCTGGGGAATGCCTGCCGCAGCCCAATGGCGGAGGCTATCGCTTCGCGGCTCGCGGGAGACGTTATCGAGCCGTCGAGTGGGGGACTGACGCCGCTGGGACGGGTCGAACCGCTGACGATCGAGACTCTCGTCAGAAATGGATATCCGGCGGCGGGGTTGGAATCGAAGCCGATTCAGTTCGAGGCGCTGCGGGGGGCGGGCATCATTGTTAATATGAGCGGGCGGCCGAAGGAAATCGCCTTCGATGATCCGGCACAAGTGGAGGATTGGCTCGTCGAAGATCCTTATGGCGCGGACGCCGAGCTTTATCAGAGAATCTTCGAGGACATTGAGAGGCGGGTGGCAAAGCTGGCAGACAGGCTGCGAAACCACGGGCGCAGCGACACGAAATCCGGGCATATCAAACAACAGGGCATTGGCGAGTCTGGGCGGGACGAGCCTTACGACGGGGGCGAGGAGAAGCTGGTTTGAGGCGAGAAAAAACGAGCGTTTCGCAGGAAGACTACCTCAAGGCTATTTGGGAAATGCTAGAGGAGGACCAGACGCCGATCAGCGCGAGGCTCGCGGAGGAATTGAGCGTCACCCCTCCGGCGGTGACGGCGGCGTTGAAGCGGATGACGAGGGACGAGCTCGTGCGGGTTGACCGGAACGGAGGGATTGATCTGACGCGGAAGGGAAGGCAGGTGGCGGAGCGGATGGCGCTGCGGCACCAGTTGGCGGAGATGCTTCTGACGGACGTGATTGGATTGCCCTGGGCGAAGGCGCACGCGGAAGCGGAGCGGCTGGAACATGCCATTTCGCCGGAAGTCGAGGCGCTGCTGCTGAAGCGATTCAGCGGGAAGAAGAGCTGCCCGCACGGGGTACCGATTCGCGGAGGAGTCGCACAACTTCGCAAAGAGGGAGCAGTTCTGCTCTCCGATTTAGCCGCCAGCGACGAGGCGGAGATATTGTGCGTCTACGAGAAAGACGAGCAGTTCCTGGAATTTCTGGATGGACTGCATCTGCGGCCGGGAGAAACGGTGCGCGTGCAGAAGAAAGAGTATGACGAGACGATGACGCTGCGCGCGGACGGCCGGACGATGCACTTAGGAAAACCGGCGACGTCGCGGATTTGGGTGAAGCGGGTAGCGTGATTCGTCAACTGCGATAGACGATGTTGTTCGCGGTTTCCCTCAAATGGTCCGCGGTAGGTGTGTACGAATAAGGCCCGAAGAAATGCTGTTTTTCGTACGAACTTCTCCGGTTATGCCACTTACTACGAGTTGATCTTCTTCCGGGAGATTCCTGCTGGTTTCAAGGTGTCTTTCAACAGGGCCTCGATAGGCAATATTTCTGGTAGCCTCTACTCATGTTTCCGATGTTTCCCCATCCCCTCTACGTGATCACCGTCGCTATAGCGGCGGTCTTGGTGATTCTCTACCTCCGAAAGAAAAAGAATCTATGAAGAACCAGCTTGAGAATAGCCCTGGCAATGTGCGGCTGAGGCTCTTACGGAGCGAAGTGAAAGCCTGATTAACGCGGTTACCGGAGATGTGGGTCTTATGCGCGGACCGAGCAAATGTGGCGCAAGTCAGGGCAGGATGTCGAAGAGCCAAACCAGTAGTACAAGCAGGACCTTTTTGAGGAATGCCCCGGTTAGCTTGAGGAAAAACTCCATCAGGTTGTCGTCGCGGGGCTGGCCGGGGTAAGTCAACCGGCTGTTCATAGCCTGCGAGCTAGTTCTGTCCATGAGGCGAGGGTATCACGGATCAGGGTAGCGGCAGGGTCCTGATTAACGCGGTTACCGGAAATGTGGATTTCAAGTTTCCGGTAACGACTAACCGTCCAAGTGGAATTTGTTGGGGAAGATGTCCGGCAACGCGACTAGCTAACAGGTCAATTTGATCTGAGCAAAGCGTCAGGCTTCATCGATCGGATCTGAATACACCACGATTCCACCCTCTTTCTTTACCGCGCTCTCGTGACAGGCACGCATAGTCGGATCATCGCTGTGGAACGGCTGGCCCAGTAGTTTCAGATTCTTGATCTCTGGTTCACGCCAGCCATTCGATTGCAGCAGAGCAAAGATGGTGCTCTGCGCGTCAGGCTCTGGCGCACGCACCATCGCAAGGATTGCGTGCTTTACATGGGAAAGATATTTTGGATTTGATCCGTCGGCACGTCCGGTACACAACGCTGCCCATACAGGCAGCCTCTTTGGGCGTTTTCCGAAAAGCTTTTCCCACTTCATAGTCCTGCAATGATAGCTGACCAGAGCATGTGATCCAAACTGACTCACTGCTGCCCAGCGGCTACGTAAGTCCTGGGAAACGCGGTAACCGGAAAAATGGGTAATGAGACTTCTGCGCTGCGACGAGATGTGGTTCCTAGATCGGATCGGGCTTTTGACTTCCGCCACGCCCTGTCAAAAACGCTTTGGAAGCCGTTGCCGTAGGTCGTTGCAAGTGCACAGCCGTCAAGTCGAATCTTCGTCTGCCAGAAAGATCAGGAATTATAGGGTGCCGGCTAGGAGCGCTGGTCCAGGAGGGTTTTTAGGCGGGCGTAGCCGGCTCGGCTGACGGGAAGGCGCGTGCCGTCGGCGAGGATGGCG
>JBARCY010000249.1:0-12706 GCA_049794595.1 Candidatus Acidiferrum sp.
AGATGGGAGGCAAGGAGTTCACGATTCTGGACTTCTACGCCAGCCCGAAGGTCATCCGGCGCGGGGAGTCGGCTCAACTATGCTACGGAGTGTCCAACGCCAAGAGCGTTAAACTCGAGCCACAAACACAAGCGGTTTGGCCGTCGCTGGCGCATTGCGTGGACGTATCTCCAAGAAAAACAACCACTTATACACTAACAATCGAAGATGGGGCGGCCCATACAAGATCTGAGAGTATCGACCTCAATGTTCGTTGAGTCATCCAGCCAGCAGCTTGGCCGGCTCGATGCTCTGTTAGTTGCGTTGCATCGGTTGCCGGCCGAGCTGGGTAACGGCTAAAACTAACTGCGACTGCCCCTTGTGGCGGGAATTGCCCCGCATCTATAATGCTTGCTCGCGCGGGGTCCGGCGAACCATCCTGTGAGACCGGACTCCGCGAACATTTTTTAGCAACGGAAATCCTGGTGATCGTGAACCATGTCTGACCCGCTGGCGAAAATTAAGCAGCGCTTGCAAGGAGAGATCGACCACCTCGAGCACGAGCTCAACATCGATCTCCCCAAGGAGATCGCCAAAGCTCGCGCGCATGGCGACCTTTCTGAAAACGCCGAGTATAAGTACGCCAAAGAGCGGCAGGGCTACGTCAACGCGCGTATCGGCCAGCTGAAAAAGCGGATGGGCGATCTCGGGATGTTGAATCTCAGCAATATTCCGAAAGACCGCAGTGGTTATGGTTCGCGGATTTTGGTGCTGGATACACAGCGCGAAGTGAAAATCGAATACAAGCTGGTGACGACCGAAGAGGCCGATGTCGAGAAGGGGCTGATCTCAACGACCTCGCCGATTGGCAAGGCTTTGCTTAACCGCAAGGTCGGCGACGAAGTTCAGGTGGCTACGCCCGCGGGCCAGAAAGAGTTTGAAATCGTCCGGCTGGTTACCATCCACGAGGACGAGTAACCTTTGGGATTTTCTTTGCGTCCTATTTTTTGCAGCGGGGTCGTCTGCGAGGCGAGATGTATTGGGGAGCTGGTCCGGCGCTCGGGCTACTGACATTGTTGGGCTACGTGACATTTTCCATTGGCGCTGCTCTGATCTGGCGCAAGAGAGATGATTTCTCCGTGTGGGCGCACGATGAATTTGGCGCCTTCCGGCGCAGCCTTTCCCGTTATACGGTCATCGGCCCGTTTTATGGTCTCCGCGAAGAGTCTCGCCTGAAGGCTATGCCTTCGCAGTTCTTGGGTTCGCTCAGTCGCTTCCCGCGCCGGCATATTAATCCTGCTTTCCTACTACTTTTTCTCGGCGTGGTTCTTTTCTTTCTCGACTTCTTTGTGTAGAGGATAAAGACAGCCGTCCCTCCCGGTTCTGGACAATTTCGCCGGGCTTTGCCATTCTCCTCGCGATGAAACCTGCCCTTATTGTCCACGGCGGCGCCTGGGATATTCCGGATGAAGCCGTGGACGCCTGCAATTCCGGCTGCCGGGCGGCTCTCGACGCCGGATGGTCCCTACTTTCCCGCGGTGGCTCGGCGCTAGATGCCGTTGAGGCTGCGATACTCATGCTTGAGGACGAGCCTGTTTTCGATGCCGGGTTCGGCTCGCATCTGAATCTCGATGGCCGCGTCGAATGCGATGCCATCGTGATGAACGGGGCGACGCTTCGTTCCGGCGCTGTCGCTGCTTTGCAGCGCATCCGCAATCCCATTCGGCTGGCGCGCGCCGTGCTCGAGCATTGTCCGCACATGATGCTGGTCGGCCAGGGCGCCGAGCGCTTCGCCAGGGATCATGGCATTTCTCTCTGCGATCCGGAGGAGCTCGTCAGCGAGGCGGAGCGGGAAGCTTGGCGCCATTGCAAACAGGACAAGCACGCCGCTGCTCATCATCGCGGACATGAACAAGGCACGGTGGGCGCCGTGGCGCTCGACGCCGAGGGGAAACTCTTTGCGGGAACGTCCACTGGCGGCACATGCTGTAAACTTCCTGGCCGCGTGGGCGATTCGCCGCTCATCGGCTGCGGTTGCTACGCCGATTCTGGTGCTGGCGGCGTTTCTTGCACGGGATATGGCGAAGCGATTATGAAAATAGTCATGGCCAAGACGACTGTCGATTTGCTACGGATCGACAAAGGGACTTTTTGCGTGTCTGATTCCTCACGCGATCCTGCCGACCACGCGGCTGCTTCTTGTACTGCGGATGCGGCCATGCTCGCTGCCCGCCAAGCAGTGCACATGCTTGCGCAACGGACACACGCCACTGGGGGCCTCATTCTTTTGGACTGTGAAGGCAATCCCGGCTTCGCGTTCAACACTCCTCGCATGGCCCATGCCTACGTTGCAAGGGATGGCTCGTTCTTCAGTGCCGTGTAGTGGTCAACAACCACGTCCCTGGTTCTCAAGCCCTTGACCTCCGCCTGGGCTGCTTCAGCAACCCTATCTGGAAGAGCCAAACCTGGAGCGCGACCTTCAAGGAAGTTTTCGACGGCCTCGTCTACGCTCTGCTGACCGCAGGCACATTTGGTGGGCTCCGGCCCCGCTGACATCGGCTTCGCAGAGTGCCAGCCGCCCTGCTGCGTCTTTCCATTATGCTTGGATGGCGCTCCCCTTCGAGGGCTGGACGGATTTCCGTGCAGGCAACGAAATTGACCTAGAGCGACTCTTTGATAGGATAAAACATGCTGCCGCCAGAGGGCGGCGCCGGACGGATTGGACCACTATGAAGAGTAAATTTCACAAGATTACGCAATTCACGCCGCTTTCCGCCTTTGCCGGGCTCGGGCTTCTAGCGGCAATGGGCATTGCACTGGTCCAGGCAGCGCCGACACAGACGGCGGACGAAGTTATCGCTAAAGTGTTGGCTGCGCGGGGTGGACTGGAAAAGGCCAAGGCCATCCAGACGGAGCGCATCACGGGAACGATCTATTTCAACCCGGAAATGTATGGTCCGTTTCTGGCGGAATTCAAGCGGCCAGGCAAAATGCACAACGAAGTGACCATCCGTGACAAGACCGTTGTGCGCACATTCAACGGCAAGGATGGGGGCTGGGTGATCAACCCTTTCGCCGGGAAGAATGCTCCGGAGCCGATGTCTGCGGACGATATTAAGGATGCCGCGAATGAAGCGGACTTCGATGGGCCGCTAGTGGATGCCAAAGGCAAAGGAAACGAGATCGAACTGGCGGGAACCGAGAAAGTGGAAGGCCGGGACGCCTACATTCTGAAAGTGACGCACAAGGACGGCACTGTTTCGAACTATTCGTTCGATTCCGAGACGTTTTTGCTGACCAAGTGGAGCGGGGCAGATACCGTCAGCGGCGAATCCGTTACACGCGAGACATTTTTCCACGATTACCGGGATGTGGGTGGACTGAAATTCGCGTTCGAGCTGGTTTCCAACAATCCTGGATCCGAAGACACGCAGAGAATCGTTGTGGATAAGATCGAACTTGACCCACAAATCGATGATGCACATTTCGACAAGCCGCCGGCTCCTCCCGCTGCGCCCACCGGCGCTCCCGCGGCTGCACCGCCTGGGAGGCGTTAGTCTCTCGCAAACTTCTCAAAGCGAGAACAGGCTTCTTGCGTGCTGAAAATGGTATTCTGCCAAAGCAGAATCGCACGGGTTGCGCCATGCAGCCCTACTGTTAGCTGGAGTCTATGCTCCCTGAGCTTCACAAGGGCTTCCGCGCCGCAAAGGCCACTGGCAGAACTCTACTAATTCTCTGCGCTGTTCTCGTTGCGGCTAGCAGGACAATCGGCGCCGAAAGTCCGATGCATCCCTCGCCGAATGCTTCGACTGCTTTCAGTTCGGTCTTTGCCATCGCCGATTTCGACGGGGACCGCAAACCGGATTTGGCGACCGTCGAAACCCAGAACACCGTCTTTTCCACTACCTCGTCTTACTCGATTCGATTCCGTCTGACTGCGGGCCCCGCGCAACGTTTTGACGTATCCGCGCCGGCCGGCGGGCTGCAAATCGTGGCGCGCGACGTCAATGGCGACGACGCGCTGGATCTGCTGGTAAGCACGGCCTGGTTGCACCAGCAGGTTGCCGTCCTGCTGAATGACGGTCACGGAAATTTCACTCTGGCCACACCGGATGCGTTTCCATCGGCGGTTTGGGAATGCACAACGATTTGGGAGTCTGGAGCGGTACCGCTCTGCGATAGCGCTGTTCTGCTCCGTTCGGAATATTTCGCGGAAGAATTAGGGGCCAAAAACCAGATCCAGCGCTTGCCCTCGCATCCGCGACAAGTTTTATCGTTTGTCTCTTTTGGCAAGGCTCGCCTACTTCTTTTCTCACTGCTTGGCCGCGCTCCTCCATCGTTCGTTTTTCAAGCTTAAACATTCCGTTGACGCCCGTAAACTGCCGGGCCTGGGGCCGTTTATATAGTTCAACGGCCATGGCAATACATCCTTGCGCGGCGCTTTCGAAAGAGAAGCGATGCCGCGGCGTTCGATCCATTGCCAGATTCGATCCACTCCTAGAGTTGTCTGCTTATACCTTTAGATCCGCGAGACGAACGAATCTCGTGGCAGGGCGAGAGGTCACACAATGATTCGCATGGGCTTTGGATACCTGGCCCTTTCGCTTGGGTTGGCGTGTCTCGCAGGAAGCTGCGGCGAGAGTCGAGGTGACCCGAAAGCGGAAGCGCCGCCGCCGGCGGTGGTCGAGCACGAACAGGATGTGAACGTGGTCAAGGTCGTCCATCCGGAACAATTCCCGCTTTTCACCGCGGTAGCGCACGCGGCCGCGAGGGAACTGAACGCGACGGGAGTGGTGACGCCGGATATCTCGCGAACGGTGCCAGTCATTTCGATCGCTACGGGGCGCGTAGTGGAGATCAAAGCGCGGCTCGGCGATACGGTGAAGAAAGGGCAACTGTTGATGCGGGTGCAGAGCGAGGATATTGCCGCGGCGTTTTCGGATTACAGGAAAGCAGTGGCGGACGAAAAGCTGGCCAGTGCTCAACTTGAACGGGCCAAACTACTGTACGAGAAGGGCGCGTTTTCTTTGAACGATTCTCAGACGGCGGAGGACGTGGAAAACAAAGCGCATGTTGATGTGGAAACGGCGGCCGAACATCTCCGCGTGTTGGGTAGCCCGCTCGATCATCCGTCAGGCATCGTTGACGTTTACGCGCCGGTGTCGGGAGTGATCACCGATCAGCAAGTTACCAACGCAGCAGGCGTGGCAGGCTTAGGATCGCCTAATCCGTTCACGATTTCCGATTTGAGCGACGTGTGGATCCTCTGCGACGTTTACGAGAATGGTCTTGCCGAAGTGCATGTCGGAGAGAGCGCGAACATTCGCTTAAACGCTTATCCCGACAGGGTGTTCCGCGGGCGAATCGGAAATATCGGCCCGATTCTGGATCCCAACCTTCGTACGGCTAAGGTGCGAATTGAAGTCGCGAACCCGGGATTGATGAAAGTAGGGATGTTTGTGACGGCAACGATCCGCAGCGAGAAAAAGGAAATGCATGCAGCAATTCCAGCGGATGCCATCTTGCATCTGCACGACCGGGATTGGATTTATGCGCCGGCGGGGGAAAAGAAATTCCGGCGTGTGGAAGTCACGCTGGGCGAGACGCTTCCCAACAAGATGCAGGAGATTGTCGCCGGAGTGGAAGCGGGGCAACAGGTGGTGAGCAACGCACTGGTTTTGCAGAACACGGTGGAGCAGTAGATGATTCGAAGAGTTGTCGATTTCGCGCTGGAGAACCGTTTTTTCGTGCTCGGAGCGGCCTTATTGCTGCTGGTATGGGGCGCGATTTCGTTTCATCAGCTTCCCGTGGAAGCGTACCCAGATGTCGCGAATAACTACGTCGAGATCATCACGCAGTGGCCGGGAATTTCCGCGGAACAAATCGAACAGCAGGTGACAATACCGCTGGAAATCGTGATGAACGGCATCCCCCACGTAGTTCATCTGCGGTCCTTCTCCCTTTTCGGGCTCTCGGACCTAAAGCTGATTTTCGATGACGAAGAAGAAAACGCGTGGAACCGGGAGCGGGTTCTGGAGCGGCTTTCGCAGGTGACATTGCCGCCCGGCGTTGTGCCACAGATGGGGACGGACTGGAGTCCCGTGGGCCAAATCTACTTCTTTACACTGAAAAGCACGAATCCGAACTATGACGTAATGGACTTGAAGTCGCTGGAAGATTGGGTGGTCGAAAAAAACTTTAAGGCCGTGCCTGATGTCGTCGATGTTTCGAGCTTCGGCGGACCGACGCGCGAGTATCAGGTTCGTGTCGATCCCAATAAACTGATCTCTTACGGATTGAGCCTCGCGCAAGTAGAACAGCAGCTCACAAACAACAACGCCAATGCTGGAGGCAGTTTCATTCAATCGGGTCTGCAACAAATTAACATTCGAGAGGTGGGCTTAGTCAAAGACGTAAGCGATATCGAAAACACCGTCATCGTGAGTAAAACCGGCACACCGGTGCGTGTAAAGGATATTGCCGTCGTCGCTCAGGGCCCGAAGATCCGGCTCGGGCAGACCGCGCGTGCGATTCATCGGGAAGACGGGAAGATTATCGACAACGACGACGTGGTTTCGGGCATCGTGCTCCTGCGTAAGGGCGCAAATGCGGACGCGGTACTTGCTGGAATTCACGCGAAGGTGGCAGAGCTGAATGATCATATTTTGCCACAGGGCGTAAGGGTAGTGCCGTTTATTGACCGGAGCGATCTGGTGCACCTGACGACGCATACGGTGCTGCACAACCTTACGGAAGGCATCATCCTGGTCGTCATCATCCTTTTTCTCTTTCTTGGGAATGTGCGGGGAGCACTGATCGTCGCCCTGACGATTCCATTTTCACTGCTGTTTGCCGCGACGTGTCTCAAGCTGAAAGGCATTCCCGCAAACTTGTTGTCTCTTGGCGCGCTGGATTTCGGGATGGTAGTGGATGGCGCGGTGGTCATGGTGGAGAACATTGTCCGTCACTTGAGCCATCCTTCGAATAACTATAGGACAGTGCTAGAGCGCATCCGCGAAGCGGCCCACGAAGTGCAGCGGCCGGTCTTCTACGCGATCGGAATCATCATCACCGCGTATCTGCCGATTTTCACTTTGCAACGAGTCGAGGGACGCTTATTTCATCCGATGGCTTGGACAGTGGCCTTTGCACTGCTCGGGGCGCTGTTATTTTCCATGCTGATCGCGCCAGTTCTTTCCAGCGTCTTATTCCGCAACGGCGTGAGCGAATGGCGCAACCCGGTCATGGAGTTCTTGAAAACGCACTACCGCGCCGCAGTGAGATGGGCGATCGAGCATCGGGCTGTCACGGTGGGTGGGGCGGTTTTTGGATTGGCAGTGGCCATTTATCTGACGGTGGGAGGAGTTATCGGCTCCGAGTTTCTGCCTCACCTGGACGAAGGCGCAATGTGGGTGCGCGGCACGCTCGCGCCCAGCACCGGACCTGACGAAGGCACACGGCTGATGAATCAGGCGCGAATCGTTCTCTGTTCATTTCCCGAAGTTCCCCAGTGCTGGAGCCAGGTAGGGCGGCCCGATGATGGGACGGACACGACAGGTTTTTTCAACACAGAGTATTTCGTCGACCTGAAACCGAAGGAAGAATGGCGCCCGGTGTTCCACGAGAATAAAGATGAACTGATCGCAGCAATGAGCCGCGAATTGGAGAAGATACCAGGCGTCTCATGGGGTTTTTCACAGCCTATCGAAGACAATATGGAGGAAGCAGTAAGCGGAGTGAAAGGCGAACTGGCCGTGAAGATTTATGGGGACGAATTGAAAGTACTTGAGGCAAAGGCCGACCAGATCGTCGCCATCATGCGGAACATTCAGGGAATTGAAGACCTGGGAGTCTTTCGAGTATTGGGCCAGCCCAACCTCGATGTGCAGGTGGATCGCGCGGAAGCCGCCCGGCACCAAATCAATGTGGCGGATGTACAAGATGCGATCCAGACAGCGGTGGGAGGGACAGCGCTTACGCAAGTGCTTCAAGGCGAGGCGCGGTACGACCTGGTGTTACGGTACCTGCCGCAGTATCGCGACACAAAAGAGGCCATTCAGAATATTCGCTTGTTGTCTCCCTCCGGGGAACGAGTCTCACTGGCACAGCTTTGCAAGATCGACGAACGGGACGGGGCCTCGGAAATATACCGGGAGGAGAACCAGCGCTATGTGGCCGTCAAGTACAGCGTCCGCGGGCGAGACCTGGGTGGCGCGGTGGAAGAGGCCATCAAGAAGGTCCATGAACAGGTGCAACTGCCGCGCGGCTATCACATCGATTGGGCAGGTGAGTATAAGAGCGAGCAGCGTGCCGAGGCGCGGCTGCTGGTAATCGTTCCACTAACCATTCTGCTGATCTTTGGAATTCTTTACACGATGTTCCGCTCGCTGAAATGGGCGCTCCTGCTACTCGGGAACGTGGCGATGGCGCCGATCGGCGGACTGCTTGCGCTTTTGCTGACGGGCACGCATTTTAGCGTTTCGTCGGGTGTCGGTTTCCTGGCGCTTTTTGGCGTTGCAGTGCAGACCGGAGTGATCATGCTGGAATATATCAACCAGCTGCGAGTGCGCGGTCATACGGTCGAGGATGCGGCCATCGAAGGAGCGGTTCTGCGGCTTCGGCCCATTATGATGACCATGCTCGTGGCGACGCTCGGATTGTTGCCGGCGGCGCTTTCGCGCGAGATTGGTTCGGATTCGCAACGGCCGTTCGCCATAGTGATTGTGGGAGGCTTGGTTGGGGCGCTCCTTCTGAGTGTCTTTCTTTTGCCGACCTTATATGTTTGGTTTGCAAACGATGGCGATAAACTTCCCGAGCCCGAACCGGGCTTCGAAGAAAGTGTGTGAACGAGACTCTCTTCGAGGCGTGGAAAAATGGACGGCCATGGCGGAATTTACGAGAGTGAAAAACGATATGGATGGAATTTGTCAAGACCTCGCCAGATGAAGTGGCACGGTTGCGCGGCAAAAGGATACGGATTCCATGAAAAGAGAAGAAGTTCGCGCGCGAATTGAAGAAATTGGGATTGTGCCCGCCATGCGTTTCCGTTCGGCAGAGGATGCGCGGTTTGCCACCGAGGCGGTCTCTCATGGCGGGATACCGATCGTGGAGATCACGATGACCGTGCCGGGAGCCATCGAGCTGATCGCCGATTTGGCGCGAAACAGCCCAGACGTGATCGTGGGCGCGGGGACGCTGTTCGAGACGGAAACAGCGAGGCAGTGTCTGGATGCGGGAGCGAAATTCCTGACAAGCCCGGGCCTCGATCTGCAACTCGTGGAATTTTCGATTAAGAAAGAGGTGGTGGTTTTGGCGGGCGCGTTGACACCGACAGAAGTGACGATGGCGTGGAAGGCAGGAGCGGACTTCGTCAAGGTTTTCCCATGTTCACAGGTTGGCGGCGACAAATACATCAAGGCGCTGAAGGGGCCGTTCCGGCAAGTGCCGCTGATCGCGGCAGGAGGCGTAAATCAATTGACGGCCGCAAATTTCATTCTGGCGGGAGCAGCGGCCATCGGCGTGGGAGGGGAGCTAGTCCCGGAAGAAGCCATAAGGTTGCGTCAAGAGGAACGGATTCATGAACTGGCGCGGAGGTTTGTGGGGTTTGTGAACAAAGCGCGGACGCAAATGGCGGCGGTGAAGGAAGTTCGCAGAAGCCGCTAGAGCGGTGCGGATGGGATTCTATTCGTTCCGGATGCCGCTGCGGTATTCTTGCGGCATGGGGAACACCACGGATACTGGTGTAACGCGTGAGAGGGCAGGCCTTTGCGCGGATTGCCAGCATGCGCGCCGGGTGGAATCCGATCGCGGATCCATCTTTCTTTCCTGCGAACTCTCGCGCAGCGATCAGCGATTCGCCAAGTACCCGCGGCTGCCGGTGCTTTCCTGCCCGGGCTACGAGAAGAGCACAGAGCGGGCCAAGCAAACTTAGAATCACCTTTTTCCATTTATATCACTATGGTATATTAACTGGCGGGTTTATCTATCCAGCGAGGTCCTCCGATGACTTCGGGCGCTCGTGCCGCGGCGATTTTGCTTCTATCCCTCTGCCCGCTGGGCGCGCCGGCGGAAACCCTCAAGATCACCAGCAAACCACCCGGAGCGACGGTAGAGATCGACGGAGTGCTCGCGGGCACGACGCCGTTCGAGAAAGACTACCCGGGAGGATACTTTCACAAGCCAAGGACGTCGATGAGCGCGCGGCTGGAGCATGCCATGGTCGCCCGCCTCAGCCTGGCAGGATTCGCGACCAAAGAGATTCGTATGACGGACGGACCGATGGAGTGGATTTCCCTGAATGGGAAAAATCACGGGGAATACTGGCTGATCAAGAGCGATCGCTTTGAGGTGGATCTGGAAGCCATCGGGCAAGTGTTTACGGGCGGGGTCAAGGCGAGATTATCGCCAGACAGGAGCGTTGATCTCGAACCGGAACTATCTCTCGAGGAGCTGGTGCGGAAGACAAAGCCAGCAGTTGTTTATTTGAAGGGATTGGATAAATCGGGAACAGGATTTTTTGTAACCGAGACGGGCGTCATCGTAACGAACGCGCACTTGGCGCGAGGGGAAGAGACGCTGCACACGATGCTTCCGGGAGGCCAAGAGTTGGAAGCAAGAGTCGTGTACATCGACCCTGAGCTGGACATTGCGCTGGCTAAAGTGGAGGGGAAGGATTTTCCGCATTTGACGCTGGCGGACGCAACGACGGTGCGGCAAGGCGAGAACGTGCTGGCGATCGGCAATCCTGGGGACGCCATGCTTTTCAGCGTGACGAAAGGTGTGGTGAGCGCGGTTGGACAATTTCCGAATGCGGGGCCGGGGACGTGGATCCAGACGGATACGCCGATCAATCCGGGAAACAGCGGGGGGCCGCTGCTGAACGGCCGGGGAGAGGTAATCGGGATCAACACGGAAAAACTGATCAAGAAGAATGTGACGGGAATCGGATTTGCGCTGAGCGCATCGGATGTTTTGAATGTGTTGCATCGATTTTATCCCAATGTTTCGGCGGTCCGCTCCGCCGAGGGCGCACGATCAACGGGTGGGGCGCTGACGGCTTCCACTGGCGCCGAATCGGCGGGCGGAGGCAAAGGGTCCGAAGCGGCGCTGTCTGCTTCGTCTGGCGGCGAAACGCAGGCGGCTTCGAGCAACGCTAACTCCGCTAATGC
The DNA here is from genome assembly GCA_049794595.1 of Candidatus Acidiferrum sp. Classification (GTDB taxonomy): domain Bacteria; phylum Acidobacteriota; class Terriglobia; order Acidiferrales; family UBA7541; genus Acidiferrum. Next base: position 11,148 of record JBARCY010000249.1, read on the forward strand.
TGCAGGGGATGATGCAGCCGAATCTGAGACGAGCCAGGCTCCGCTCGGATTTGGCACTGTGGCGATTACGTCGGAACCTGATGGAGCGGAAATTTACGTGGACGAGAAATTCGTCGGCAACGCTCCTGCAAAACTGAAGCTTCCGGCGGGGAATCACAACATGGTTCTAAAAGCGCCTGGATTTGCCGACTGGAAGCGCACGCTGGAGATCTTCAAAGACAGCCATGTTACGCTGAAGCCGGCGCTCGAACACCGGCCATAGTCATTGCAAATGTGAGAGAAGAGGAAAAAAGCGGCAGGACACCTAGCGCAACGTCCTGCCGCAATGACGGTGAGAAAATTCTATGGCTTTGGCTGCTGTGGTTGTTGCGGATCTGGCGCGTTCGACTGCGTGCTGGCCGGCGACTTTGCGGAAACCGGCGTGACGCTGGCAGAGCTGGCCGCTGCCAATTCGGACGGCTTGTATTTGGGAGCGCTGATGTAGCCGTGGACGTGGTCCTTGTCGATTTTGTTGACGATGATCTGCACGGGCTGCGAATCGGCATCGGTGTGAATCCAGATCGGCTCATAGAGATTTACATTTTTCTTCTGGAGTTCGCTGTCGTCCACCATCATCGCGAGATTGTAGTGCTTATGCTTGGTGTCTGCTTTGCGAAGAGAAATAGTGAGAGGCCCGACGCGCTGGAACTCTTTTGACCTGGAGAGGTCAAATTCGAAATAGCTGCGTTCGCCGCGCTTTTCGAGGGCGACAAGTTCGTCGTGGGTCTTGGCGATGGAACCGTTGAGATTATCACGAGTGGAATTAAGATCGTCGCGAGTGGAATTGATGGAGCCTTCGAGATCGGAGCGGTCCTTCGCAACTTCGTCCTGCGTGTCTTTCAATTGCTTCTGCTGGTCGGCCAGCTGAGCTTGAAGCTCGAGATATTTTTTATCGACCGGAGGAGCGTGGTGCTTAGCAAGATGATGCTTCGCGTGGACCGGCTTGGGCGTAGCGGCGAGGATGGAGGAGGGTTCCGGGGATTGCGGGGTCTCATCCGAAGAAAGTACGGGAGCCGCCGTGGACGACGCTGCCGGGGCGGGGGTTTGCGCTGCGGTGATTTCATTTAGCTTTGCGGTGAGAGTATTGACTTGGGCTTGCAACTGGGCCGTCGCGGCGCTAGCGGTTGCGGCCTGCGCAGTGGCCTGGCTGAGCTCCGACTTCTGGCGATAGCCGTAGGAGAAGGCCACTACAGCGATAACGAGCAGCGCCACCACGGCAATGACCAATATGGGGTTGTAGCGATCTCGCTGGGCTGTCCAGCCGTCTTCGTTGTGGTTCGAATCTTGGTACTCATCCATGATTACCCTCCTGAAAATCTTGCGACCAGTAGTCGGCGCCCTTTTTAGCTTGGATGCCAGGCAGCTACATGCAGCTACCGTTTGGTGACGAAGAGAATCTTGATTTGGATTCGCAAGGACAAATGTCTCCATGGGATGGAGAGCACGCTGAGGGCCGGGAGGCTTCGCATTGCCTGGCCGCTAAAGGGTTTATCTTCATCAAGTAAGGAGGAGGCAAGAGG
>JBARCY010000250.1:0-65266 GCA_049794595.1 Candidatus Acidiferrum sp.
ATCGCTTCTCACAAGGTCTTCAAAGCTGCCTTCGATCAGCACCCTGCCCTTGTGGAGCAGCGCGATGCGATCCGCGATCGTCTTTGCGCTTTGCAAGTCATGGGTGACCACGATCGAAGCCATGTGATTTTGCTCTTGCAGCTTGAGAATCAACTCGTCGATCTCGCCCGACGTTATGGGGTCAAGTCCCGCCGTGGGTTCATCGAGCAAGAGGATACCGGGCTTGAGCGCCAGGGCGCGGGCCAGGCCCACGCGTTTTTGCATCCCGCCGGAAATATCACAGGGCATTTTCTTGAGATCTCCTTCCATGCCAACGCTAGCCAGCAGCTCCTTGACGCGGGCGGCCCGTTCCGATTTCGTCATATTGGAGTGGCGCTTCAAAGGGAAGGAAACGTTTTGCTCAACCGTCAAAGAGTCGTAAAGGGCTGCGTTTTGAAATAAAAATCCCATTGTTTTTCTGATTTGGTTCAACTCCCGAAGATCGAGGCGGGTGATCTCCTGCTCGTGGACGCAAATGGAGCCGGAATCCGGCTTTTGCAGGCCAATAATCAGTTTGAGCAGCACGCTCTTGCCAGTGCCGCTGCGGCCCAGAACGGCAAGAGTGTCGCCACTCTTGACGGTCAAATTAATCTCGTCCAGGACGGTCTGCTTCCCGAAGGATTTGTTCAAGCCGCGCAGAACCACTGCGTGTCCATCACTCTGGCCGGTGGGACTTTCCAGCACCAAGGGAAATGCGCTTTCTTCGCGGCCAACCGAAGCGGCTTGTTCGGGAAGCATCATGGAAAGAACACCAGAATCAATTTCACCAAGACCACGTCGGCCAGAATGACAAAGAGCGAGGAGAGGACCACCGAACTTGTAGCGGAAAGCCCCACACCGGCGGTGCCACCTTTGGCGCGCATTCCCTGGAAGCAGCCAATCATGCCGATGATCAAGCCGAAGACCGCCGTTCTGAGGGTTGGCGCGAGAAAATCGCTGAAGCTGGTGCCTCCGAACCCTTGATGGATGAATTTTTGAAGGGAAATAGGGGCAGTCAAAGTATCCGCAACCCAACCGAAGAGCACACCGAAGAAGTCCGCGGCGAGCGTCAACAGCGGAAGCATTAAGATGCAAGCTACGATGCGGGTGACGGCCAAGTATCTGTAGGGATTTACGCCCGATGCTTCGATAGCATCAATTTGCTCGGTCACTTTCATGGAGCCTAATTCGGCCCCGATGCCGGCTCCCACTCTGCCGCTGACCACCAAGCCAGTCACAATCGGGCCCGTTTCGTGAATGATGGAAAACACGAGCGCGGCGGGGAGCATGGACTCGGCTCCGAATCGAACCAGGCTGCTGCGGCTTTCGAGAGAAAGCACGGCGCCGATGGCCGCACCCGCCAGCGCAACCAAGGGCAGCGATTTCGAGCCGATTTCGTCGAGCTGCCGTACCAGCTCGCGGCCTTCAAACGGCCGTCGCACCGCGGCCCGCATCACCTTCCATGCAAAAAATCCCATTTCCCCGAACCACTCAAGGAAAAGGGTAATCCAGTCAAAGCGATGACGAACGCTGGATTGGGTGAATGATCGCTCCCCATCTGCGTCCGGGCTGCTGTATTCGCGAGGAATCCTGACGGCGTTGCTCACAATGTTTGCTCCGTGGTTCGAGCTGCTTCCTTCTTCCGTTCACGAAAATATTGGGCGGAGAGGATGGCTCAATATAGGAGCTGCGCGTGACACTTGTTTTCTGGCAGCCTACGTCCAACGACATTCCCTTGAAGGCCTATCCGCCAGGTTTCTTTTCTGTTGGTTTGGGCGCGGCCTGTCGCTGGGCCGGTTGCTGGCGTTGCTGCAATTGTTGTTGTTGTTGCGTGTGCTTTTGCGATAGCTGTTGCGTCTGCTGCTGATGTTTCTGTTCCAGCTGTTGCTGTTTCGGCTGATTAGCCGGCGTTGCTGACAGCCGCTGATGATCTTGCTCCTGCTTGGTCTGGAGCGTCTGGCGCTCCTTGAGCTGCTGTGTTTGGAGCTTTTGCTGCTGCTTCTGGTATTTTTGGTCCTGTTTGGCATTGCCCGTATTGGGAACGGCAAAGTGTTCCGCGGGCGGAAGATCCTTGGCATGGACTGCGGCGGCTGTGCTGGGGCGCGAAGTCTCAGCGCCCGGCCGATCGGCGCGGTTTTCGGTTGCGGCAGGGGCAGTGTGAACTGTCCCACCTTCTGTCGCTCCTACTGCTCCGCTTTCTTTGAATCCGCCGGGCCTGGCCGTAGCTGCGATGGGAGGCTTGCCGTGATTGGCGGAAGCGCGTAGTTCAGGGTTGCCGCGGGCGGCCTGCACGTGCTCGTTCTGAGCCGCAACGGGCGCCGTGTGTCTTTCGTTTGCGAACGCTTCTTGTTCTGATGTGGCACGCACGCGCACGCCGCCGTCGCCGCCGTTGAAGCTCACACGATTCACAGTGCTCTCGTGCTCCACTCGGGTGTCGTACACATTGCGATTGATCGAGACGTTCACGTGGCTCACGGAGCTGTTGTAGAAGAAGTGCCCGTTGTCCCACCGGCCGCCTTCGTAACCGTTGCCAAAGTAGCCATAGCCGTAACTAATTCCACCGTAGAATCCCACCTGCGTGCCCCAGTATCCTTCGTGGAAGAAGTAGGCGTTGTCATTCCAGCCCCAGTAACCTGGAGTCCATAGATAGCCGACTTCGGGCGCCATGACCCACGTCCCCGGCACCCAAAAGTAACCGTCGTCACCGTAAGCCCAATAGCCCGGCGTCCAGATATCGCCGTCCTCGGGGCAGATGGGTTGCTCATAGACAGGCAGTTCGGGCGGAGCGATCCCAATCGATAGCGATACGCCAATTTGGGCGGATGATCCTGCCGAAATGGCCAGTAATATCAGTGCAAACAGTAGCGAACGAATGGACAAGATAAATCGCATCGTGGTTTCTCCTGCCTGATGATCTAATCCTTCGGGGATCTTAATCAGGTCAACTACGCTCCGTCTTTCGAACCTGCAGTATGTTTGCCGCCTTGTCGCCCAATGGAGTCTTTCGAGATTCACGCACCCGAAGTCAGCGCAGTTCTCTCGCACCAGTCTAGAGATGTCCAATCTGCATTACTGTGCGATATAGGACATGGCTGGCTCGTGTTTCCTCCGAGAGCACGAAACAGGATTGAGAGCTCAGCTGGCTTTAATGAGGCGTGCGGATATCCGAAGAGTGATGAACATTTGTACGCAAGCAGTACCAAGAGGAGTACTAAGAGCAGAAAGCTAAGCGAATCGCATCGTTGTTCGCGGCATCATGGGCAAAAAGGCCATATTGCGGCGGCAATAAGGGCTCCAAGAACTCCCAAGCCCATCTTTTTCAGTCCGAGCCATGCTTCGCAAGTCCTTGAAATGCCAAGCCTCGGTCGGTTCGATCCCCACCGCCCTACCAACCTAGCCAACTGTGAGAAGGCTCTCGGCGCGCTGCAAATCGCTCACGCTTAGTGCTTTCCGGGCTGGAGCGCTGGGCAGCGCGGCGACCAGTCTTTGCGTGTACTCATGCTGCGGCGTATTAAAGATGGCTTCCGGCGTACCGCATTCCACTATTTGCCCTTCGTGGAGTATGCAAATCCGGTGGCACAGCGCCGCAACCGACAGCAGGTCATGCGAAATATAGAGGATGGCGGTGCCCATCTCGCGGTTCAGGCGCGTAAACAAATTCAGAATTTCAGCTTGTGTGATGGGATCCAGCGCACTGGTCGGCTCGTCTGCGAACAACAGCGCCGGCCGGTGAAGAATCGCCATGGCGATGCACACTCGTTGCCCCTGTCCCACACTCAACTGCGACGGCCGCCGTCGAAGAAACTCCTTGTCGGAAGGTAGGCTGGCGCTCGTCAAAGCCGCCTGGATCGCGGCAGAACCCTCCGCGCTCTTCCCTTGTTGGTGCGCTTTCCACGCTTCGTTTAATTGAGCTCCAATGGAAAGCGCAGGATTCAGAGCGGCAAGCGGGCTCTGCAACACAATGCTCATATCTCTGCCGAGAACGGATCGAAGCTCTCTGTCCGAACTCTTCATGAGATCTTTGCCGCGGAACAGAACTTCGCCGCGCACGCGGCCACCCTTCAACGCCAGCAGCCCCATCAACGAGAGCGCTAGTGAACTTTTGCCCGATCCGCTTTGTCCCACCAATCCCAAAATTTCGTTCTGCGCAATCTGCAGCGAAATATCGCGCAACACCCCCCTTTTGTTCCCGTAATCTACGGAGAGCTGAGCCGAAAGCAGCGGATCCCGCAATTTCACTGATTTGCACCCATCTCTCGTGAAGATTTCAGACGCAGCGATTCGATATTCCAAAAAGCCTGTGGACTAAGAACAACAGGTGACGCCCCGATCACGTTGGAAGAAACGGCGGACAGAACGTTCTTATTCACGAGGTAAATGAACGGCTGCTCCTCCGCAACGATCTCCTGCACACGGTCAAACTTCTCTTTGCGGAATTCCGCGTTCGGATTCGACGCCTGTTCCCGCATCAACTTGTCGATCTCCGCTTCCCAGGTGGTCGCGGGAGATTTCTGATTCGGATTCCATTGATGGTTTTCTCCCGAACTCAGCCACACGGTCAATTGGCTGTTGGGATCAAGGTCAGTATTCACGAGCCCCAGAATGCACGCCTCATAATCAAACGTCCGGGTGATCCTCTCGATCAAGGAAGGAAAATCCAGCGTGACGGCCTTCATCGAAATCCCGATTTGCGAAAGGTCCTGCTGAATCATCGCCGCCATTTTTTCGCGAGCCGTATTGCCCGAGTTCGTAATCACTGTGAACTCAACCGCATGGCCTCCACTATCCTTCAGGGTGTCCCCCTCTAGCCGAAATCCCGCGCTTGAAAGAATCTGAAGCGCCCCCTGCGGATCGTGCTTGGGCGCTGCGAGCGAGGTGTTAAACCAAAAGTGATTCGATGGAGAGACCGGTCCGTAAGCAGGCGTGGCGAAGCCGTCGAAAACCACTCTCGCAAGATCCGCTCGGTTGACAGCCATCGAAATCGCTCGCCGGAACGCTGTATTCTGGAACCAGTTCTTCTTATACTCGGGCAAGGGAGATGAACCCACCTGGTTAAACCACATCTCTTCGCCGTCGAGCCCTGTGCCTGCGTTCCGCGCTGCACCAGGGTCCTCCTTCCGCAGTTGATCGTACTGCTCTGCATCGAGCCGGTTAATCAGTTGCAACTCACCGCGGCGAAATCTCATCAGCTCGACTTCCCGGTTCCTTTGAATATCAAGTCTCACCGTCTCGATATACGGCAACGCATGGCCGCGCGAATCATGTTTCCAATAATTCGGGTTGCGGCGAAGCAGGACATAAGCTCCCGCTTTATATTCTGAAACATAGTAGGGCCCGAGCACGCTCATCTCTTTTTTTGGTGACTTTGCGGAAAGAATTCCAACTTGGTCGAAAAGACTGGCAAGTCCCACCACCGGCGCGGGAAACGTGATAACCGCGATATCCGCCGAGGGAGTCTGCACATCCACTTTTCCGTCTCCAGAGCGAAATGCGTCACCGGTGGGCGAATGAGTCGCCGGATCCATCAGCAGCCGCATTGTGTAAGCCACATCCTCGGCAGAGAACGGCGTCCCATCCGAAAAATAAATTCCTTTGCGCAAATAAAATGTGATTTTGCGCCCGTCCCGCGACACCTGCCAGGACTCCGCCAAGCCGGGTTCCAGCGCTTGCGTCTCCCGGTTGACGCGAATCAGCACGCCGCCCGTCAGATACCGGATGTTTTCTGACGCCTCATCATCCACCAGAATGGGATTAAACGTCTTCGGCTCCCCATGCACGCAGAAATGCAATTCGTTATCGCCTTGGCTCCGCCCGGAAGGCGCAAGGCTCAAACCCAATACTAGGCAAACCAGAAATGCCGGCAATTGCAGAATGCGCCTCATCGTGCAAGCTCCTCCGATCCAGGAAAAACAAATTGGAAACAGATCACCGTCAGAAGAAGTACTACAAGCGGAGCGGCTCTCCATGGGTTCGCCGCGATAGCGGAAAAATCCTCGAATCCTCGTAGCAGATTTCCCCAAGAGGGAAGTGGCTCCATCACGCCCAGGCCCAGCATACTGAGTGTTGCTTCCGTAAGAATGAACACCGGGATAGAAATCCAGAATTGAGCCAGAAAAACTGGGCGCAGACTGGGAATAGTCTGGCGGAAAAGCAACTGGGAATTTCTGTAGCCAAGCGCTCGCGCAAGCAGGATCTGGTCTGATTGCCGCAGATTTCGCGCGGCTGCCCAAACTACACGGAGCGAAGATGGCCATCCAAGAAGGCCAAGGACCATAAAGGTGGCCACCACGGATAGCACGGGTGAAGCGTCAAGTGGCAAGAAAGCGCGCAGTGCGATCAGCACGAACAGCAGCGGCAGCGACATCGAGAGGTCAGCCGTCGCAAGAATGATCTTTTCAAGCCACCCTCCCCGCAATCCCGCAATTCCGCCAAGGATCACCGCGATGCACGTCGTCAGCAATGCCGCCGCAGGTGCCAAAAGCAGGGAAATCCGCGTTCCATAGAGAACGCGAGTAAAAACATCCCTTCCGAGCTGGTCGGTGCCCAGCAAATGCAGCGCAGATGGCGGGGCATTCGGAAACTCCCGAAACTGAAACGCGTAGGAATAATGGGTAACGCTCCCCGCGAATATTCCGAGAGCGAAAACAACCAGCAGTAGTCCACGGCAGACCGCGCGAAGCACTTGCCGGATATTCATGCCCGTTCCTCATGCATCGTGTCGGCAAGTACGTTGACTCCCACCGTAAATAGCGTAACGAAGAGAGTAATGCTGGTAAGCAAGGGTAAGTCCCGATTCAGCGCGGCTTGCCAGGCCAATTGTCCGATTCCGGGCGAATCAGAAAACGCTTCGAGAGGAATCGCAGCCCCCAACGCCATGCTCGCCGATACTCCCAGAAGCGCGACCAGCGGAGCCCACGTAACCGGTATCACGTGACGAAACAGGATGCGGTTTCGGCTAACACCCCGTGCGCGGGCAGCTAGTACAAACGGTTGCGCATGCGCCTGCGCGAATATGTTGTGCTGGTATCGAAATAGTTTTGGAAGCGTGACAACGGCAATTCCCAAAGAGACCGGCGCCCGCAGGTACACGCATCCAAGAGCCACAACTGCCGTCGGCAATGCAATCAGCAAGCCGGTAGCAGCCGTCGTCGAATAATCCAGCGCCCAGAGTTGAAACCGAATCGTCAACAAAGACAGAGCCGTTGCGGCAATCCACGCTGCCAGCAAACCAAACACAACGGCCCGAGCCGTAAGCGGCGCTCTTTCTTTCAACAATTCTCGAACCGGCTGCTGCAGAAAAACGGAGGTGCCCAGATCCCCGTGGACTAGGTCCTTGATGTAGGTGCCGTAATAGGACACCACGCCTTCTCCCAGCTGATGTTCGCTGCGAATCGCCTCTCGCGAAGTTCGCGACAACCTGGAATCAAGTTCGCTCTCGTCCACGCCATATCCAGGCGCGAATCGAACCATCGTGGCGCAGAGAAGCGCCCCCGCAATTGCCAGCACCACAAGGTAAAGCACCCTTTGGCCAAGTCTTATGAACCAGCGCGTCATGGTCGTGATTCCAATCGGTAGAGTTCAACTGCAACCTCATCCCTCCAAGGATTTCACCAAGTGGGCGCGCGAAGAATCGCCCCTGTCGCGGTAATGGCTTTCCTTCACGTCATACATGGCGCGATCCGCTTCGGAGAGCAATTCTTCGGGCGTAGCGCCATCCTGGGGATAAAACGACGCTCCCACGCTCACCGACACAGCCTTGCCGTTGCAGATCGTTTGCGCCGCCTGTTCCACGGCCGAATGCACGCGAGGCAGAAACTCCGCGACCGTGGCCGCATCGAATTCCGGAAGTACTAGGATGAACTCATCCCCGCCCAGTCGTCCTACCAGATCGTAGTCTCGGCACACGCCACTCAAGTTTTTCGCGATTTCTTGCAGGAGTTTGTTGCCCGTCAGATGTCCGTAATTGTCGTTTACGGTCTTGAAGCCATTCAGGTCACAAAGCAGCACCGCTAGCGGTTTGCCGCTTCGCACGGAACGCGCCAGCTCATCATTGAGGTGTGCGCAAATCGATCGCGCATTCGGCAGCTCGGTGAGGAAATCCGTGCTCGCGGAGTCTTGTGCCTTCTCAAATTCCAGTGCATTTTCCACCGACTGCCCGAGCTTCGAGCTTGCCGCCATGAGCATTCGCAAGTGGTCCTTGCTGAATCCCTGGTTCTTCTTCAAGTACAACGAGATTACCCCGGCTACCCCCTCGCGCCCATGCAGCGGAATGGACAGCGTGGACTGCAGCTCCGTCCCCCTCGTGGGAACTCCAAGATGTTTGAACTCCGTGGCCGGGTCCCCATTGATGATGGGTTTTTCATGCTGCGCCACCCATCCCGAAATTCCCTGGCCTATCGGTAGTTCTAAGGATCCGAACAGTACATAGTCCACTCCGTGCAAATAGCGTGGCGTCAATTTGTCCCGTTCGCGCACATATACGACGATTAAGTCGTGAGGAATCATCTGCTTTAAACGTACGGCAACCACCGATAGGGTCTCGCGCAAACTCAGCGAATTGCCAAGCGTCTGCGCAAGTTCAAAAAGAAGTTGAGCTTCCTGCCGCGCCGAGACAATGGACGCCAGGAATGAAGTCGCCCGGACTTCGGCGGCGTTGGGCACTTCCGCAAATCCCGCTGAGGGTGCCCCGTGCCGATTGGCAGTCGAGAGCGACTCAAAAGGGCTCCTTGTGCTCGTCGTCTGTTTGTCGATTTGTTCTAATTCTTGAAATCTTTTTTCGATGGCTTTGACGACGCGTGGATCAAAACTGCTGCCGCTTTCCGAGATCAGTTGCCGGATCGCATCCTCATGGGAAATCGCACGCCGATAGGGCCGCTCGGAGGTCAGCGCGTCAAAGCAGTCCACTACCGACAGAATTCTCGCGCCGATGGGAATGGCTGTCCCGCTCATTCCATACGGATATCCCGTCCCATTCCACTTTTCGTGATGCGAGAGCACAATCGGCACCACGGGATACGGAAACTGCACCCGATCCAGAATCTCCGCGCCAACCACTGGGTGAATTTTCATGCGATCGAACTCTTCCGGTGTCAAGCGTCCCGGCTTGGACAGAATTTGCTCGGGAACTGCCAGCTTGCCAATGTCGTGCAGCATGGACGCCGCACGCAGAGCATTTAGCTCGTCCTCGTTCAGCCCCAAATCCTTGCCTAGTTGAATGGCATACGTCTGAACGCGCCGCAAATGATCGTGGGTATTATGGTCTTTGGCTTCAATGGCCAGGGACAGCGCCTCAATCGTTCGAAGATGGAGGTCCGCAATGGCCTCCGTGTGTTTTTTCTCCGCTTCAAGCCGATCCAAATAAATCCGGTAGGAACGGTACATCCAATACACCAGCGGCAGGACAAGAATGGCGAACTGCCACCCAAACTCTCGATTCATCAGGCTGATGCCGGCGGCGATCATCGCCCCCAACAAGTAATAGGGAAACGACCACAGGTAGCATTCTTTCCAGACCAGCAGCGGATTTCGTTTTTCCGTCAGCGCGATGATGCCCGAAACCGACATCGTATTCATCGCGAAGTAGATCGTCGAAGCCGAAACCAGCAACAATGGCCAGCCTAGCCCGAGATGAGCCGCAAAGCTGCTATGAAATACGAGATCTGCCGCCGTGATTGAGATCGACAGATTTGCAAAGTTGAACAGAAGCTGGATGAGCCGCGGACGCGGTTTGGCGTGCCACATCGACTGCAACAGTCCCCCGAAGCACCCCATAACCAAGGTCTCCGGGTAGGACAGGTCCAGGATGCCCACTAGGATGAACAGGAAATTGGCGGACATCGTCGCTTCAATCCCGGGAAGCCTGACCTTTAATATCGACGCCGCCAGAGCCACGGTGAAAAAACAGACAAATCGTAGTTCGCTCTGCGGATGCCAGTGCAAAAGGGCATAGGGCAGTAGCGGAAGGCCGACGAGAACCTGGAGTAGAATAAAGGATGTTGCGGACCAGCCTAGTTCATGGCTTTTCTTGCCTGGAGCGCCCCAAATCTCCCTGTATTTCTCCCCGATAAAGCTGAAAATGCCGCCATCCCCCGATTTCGAAGGCCCAACGACGGCTGGGATCCCGCTACCAATTTCAAGTTGGCGAGCAGAATTCAGCGATTCAGTCCCGGTTCCGGCGCTTTGTGTGGGCATGCTTTCTCAGACCTACGACTCGAATTCCGCTGGCCCTTTACTTAATACAAGTGTCCGCGAAGGAGGGGCGAATGCCCATAGTACGACTGGGGAGTTTTGTCCCAAGATTAACCCTGGAATCCCCAACCCGCCCTATGTAGTTGCAAAGTGGAACGTTATTCCTGGATTCTGTTCCAATTCCGCCGCCTCCTGCTCAGTACCAAGCTAAAACTTGCTCCACTTTGGTACTAGACCACTCCCTCGCCCGTACCATCGACGACAACATCCTCCGACCGCAAAACTTACCTAGTGCGAAATGTTGCTCTTTGTCTCTGGTTCGCTACATACCGCGCTCGTTAGGAAAGAGAGAAAAAATGGACCTCAGCCCCTATAAGAACTCAGGGAACAAGAATGGCGGCCCAATGAAGACGACAACTTGGGGTACTCTAATCGCCTTCTCGCTGTTGCTCGCGGGTCTCGGATTGGCTCGCCATGGGTCCAGTCCTGCCGAACAGTCGCAGGTCCTCCAAACAGCCGCTATTAGTGCGCCCAGTCAGATGCAGGCTCCTCAGTCCGCACGGAGCTCGTATGGCGCCAACTCCAACGGGCTCGGACTCAGCAGCTCTTCGACCCTCTATCCTAGTATTGATGCCCGCGCAAACAGCGCGAATGTCGCCCCGTTTCTCGCCCCGACAGCCAGCTCAGTTCTGTCAAACGCCCCGTTGGCCAGCCCGGACGGCAAACTCGCCCTCCAGCAGGACCCCTCTCTGGGCGGGCAATCGACTGGCGCACTGAGCCTTCAGGCGCAAATCGCGGCCAAGATTGCTCCTGACCTCAAAGCCGCGGACCCCCAAAAGCCAGTCGACGTCATCGTCCAATTCAAGAGTTCAGTGGCCACCTCTGACCTTTCCGCCGATGGCGCAGCTCTAAAGTCTAATCTGCCACTAATTCATGCTGAGCTCGTGACTGTCCAGGGTTCCAATCTAAACAACCTGGCCTCTGAGTCTTCAGTCGCATACATCTCTCCGAACCGCACCGTCCGCGGCGCGGTGGATCCGGTGGTCACCGCGGTCAACGGGGACATTGCTAACTCCGAAGGCTGGAACGGCGCCGGCGTTGGCGTCGCGGTCCTCGACAGCGGGGTCAATCTCGTCGATGACCTTAATTCAGATGGAAATACAAGCCCATCTCGAGTCGTGTATCGCCAAAGCTTTGTTCCCGGCGACACCTCCACGACCGACGTCTATGGTCACGGCACGCATGTCTCAGGCATCATCGCCGGAAACGCCTACGATTCCACCACCTTGGCGACCTACCCGAATGTGTATCGCGGCATCGCCCCGGAAGCCAATATCGTCAGCTTGCGCGTACTCGATGGCACTGGCGCCAGCGTTGACAGCGCCGTCATTGCTGCGATTCAGCAAGCCATCGCTCTCAAGAACACCTACAACATTCGCGTCATCAATCTCTCGCTCTCTCGTGGCGTCTACGAAAGCTACACACTCGATCCCCTCTGCCAGGCCGTGGAATCCGCGTGGCAAGCGGGCATCGTCGTGGTCGCCGCCGCCGGCAATATGGGTGAATACTACGCAGCTGGCACGCAGGGATACGCCACCATAGGCGCACCCGGCAACGATCCCTACGTCATCACCGTGGGCGCCACCAACACACATGGCACAGGCTCCCAGGCGGCCCAGACCGTGACGAGCTACAGCTCAAAAGGCCCGACGGCTTTCGATCACATCGTCAAGCCCGATCTCGTCGCTCCTGGTAATTCGGTGGTATCGCTGTTAGCCTCCTCGAACACGACGCTCATCACCGAGTATCCGGCTCTCGCTGTTTTCCCCTGTGACAGCACGGGAGTCAACTGCGGTTCGCAATTCGGCACAGCGAACTACATGACGATGAGTGGCACCAGCATGGCTACGCCGGTGGTCAGCGGCGTTGCCGCTCTGCTTCTCCAGCAAAATCCGTCTTTCACTCCAGACCAAGTGAAAGCGCGCCTCATGGAGACCGCCTGGGGCGGTTTTAGCCAATCCACAACTGCGACGGACCTGGGTTCCGGTGTAACCTACACGATCGAGCAGGACATGTTTGCGGCGGGCGCTGGCGCAGTTGACGCCGCTGCCGCTCTCGCCAGCACGAACGTTGCTCCTGCGACTCTTGGCTCCGCCATGTCCCCCACGGCCGTGTTCAACTCGGCCACCAACAGCGTAACCATCACCGGAGCACCTGGAACTGTGTGGACCAACCCGACTGTCTGGGCCAATTCGGTAATTTGGGGCAATTCCGTCGTGTGGGGGAACTCCGTGGTTTGGGGCAACTCGGTAGTTTGGGGCAATTCCGTCGTCTGGGGTAACTCCGTGGTTTGGGGTAACTCCGTAGTTTGGGGCAACTAGCCAGTCCGGTGGTCGGACTCATTCACATGTCGCCGGAGAGAAATTGATGCCTCGAACTGCTAAAATCTACATCGCACTGATTCTGGTTTCCGGAACCGCGGTCCTGGTCTCCGCAGCCGGATCCTGGTCCGCAACCAGCCTCCCTCAGTTCCTTACGTTGCTGGGTTTCGCTGCCGTCGCCTCCACTCTCAAGCTCCGCATCCCGGGCGTCGAGGGAACAATGTCGCCCAACTTTCTATTCCTATTTCTCGCGATGCTCACCTGCAGTTTTGCCCAGCTCATCGCCATCGCGATTGTTTCTGCTCTCGTGCAATCGTTGTGGTCAGCCAGGCATCCTCGCCTCGTCCAGGTCACCTTCAGCGCCGCAGCTCTCGTCTTGAGTGCCGCCGCCGCCCGCGAATCTGCCTATCTTCTTTTCGGACGCGACGCTGCCCACTCGCCCGTCTCGTTCATAATTTTCGCGGGAGCTCTGTATGTTGCCCTGAATACGGCGCTTGTCTCGGCGGTCATCGGTCTCGCCGAGGGTAACCCGCTACGCCAAGTCGCCAGGATATGTTGCGCGTCCGTATTCCCGTATTTTCTGGGCGGTATCGCCTTTGCTGGATTGATCAGCACTGCTTTCCCCCGCACCACAGTGTGGAATAGCGCCGTCGCGCTCTTTCCCATCGTTGTTCTCGCCTATCTCTATGCGCAGACGCGAACGCGAGCATTTGCGTCCGGCCCAACCCAGCACGCCCCCAGCGAGGCCGAAGAGTTGCTCGAGGTTGGCTCTCATCCTGGCTAGACCCGCCGCGCTGAATCCTCCAATTTGCGCTGAAAATCGAAAAGCTCCCGCGACACCTGGAAGGGAAATTGTTGACGGGATTGTACCCGTCTTGTACTCTGAAATTGTGGGTGTTGGAGTTCACCCTTAACCGCCCGTTTGGGCAGATGACTCCTACCAGGTTCCCAGCTTGGTGGAGTTTTTTGAAGTATCGCAAGTTCCCACCGCAAGGAATCCTGGAAGCAAATCAAGAACGTAACGAACGCACGGGAGAGCGTCTCACTGCAAGTTGTCGCTCGAGCTATGCGGAAGGTATGGCTTGCAGTGAACAGAATTATCCCTCGAGCGTGTAGGAATTTCGATGGGCTTGGCAGGGCAAGAAAATAAGATGAGTGTGAGGGCTGATGGGTAAGTATCTGATCGTGGGAATCGGCGGGTTTTTGGGAGCGATCGCGCGTTTTTGGCTGGGTGGTATTGTTGACGCGAAGATGGGAACGCGCTTTCCGTATGGAACATTTGTTATCAATTGTACGGGATGCTTTCTGATTGGATTTATCGTCACGCTGATGGCGGAGCGGACGAACTGGAATCCGAACTGGCGGTATTTGATCCCGATTGGATTTATCGGTGCGTACACGACTTTTTCTACTTTTGAATATGAGACGTTTCGCGCAATCCAGGGTGGAGAAGTGTTGATTGCATTTCTGAACGTTGCGACCAGCGTGGTCGTCGGCTTTCTCGCCGTGTGGCTGGGGGTAATCGTTGGAAGGTTGAGCGCATAAGCGGCGCGGACTAGTCCGTAAATACGACCGAATTTCTCGAAGTCGATGGCGCGGATTGTTGAAGTGCGAGCGCGGAATTGCTGGAGGACAGACGAAATGTTGAAGGCCGGGCCTGCAAAGAAAGTGACTATCTACGTTGGTGAGGACCATCAATACCACGGCCAGTCGCTGTACTCGGCGATTCTGGATTTCTTATTCTATCACCAGGTTTCGGGCGCGAACGTGTTTCGCGGCGTGGCGGGATTTGGCGCCGATCATCACATGCACAGCACGAGAATTCTGCGTTTGACGGAGAACTTGCCTGTCAAGATCGAGTTCATCGAGAGCGCGGAAAAAGTAGAAGAGCTCATGCCAAAGCTGCAAGAGATGGCGGGCACCGGGTTGATCGAAGTTCTGGACACGATCGTGGTGAAGCCTGCGGAACTCGAGAAAAAAGCGGGAGTGAGCGTTGAACGTCTGCCCGCGCTGAAGCGGGAAGGGAAGGCCAAGCTCATGCGGATTTACGTCGGCGAAAACGACAAATGGCATGATAAGCCGCTCTACAAGGGGATTGTCGAATGCATGCGCGCGAACGACATTGCGGGCGTCACGGTGTACCAGGGGATTCTGGGATATGGGGCAAACCGGCGCATCCTGAAGAGTTCGCCGATGGGCTTGTCGCACGACCGTCCGATGATGCTCACGGTCATCGACACGGAAGAAAAATTGCACGGCGTGATGCCGTTGCTCGACGAAATGGTCAAGCAAGGGCTGGTGGTGCTGTCTGACGTGGACATTATTAAATATACGCATGATTATCCGGGCGAAGAACGGCGGAAGGAGTCGCGCACATGAAACTCGAAGGAAAAGCCAAGTTGCTGCGCATCCATTTCGGAGAAGACGACAAATGGAAAGGCCAGCCGCTGTATAAGGCCATCGTGGAGAAGTGCCGCGAGATGGACATTGCGGGCGCGACGGTTTATCGCGGAGTCGAGGGCTACGGCGCCAGTACTCTGATTCGCCGGTCTCATTTGCTTTCGATTTCGCGCGACGCGCCGTTGATGGTCAGCGTGGTGGATTCGGAAGAAAAAATTCGAAAGCTCATTCCGATTCTCGATGAGATGGTGAGCGAAGGGTTGATCGCCGTGTCGGACGTGGAAGTGATCAAGTATGTGCATGAGGACGGGGCGCGGTCGTAGCTGGTGGTGGCGAGGAGATTGAAGGTCGCTTGGAGGCAAGGAGGAGCGCGATTTCTTGTTGTGAAGGGTGAGCTAATAGAGGAGTAGCTCGATTGTCCAGAGCGAGGCGAGTTTTTGTTCGTGAGCGAACAGGTGTTATTTGAGGTTAAGTTAATGAGCGGCGAGTTACTTAGAAAGAAAAGATGTTGCGGAGGAGGGAAATAGGCTAGAATCTGGCGCAACCGGCGTCTCCTGCCCTGCCAGAAACATGGGAGCACTCTTGCCTACTCGCAGCGCGCGAGCAAAGTGAGGATGAAATCGATTCCAGGTAGCGAGACGCTTTCGACAAGCCGGTCCGAAGGAACCGCATGAAGCCAAAATCCCGGGGCGAAGACAATCCTCCAGATCCTCAAGAATCGCTGGCGACTCCCGCCGCCAGACCGGAAGGAGACACGACGGTAGTGGCGATTGGAGCTTCCGCCGGCGGCATCGAAGCTCTCAAGGATCTCTTGACCTACCTGCCCGCCGATACGGGGCTGGCCTTCGTCCTGGTGCAACATCTTGATCCGAAACATCACAGCATCCTGCGGGAATTGCTCGCGCGGAAGACGGCCATGAGCGTCACGGAAGTTTCCGATGGAATGGCCATCCTGCCCAATCACGTTTATGTCATTCCGCCGAACGCATCGATGTTTGTATCCGGCGAGATCCTCCATCTCGGTCCCCGTGAAGAATGTGGCGGGATGCACATGTCCGTGGATCACTTCATGCGATCGCTTGCGGAACAGTTGGGCAACCGCGCCGTGGGAGTGATTCTGTCTGGCTCGGGTTCGGACGGAACGCTGGGAATGGCAGAGATTCAGGCGCACGGAGGCATGACATTCGCGCAAGACGAAGCCACCGCAAAGTATGACGGGATGCCGCGGAGCGCGGTCATGGCGGGTTGCGCTGATTATGTGCTTCCTCCCAAGGGAATCGCCAAGGAGCTGGCGCGGATCGCCCGGCATCCGTATGTTGCGCGAAAGAATCAGTCCACGGCAATCGAGGTTCCACCGGCCACCGGCGCGGGGCTGCATGCGATTTTCCAGATACTGCGGAAAGAAACGGGCGTGGATTTTACGCACTACCGGCAAACCACAATTCTGCGCCGTATCCAGCGGCGCATGGTGGTTCACAGAATCGACGACGTGAATGAATACGCGAAGTTTGTGCAAAAGAGGCCTGAGGAAATGGTCGCACTTTATCAGGACATGTTGATTAATGTGACCAGCTTCTTCCGCGGCCCGCGAGTTTTCGATTCCCTCAAATCACTTGTATTTCCTGCCATCCTGAAGAATGTGGCGCGGGGACAGGGGATTCGCGTGTGGACTCCCGGATGTTCTTCGGGCGAAGAAACGTACTCGGTGGCGATTGCGCTGCTGGAATACCTTGGAGACCGGGCATCGCAAATTCCGATGCAATTTTTTGGCACCGATGTAAGCGAGTTGAGCGTATCCAAAGCGCGCACCGGCGGTTATCCGGAGAACATTCAAGGAGATGTTTCGCCGGAACGTCTCCGGAGGTTTTTCACGAAGGTGGATGGCGGCTACCGGGTCAGCAAGACCATCCGCGATATGTGCATCTTCGCACAGCACAACGTGTTGAACGATCCTCCGTTTTCGCGCATGGACTTGATCTGCTGCCGGAACCTGCTCATTTATCTTGAGCCAGTGTTGCAGAGCCGAGTCATCGCGCTGTTTCATTATGCTTTGTTTGCCGGAGGCTTCCTGATGCTGGGGAGTTCCGAGGGGATCGGCTCATCGAACTTATTCAGCGTCGCGGATCGCACCCAAAAAATGTTTACCAAGAAAGCGGGAGCGGCGCGCCACTCGGGGTCGCTGTCGTTGGATACCCGGCCGGAGCGCAGAGAATACGGCCCTATAAGGTTGACGGCGCGGCAGGAAGATGGTGGTGGCAGCTCTCCCGAAGCTCAGAAGGAATTCGACCGCCGTCTTCTGGCGCAATACGGCCCGGCCGCGGTTTTTGTGAATGAAGACATGGAAATCATTCACACACGTGGAAACGTCAGCCGCTACATCAAGCTCGCGCCGGGCCGGCCGAGCCTCAGCCTGCTCAAGATGGCGCGGGAGGGGCTGGTTCTCGATCTGCGAAACGCGGTAAGCCGCGCGAAAAGGGAAAATATCGCGGTCGCCAAGCACAACGTGCAAGTCAGGAATGACGGAGAGGATGACGAGGAAGCGGGGTCCGTGCAGTCCTCCCGAGCAGTGAATATCGAGGTGAATCCTCTCGCGCTCGGAAATGTGAAATCTCTTTATTTCATGATCGTCTTTCAGGAAGCGCTGCAGGAACAGCGGGCTGCGGACGCGCGGCACCGGGCTGGTTCCGGCAAGGAAGCCGGCTCCGCCTTGAAGCGAGCGGCCAAGCTCGAACAAGAGCTGGCGGCGACGAAAGAATACTTGCAGTCAGTTATCGAGACCCAGGAAGCGACAAATGAGGAGCTACAGTCCGCCAATGAGGAAATCCTCTCCAGTAACGAGGAATTGCAGAGCACGAACGAGGAGATGGAGACCGCCAAGGAAGAGCTCCAGTCCACCAACGAGGAATTGAGCACGGTCAACGACGAACTTCGCAGCCGCAATCTGGAAATGGCTATTATCAACAACGATCTGATCAACTTGCTGGCCAGCATCGATATCGCGGTGATCATGATTGGCATTGACCTCACCATCCGGCGCTTCACGCCGAAAGCCCAAAAGTTTCTCGGTCTGATTCCTGGTGATATTGGGCGGCCATTATCGAACATCAATCCAGCGATCGAGATTGCGGATCTCCAATCGATGGTCCTGCAAGTCGTTACGGATTTCCGGCCGGTGGAAAGGGAGCTTATGGACCGGATGGGCGTTCACTATCAATTTAAAATTCTTCCCTATCGCACTATGGACAACAAGATCGATGGAGCGGTGATCACTATCGTCGATATCGCTGGGGATGGTGAGGCAGAGAAAACCTAGTACGCCGAAGGTCTCCCCCAACGCGCGAAAGCATTGACTCATCTTTCGGGCGATATCTATTTGCACTCCTCTAGCCGCGAAAGCCGCGCATGGTCGCCCAGCTTGACTCATATCTACATTTGGAATTGACGCTGGGTGTATAAAGGTGTATACTATAGGTATAGTTGGGGTCTCTTCTGGTTGGTCCGCCGAGAATCCCCGCATTCTCGTGGGCTCGCAACGAAGCTCGCTCCGCTTCGTTCGAGCGGCTGCGCGAATGGTGGTTTTCGGATCGCTTCCGCCCGGGCGCGGAAGTGGGATTAGTTGGTGGCTCAGAGGAATTTTGGGCAAGCGAAATGATGAATAGCTCGTGTGAAGCGGTGGGCGGAAACTGCTGGGCGGGGATTACCGAACCTTTGGGTGCGGTGCAGGCTCCATTTTCCGATCTCATCTTTAACACGACCATTGGTGTCGCTCTGTTCAATCGAGAACTCCGTTGCGTGGCCCTCAGTTACGTCCTAAGCAGGATGATGGGTGTTTCCGCCGGGGAACAGCTTGGTAAGACAATTGGTCAGCTCTTGCCTGAAGAAGCCTATCTTCTCGAATCTTCCTGCCGCCACGTTTGGGACACCGGCGATTCGTTGCGAAACCTCGAACTTTTGGTTCATTGCTTCTCGAAACCAGAGAGGCGGGCGTGGATATCTAGCGTCTACCCGGTTAAAGATGAATTCGGACAAGTCCAATTGCTCGTGGCAATTTTTTCCGATGTGACCCTGAGGCGCTGCGCGGAGAGAAAGCTTGGCCAGCTCAAAGACAAGTTTGGGGAGCCCTCGCAGGACAACATCCACCCGCTAGGCGGGGAGTTCGCTGAACTTTCGGCCCGGGCGTATGAACTTTCTCTGCGTTCGTTTGATCTGCTTGGCCGCGCCATGGCATTGCGGCGCAACACCTTGGAGATGCGAATCGAGGCGGGCCTGGCGCGAGCTGCTCTGTTCTTGCGCGGAACTCACTACCAGGAAATCCTTAGCGGCGCCACTGGTTCGCAACTGGAAACCGAAGAAGAAACTTTCCACCCAGAGCCTCTCCCGGAAGACAAATTAGCCGAGAGCAGCCCAAGCCCGAGGGAACGCCAGCTCCTTTATCATTTGGCGGATGGCAAATCGAATAAGGAGATCGCCTCGATTCTCCGAATTAGCCAGAGGACAGTGGAATTTTATAGGGCGCGGATCATGCTGAAACTTGGCTTGCACTCGACGGCGGCTCTCGTGCGTTACGCCATCCGAAATCACATCGTCGAAGCCTAAGACGTTCGTTGGCCTCGAATGGAGGCGGATACGCGAAGGATGGCGCCTGCCTCGAGGGATCGTAGTATATCTACTGTATTGACACTCGGACGACCGCGGACTATCCCTAGCACATCCTCCAGGAGGCCAGCCCCTATGAACCTCGCAGCTATCTGTGGAAACCCTGGATGCCGTTTTATTCTTGATCTTCGCTTAAACGGAAGATCGATGGATGGCGTCCGGCGCATCGTAACGCAGTGTCCGGAGTGCGGCAGTTCCTGGTCATCCAGCTGCCCTTTCTGCTCGCAAGCGTTGGCGGTTAAATTTGTTGCCGAGATTCCGCATTCCGTGTGCTGCGAGCGCAAGTTGCGCGCGGAAGTGAAAGCTACTTAAAGCCATTTGTGTCGCAAGAGACGACCAATTGCGGCAAGTGCCAGTGGTGTGGCCGCCTTGAAATATGGACTGCCACAAAAAACTTTGCTGCGTGCTGGCCAGTTGAAAGCGCGCGGATCGCTGCGTGTATACGGTGCCTGGAATCGCCTTCCTTTGGACTCTAAGAATAGTGGCTGAATCCCAAACCATTCTGGAAACGCCGCGCTCCTTGCGCTTGGCCAAAAGTCCCCCGGCATACGCGAACTTCGGGAAGTCGTTCGAGATGATCCAGGAACGGATGAGGCGCGGCTCGCCGCTACCAGGCTTCGTCAAATCGGCGCTTCTTCTTCCACGAGAGCTCGCTAACGTACCCAGGGCGGCTATTCGAGAGACGGCCGCTCTGCCGGCACGATTTCGACAAATCTTGAAGAATACAGATGGCCGCGACGCTTAGATGCTGGCGCGCTCCTTTGCGATTGAGTTTTCGCCTGGCAAGATTAACAGCAACTTGGTTGTGCGCGGAGCATCAAACAAGCGACTGCTATAATGCTCTGGAACGGTCCAACGAAGCTCGAAGGACTGCGAGATTATGTTCGGCTCGCAAGTAGGCTCGGAAAATACGAAGACGTTTCCGGAATCGCCGGTTTGCTTGCCTCCGAGCAGTTCATTTACGTCACGGGGCTTACTCTTTTTGCCGATCACGACTTTTGTTAACCGCGGCTTGTTGTGGAACCACCACGAACTGTCCACACTCAGGCCGTAGTGGAAAATATGTACGAGGTCTACGATGACACCGACGAATGGACGCACGGCAAAGCCGATCAAGATGGTGATCGCGGATGTGGACGGAACGCTTGTCACCCAGGAAAAAATTCTGACGAAGCGCGCCGTGGAGTCTGTTTTGCATTTGCACGACGCGGGAATTCAATTCAGCGTTACGAGCGGGCGGCCACCGCACGGAATGGCCATGTTGATCGACCCGCTGAGACTGGTTCAACCGCTGGCGGCGTTCAATGGCGGCGTATTAATTGAGCCGGACCTGAAGACCATCGTCGATCAGAACTTTCTGGCGGCAGGAGTACCGGAACAGGTTATCGATCTCATAGAGAAGCATGGTCTGGACGTGTGGATTTATACCGCTACAGAATGGTTCGTTCGGAACGTGAGCGGACCGCACGTGGCCCGCGAGCAGTGGACCGTGAAGTTTCCACCGAAGGTTGTCAAAACGTTTGACGGGTTGCTCGGGCGCGTGGCGAAAATTGTAGGTGTCAGCGACAACCTTGATGGTGTTGCAAAATGCGAAAAAGACGTTCAGCAGGCCGGCGGCGAGCGCATTTCCGCAGCACGCTCGCAGCCGTACTACCTCGACGTGACCCATCCGAAGGCTAACAAGGGTGAAGTTGTGCTGGCGTTGTCCAAACTGCTGGATATTCCGGCCGAAGCGATCGCAACACTCGGCGACATGCCGAACGACGTTTTAATGTTTAAGAAGAGCGGCATGAGCATTGCCATGGGAAATGCCAGTAACGAAGTCCAGGCCTCGGCCACTTACGTCACGGCCACCAACGAAGACGAAGGATTTGCGAAGGCCATCGAGGAATTTGTGCTGAACACGCGTTCCGCGAAGGCTTGAAACCGTTAGGCCACGCCGAATTCCATGAATCCTTCTCGTAGGTGTCTAGAGGCGGGGAAGGAGCCCTCCTCTCACGTCTGATTGATCAACTGCCGCTTGCCAACCTCGTTTGCGCGTGCGCCTTGCATACAAGCTCGTTGACATTCTAATCGACAAAGAGTTTTAATCTGCCGACGCAATACGAGAAGGAACTGCGAGCCGCTATGGCGAAAAAGCACAAGCCAGGGCTGGGAGTTGTCGTCAGTCGGGCTTGCGGCTTGCTCGTAATTTTGGCTGGGGTCCTTTTAACCGCGAGTTTATGTGCCGCCAGCACGGGGCCTGGCAATCCTGTCCCGAACATCTTCGAGCCGCATTCGACGCCCGCCGATTCCATCCGTCATCTTTCACATTTCGTTCTCGCCATCACCGGCCTGATTTTTATTGTGGTCTTTATCTTACTGACCTATGCCATCGTGAAATTTAGGAACAAACCAGGCGACGAGCAGCGCGAGCCGGCCCAGGTCTACGGAAGCACGCAGATTGAGCTGGCGTGGACCGTTATTCCGATTCTGATCGTGGTCGTCTTGTTTTTGGCTACGGCGCGCGTGATTCACGCCATCCAGGATGCTCGGAAACCCGCGACGGCGCTTGATGTTACGGTCATCGGGCATCAATTCTGGTGGGAGTACCGATATCCTGCGCTTGGCATCGTCACTGCGAATGAGCTGCATGTTCCTGTTAGCGATCCTGCGCATCCCACGCCGACATTCATGAAACTGCTTTCCGCCGATACCGATCACAGCTTCTGGGTTCCGCAACTTGCCGGGAAGACTGACTTGATTCCGAATCGCGTTAACGAGATGTGGATGGACCCGCACCGGACGGGACTTTTTCTAGGGCAGTGCGCGCAGTATTGCGGCACGGAACACGCGAAGATGCTTTTGCGAGTCTATGTGGACAGCCCCGAGGATTTTGCAGCGTGGGTTCGCTCGCAGCAGCAGCCTCCAAATGAAGACGGCAGAGTGCTTGCCGGCAAACGAGTGTTTGAAACGACCGCGTGCGTGAACTGCCATGCGATCGGTGGCACGAACGCAAACGGGCGTTTTGGTCCCGATTTGGCGCATTTGATGAGCCGCGGCACGATCGCGGCCGGCGCGGCTGAAAATACGCCGGAAAACTTGCGGCTGTGGATTCAGAATCCCGACGCCATCAAACCGGGCTCGCTGATGCCGGCGATGAAATTGAGCGATGAGGATCTTGACGCGCTGGTGCTCTACTTGGAGACGCTTAAGTAGCGGAAGATTTTGGGAGAGTAGCAATGTCGTCGGACGCGATGACCATTCAAGCTGCGGAGACCGCGGGGCGGCCGTGGGTCGAGATACTCCATGAATGGGTGACCACTGTCGATCACAAACGGCTGGGGATTCTGTACATCGTCTATGCTTTGATTTTTCTCGTGGTCGGCGGAGTCGAAGCCACGATCATCCGCGTTCAGTTGATGCGCCCGCACAACGATTTCGTTTCGCCGCAGGTTTTCAATCGCTTATTCACGATGCACGGGACGACCATGATCTTCTTTGTGGCCATGCCTGTGCTCTTTGGGTTTGCAAACTTTCTAATTCCGCTGATGATCGGCGCGAGGGACATGGCATTTCCGCGGCTTAATGCGTTCAGCTTTTGGCTGACGGCTTTCGGGGGATTTCTTCTTTACTTCAGTCTGATCGGCGGGAGCGGGCTCTATGGTGCGGGAGACGCTCCCGATGTGGGCTGGTGGGCGTATGCTCCGCTGACTTCGCGCGCGTTTTCGCCGGGCCATAGTTCCGACTACTGGACGATCGCCGTGCTGGTGTCCGGGTTCGGGAGCATCGGGACCGCGATCAATATAATAGCCACGATTCTCTCGATGAGATGCCCCGGCATGAAGCTGGGCCGGATGCCGATGCTGGTGTGGCTAAACCTGGTAATGTTCGGCATGGTGCTGATCACGATAACGCCGTTGTCGGCGGCGCAGATTATGCTGCTGGTCGATCGATATTTGGGCGGACATTTTTTTGATACGCAGGCGGGCGGATCGGCCGCGATCTGGATGCATTTCTTTTGGATCTTTGGGCATCCGGAAGTGTATGTCCTGATTATTCCTTGCTTTGCGTTCATGTCGGAAATCATTCCCGTGTTCTCGCGCAAGCCGATCTTCGGTTATCCGGTCATGGTGGGAGCCACGGTGTGTATCGCCTTCGTGAGCATGAGCGTGTGGGCGCACCACATGTTCACTATTGGGATGAGTTCTTACTCGAACGCTTTCTTTGCGATCACTTCGATGGTCGTGGGTGTGCCGACGGGGATCAAGATTTTCAACTGGCTCGGCACGATGTGGGGCGGGAAGATTTTATTCAAGGTCCCCATGCTTTTCTGCATCGGATTTCTGTTCCAGTTCTTGATTGCGGGGCTTACCGGCATCATGCTGGCCGTCGCGCCGTTCGATTGGCAGCTGAGCGGTTCCTATTTTGTCGTCGCGCACTTTCATTACGTGATCGTGGGCGGAATTTTGTTCGCCCTTTTCGCGGCGTTTTATTATTGGTTTCCAAAAATGACCGGAAGGATGCTGAACGAAACTCTCGGCAAAGTGCATTTCTGGGTGTTCCTCATTGGGTTTCATCTGACATTTGACTTTATGCACATTCCCGGCCTCCTCGGCATGCCGCGCCGCATTTACACCTATGAACCCGGCCGCGGCTGGGATATCTGGAACCAGATCGTCACCATCGGCGCATTTGTTCAAGGCCTTGCCATACTGCTGTTCGTGGCGAACATGATTTATTCCTATTTGAAAGGCCCGCAGGCGGGAAACGATCCCTGGGATGCCTGGACTCTCGAATGGTCGGTGAGTTCACCGCCGCTCGCATACAACTTCGCCACCATTCCGACGGTCGCCAGCCGGCGGCCTTTGTGGGACTTGAAGCATCCAGATGACCCGGATAGCCGCTATGAGTAAGGGAGGAAGCCGATGAGCGCCATCTCGACACCCATCGCGCAAGCGTCTGCGGAATGGCGCCTCCCTTATCGGGGCAAAGTCGGGATGGCCTGCTTGATTATCGCGGAGTCGGCCATCTTCACGATTTTCGTGGTGGCCTATCTTTTTTATCTTGGGAAAAGCCTGACGGGGCCAACGCCGCGTGAAGTGCTCGATGTTCCAATCTTTTATACGATTTGCTTGTTGTCCAGCAGCCTCACCATTCACTTTGCTTCGAAGTTTCTCGAAGCGGGGAAACGCGGCACGTTCCTCGGTTTGTGGCTCCTTACGATTATCTTGGGCGGGCTGTTTTTGTTTGGGACCGGGCGGGAATGGCACCGGCTGATTTACGAACACGGACTCACGATCTCCACCAATCTTTTTGGAACGACTTATTACTCGCTTGTTGGTTTGCACGCTACCCACGTTACGGTCGGTCTGGTGATGCTGCTCGTTGTGCTCGTCTCTGGCCTCGCGGGGCGCGTCGGCAAGGAACAGTCCGCTCGCGTGGAAGTGCTTTCGATGTATTGGCATTTTGTGGACGCGGTGTGGGTGGTTGTTTTCACTGTAGTTTACGTCGTCGGCCGCTGAGGAGAAGAAATGGCAACAGAACTATCCGCGAATCAAATGGAGCAAGGTCCTCGGTCCCCGCGCGAGATTGAAATGCCCGCGTCGACGGCGTGGCCTATCGTTCTGGCGTTCGGTTTCACGTTGCTTTTCGCGGGACTCTTGACGAGCGTGTCGGTGAGCTTCCTCGGCGCGGTGCTTACGATTGCTGGTTGCGTAGGCTGGTTCCGCGAAGTGTTCCCGCACGAACACGACGAAATCGTGCCGGTCATGGAGGAGGAGATTTCTATTACTACCGAAAGGCGCCTCGTCGAGCGGCTTCCTGTCGTGCCGGAACATGTGCGCGCCTGGCTTCCGCTCGAGACCTACCCAATATCTGCCGGTGTAAAAGGAGGTTTGGCCGGAAGCGTTGCAATGGCCGTGTTGGCCTGCACGTATGGATTGATTAAGGCCGGAAGCATCTGGTATCCCATCAATCTTCTGGCCGCGGTTGTGTATGCGCCGTCGGAGGTGCCGTCCCCCGCTCAATTTACTTCCTTTCATGCGGGAATCTTCTTTCTTGCCGTCGTCTTGCATCTCGTCAGCTCCACGCTCGTAGGGTTGCTCTATGGCGCGATGCTTCCTATGTTTGCGCGGCGGCCCATTTTGCTCGGCGGCCTGATTGCTCCGGTGCTGTGGTCAGGGCTGCTGTATTCCATTATGGACATTCTCAATCCTGTGCTCGGGAGCCACATCGATTGGTACTGGTTTACCGCTTCGCAGATTGCGTTTGGCGTCGTCGCGGGTCTTGTCGTGATTCGGCAAGCACGCGTGCCAACGCACGAAAATGTGCCGTTCGCGATGCGCGCGGGTATCGAGGCGCCTGGAGTGATGTCGCCGCGAGGAAGCGGAGAGAAACGGCCGTGAACCCAGCACGGTTTCTATCCGCCACGAGCCTGCTCGCGGTACTGCTGATGTCGGGTTGCAGTTCGCCGCCTGGCCAGCCGAAAAAAGGGTTTGAGACGCTCGCGCCGAGTCAGGTTTTGGATTTTGCCACTCTGTACTCGCAAAATTGTTCGGCATGCCATGGCGCGGAGGGAAAGGGAGGGGCAGCTATCGCGCTGGGCGATCCCGTGTATCTTGCGATTGCGGACGACGCGACGATTCGCAAAGCCACCGCGAATGGCGTGGGTGGGACGTCAATGCCAGCCTTCGCGCAGAGCGCCGGTGGAATGTTGACGGACCAACAGATCAATGTAATTACGACGGGAATCCGGTCGCACTTGAACAAGCCGGGAATTCTCGATGGAGCGGCTCCGCCTTCCTATCTGCCCAAGTCTGCCGGCAACGTCTCGCGAGGTGAAGCCACGTATAAGACTTTTTGCGAATCCTGTCACGGCCCGGGCGGCCGCGGAGGACCGAAGGGCAGTTCCATCACGGATGATTCTTTTCTCGCGCTGGTCAGCGATCAGGAGTTGCGGACTCTGGTGATCACCGGCCGGCCCGAATTGGGCGCGCCTGGCTGGCGTGGAGACGTGCCCGGCAAGCCGATGTCGGACCAGGAAATCACCGACGTGGTTGCGTGGCTGGCTTCGCGGCGATCGCAGATCCCCGGACAGCCTTATTCAACGTCGAATGGCGCGCAGCACTAGGAGCTTGAAGATGTCAGAAGAAAATATGCTGTCTCGGCGCGGGCTGCTGATGAAATTGGGAATTCTGTTCAACGGCCTTGTGGCAGCGGCGCTTGCTGTGCCGGCGGTTCGGTTTCTTCTCTCTGCGTTTACGCGCGGGCGCGCGAACGGTTATCTCTCTTGGGTCCCACTTGGACCAGTGAAAGACTTTCCGGCGGGTGAGACGCGGCTGGCGACTTTCCGGAATCCCTACATGATGCCGACGGACGGCAAGACGGTGGACACGGCCTGCTGGGTGCGGCGCATCGAAGGCGATCAGTTTCAAGTTTTCGCGGTCAATTGCGCGCATTTGGGTTGTCCAGTCCACTGGTTTCCGCAATCCGGTTTGTTTATGTGCCCATGTCACGGCGGTGTCTATTACCGCGATGGTTCGCGGGCTTCCGGTCCGCCCGAGCGCGGACTGTTCGAGTATCCGTACAAAGTAGAGAACGGCCTTGTCACCATTCAGGCGGGTGAACTGCCAACACCAGGATCGCCCGTTGCGTCGCTCGCCGGAAAGAAACCGCCATGCGTCTGATCTCGCGGATCGGAGAATGGTTCGACCGGCGCTTGCAGCTCGCGGCTCCGATTCGGGAAGCGATTGGGCATCCCGTTCCGCGCAACACGGCGAGCTGGTGGTACGTTTTCGGCAGCGCCGCGCTCACCGTTTTCCTTCTGCAAATCGTCACCGGAATTATGCTCGCACTGATCTACGTCCCCTCGGCCAGCGAAGCGTGGAGCAGCCTGCAGGTTTTGAACAACGATGTGACTCTCGGCTGGTTCATCCGCGCTCTGCACGGATGGGGCTCGAACTTCATGGTGGCCATCGTCCTAATTCACATGGCGCAGGTATTCTTGTTCGGAGCTTATAAGTTTCCAAGAGAACTCACGTGGATCGTGGGCGTTTTTCTTTTGCTGATGACTCTGGGCATGGCGTTCAGCGGGCAAGTGCTTCGATTCGATCAGGATGCTTACTGGGGATTGGGCATTGGCGCGTCGATCGCCAGCCGCGTTCCCATTGTCGGGCCTGCGGCAGTGCGTTTGATGTTGGGAGGACCAATCATCGCGGGCGCTACGCTCTCGCGATTTTTCACGCTTCACGTTTTCGTGATTCCCGGACTTCTGATCGGTTTCGTGTGCCTTCATCTGCTGATGGTGCTGAAGCTGGGGATCAACGAGTGGCCGATGCCCGGGCGTGTGGTGAAGCGAGCGACTTACGAGAAGCAGTATCACGAATTAATCGAAAAAGATGGGGCGCCGTTCGTCCCTTACGCGGTGTGGAAAGATCTTTTCTTCGCGGCATTCATACTCTTGGCGATTGCCGCATGCGCTTTTTACTTCGGTCCATTTGGTCCGACGGGCCGCCCGGACCCGACGATTATCCAAACGGTACCGAAACCGGATTATTTTTTCCTCTGGCTCTATGCCGTACTCTCACTCCTGCCTCCATCGATGGAAACGCCCGCGCTTTTGATCGGCCCGGTGGTTGTCATTGTTGGCTTGCTGTTACTTCCTTTCCTTTCGGGAGAAGGCGAAAAGAGCTGGCGCCGGCGGCCGATTGCCGTCTTGTCCATTATGCTCATCGCGATCACGCTTGGGACATTCACGCATCTCGCGGAAACCGCTCCGTGGAGTCCACACATGAGCGCCTGGAGCGGTGACCCCATCCCGGAGAAATTCTTGCGCCGCACAACCGCGCTTCAGCGTCAAGGCGCGCTCGTTTTCCAGCTAAAGCAGTGTCGCAACTGCCATTCGCTTGGCGAACTGGGCGGAGAGAGAGGCCCGGCGCTGGATAGTGTCGCGGTCCGGCTTACCCAGGATCAGCTCATCCGCCAGGTGATCCAGGGGGGTGGCAACATGCCTGCGTACGGCAAGAACTTGAGCCCAGCGGAGACAACAGCGCTCGTCGCCTTTCTTGAGACGTTGCATCCGGCGGGACAAGCCCCCGCGCGCGACGCGGCGCTCGATGAAAGTTCGCAGACCGCCCCTCCGACGAAGCCATAGGACGACTCATGGCAACCCCCGCTCAAGTCGCGTTCGAGTCCTGGACATTTCCAGTTTGGCTTACATTGGCCATGGTTCTAGCGGCATTCGTTTACCTGCGTGGATGGATTCGTCTGCGTTCGCCTGCGGTGGATGTCATCCCAGTTTGGCGAGCTGCGAGTTTTCTTCTCGGACTATTTTTGATTTGGGCGGCGGTGGGCTCGCCCCTTGGCGGGTTGGATGAGGAGTTGTTGACAGTCCACATGATTCAGCATCTGCTGCTCATGACAATCGCTCCTCCTTTGATCTTGCTCGGCGCGCCCTTCATGCCTTTTTTGCACGGGTTCCCCAGGCAATTCGTGCAAGTCGTTCTCGGTCCGCTGTTCCGTTGGACGCCGGTTCAGTGCTTGGGCCGTGTACTTTCGCAACCCGTCATCTGCTGGCTTGCTGCGGCTGCGGCGTTAGTTGGCTGGCACGTCCCGGCCCTCTTTACGATGGCTTTGCATTCAGAGGGATGGCATGTCGTCGAACACGTCAGTTTCCTCAGCGCGGGATTTCTTTTCTGGTGGCCGGTTATTCAACCGTGGCCGAGCTTCTCCATCTGGCCGCGTTGGTCAATCCTCATCTATCTCTTTCTCGCCACGTTGCCGTGCGACATTCTTTCCGCCTTCCTCGCCTTCTGCGATCGCGTGGTCTACCCGGCATACTTCTCCGCGCCCCGGCAGTTCGGCCTTTCCGTTCTCCAAGACCAGCAGTGCGCCGCAGCCTTGATGTGGGCCTGCGTAACGATCGTCTATCTCGTTCCCGCAGCGATCTTGACCGTGCGCTTGCTGGCGCCAGGGGCTGTTCAGGAGCGGCAAATCTAAATTTGCCTACACTTACGGCTTTTTGCTCTTGGGATATCTCGGTTCGTTGTTCTACTCTAGAGGCCAAGAGCAAATCAAATCGTAACTCGTCGGAATCACACCAAAGAAAGAGAAGTTCGTCGACGAATCCATGGAGGAAGCGCTCGCAGCGAAATGGCCGCAAAACCCCTGCGCAACCGGAGAGAATGGATCAGGCTTGGAGGCCTCGGGCTGATAGTTTCGTCATTTGGGAGCGTCCTTGGGCGTCTAGCCAGACCGCAGGCGAGCTTTGCGCCGCCAAACCGTCCGTCTTTTCAAGGTACCGACGACCAGCTTCTCGACGAAGTACAGCGCGCAAGCTTCGATTTCTTTTGGAACGAGGCGAGCCCAAAGACTGGCCAGGTGAAGGATCGCGCGCTGGTCAACGGGAATGATACGCACACAATGTCCAGCATCGCGGCGACGGGTTTCGGCCTGGCCAGCCTGTGTATAGGCGACCACCGCGGTTTTGGGAAGCATGCCAATATCATCAAGAGAGTCCGCGACACACTGCGATTTCTGGCGCAGGTGCCGCTTCACGAGCACGGATTCTTTTTCCATTTCATCCACATGGAGACTGGCCAACGATGGGAAAAGTCCGAACTGTCCTCGATCGACACATCGCTGCTGCTATGCGGCGTGCTCACCGCCCGGCAGTATTTTGAAGATCAGGAAATCAGGGATCTTGCCACAAAAATATACGAACGCGTCGATTGGCCGTGGATGCTCAATGGCGGGCCCACTCTTTCGATGGGCTGGATGCCAGAATCGGGTTTCTTAAATGCCCGTTGGAGCCATTACTGCGAGCTGATGATGATCTATCTGCTTGGCATCGGATCTCCCACTCACCCATTGCCGGCGGATACATGGAAAGCGTGGTCTCGGCCGATTATCCGCTATCGAGGAATCGAATATATCTCCGGCAACGATCCGCTTTTCACGCACCAATATTCGCAGGCATGGTTTGATTTCCGCAAAAAGCGCGACTCGTATGCAAATTACTTCGAAAATTCGATTAAGGCTACGAAGGCCCACAAACTTTTCTGCCTTTCGTTGCATGACCGCTTCCCAGATTACAGCGACG
This sequence comes from Candidatus Acidiferrum sp., assembly GCA_049794595.1. GTDB lineage: Bacteria > Acidobacteriota > Terriglobia > Acidiferrales > UBA7541 > Acidiferrum. The sequence continues at coordinate 30,724 of JBARCY010000250.1, forward strand.
ATTTGTGGGGAATCTCCGCGTCGGACTACGTGAACGGCTACACCGCCTGGGGCGGGCCCCCACCTCAAGGCCCCATCGACGGGAGCATCGTTCCTTGCGCCACGGGCGGCTCGCTGGCATTTCTCTTCGAGGATTGCATCCGTGTCCTTGGCAACATCCGTGGCCCCTATGCTGAAAAAGCCTGGGGAAAGTACGGTTTTGTCGATGCGTTCAACCCGCTTACCGGCTGGTACGACCCCGATGTTTTGGGAATAGATCTGGGGATCACCATGCTCATGGCGGAAAATCACCGCACCGGTTTTGTGTGGAACACCTTCATGAAAAATCCCGAAGCGCAATCCGCCATGCAGAAAGCTGGATTTCGCCCCGAGCAAGCTGAGTGATGCGCTCCTACGGATTAATTTTAATGAGTGCAAGGGCTTGAGGCTGCAACCTAAGAGTGAGCAAGCCGTTCTGAAGTGTTTCCACGAGAGCAGGCGGAAGAGCCGCAGCCTCGCGCAGCGCGTCGATTTGCGCGGTGGTAGGAAACGCTGGACGACCCATTTGGTCCCAAGCGGGTAGAGGCGAACCGTGCTCCTTGTCGATGACGGTGACGTTTGCGGAGGTCGCGCCATCTAGTCCCTTGAAACGGAGAACAAAGGACTTCGCCGCACCAGATTCCTCAGGAAGAAAAAGATTCCAGACAGCGATGACGAGCGAGCCGTCATTGCGGCGAGTCGCCAGCACCGAGTCAGAATTGACATCCACGCGTGTGTCCCCGAGTTGATGGAGTAGTGCGAAAGCATTGAAAGAAGACTTTGGGATGCCGTCTTCAGCGAGCAATCCGAAACCACCGTAGAACGGCGTTTGAATTACCCCCTGTTCTTCGAAAACATCTGAAAACGTCCAGTAGCTCATCATGTCCGTAAGTCCGTCGCACTGGCGGACGGTATCGGCAAGCCAAGGTCCCATAAAGGCGGCATCAGTGACGGCAGGCTCGTTCGCATAACTGGCGTTGAACTCACTCCAAATGAGCGGCGTCTCGGGAAAGGGTGAAGCAACGATTTGATCGTGAACCTTCTTGACGGCGCGGCAAACCATGCGTGTCCGCGGAATATTTTCCTGCGTACCAAAGACATCTTTTGCCGAGTCATTGCCATAGACGTGACTCGAGACAAAATCCACTGCGACATTTTTTTCTTTGCAATGCTCCAGGAAGCGGTCTACCCAAGCCGCTTGAGCCGTGGCCGGCCCCCCCACTCGCAAACGTGGACTCACGCGTTTAATGGCCCGTGCCGCTTGATCATAAAGCTCATAGTATGTGGCTTCTTTTGGACTGCCGCCCCAGAAGTCGATATTCGGTTCGTTCCAAACTTCAAAGTACCAATGCGAAACTTCCTCTTCGCCGTACCGCGCGACGAGATGCCGTGCAAATGCTTCGACCAACTGTCCCCACTTGTCCCAATCCTTGGGAGGGGACACGATCGGCTGGTACCAGAAGGCTTGTTGATCCTTCGGGTCGGCAGCCAGCTTTTTGGGCATGAAGCTGAGTTCTATAAACGGTCGAATATGATTCCGCAGCAGGCCGTCGTAGATTTGATCGACATAAGAGAAGTTGTAGACCGCCTTCCCCTCCTTGTCTTCATTGTATAGACCCACATCATCGTTCAATATCGCGTGAAATCGGACGTACTGAAAACCGGTGATGCGCTCAGTTTCGCGAAGGTCGCGGAGATAACCTTCCCGCAGCGACAAAATGGCGCGCCCGGAACCGAACATCTGCTCCCAAAAATGCGGAAACGAATGCGAAGGGGCGTTGGCATCAATCGTGATCTCGTTGCCTATAGTCTGCGAATGCGTCTGGGTTTGTGCGTTGAGAGGGCCTCCCAGAAGGACCGAAACGCCTCCGGCCAAACCGAGCAGCGCTACGGTACGAGCTGCGGAAGGAATCCATGCACGCATCGGCACGCTCCCATGAAGAGTTTCGCCAATTGAAACGGACGGGCGCTTCACTCTCACGCTCGTTCTCGCGAGAAAATTGCGCCCGTCCTACGTCAGACCTCAACTAAAAACTGAAGCGAGCTCCCAGCGTGATGACCCGGGCCGCAAGAGCACCCGTAATCGTGCCGAAGTTTGCACTCTGAATATTGTTCGAGATGGCGTTCGGGTTGAGGTTCACATTGTTGAATAAGTTGTAGGTATCGATTCGCAATTCTACCTTCGCGTCTTCCCCGAGTACCGGCATGTTGGGCAGGCCAAAAGCCTTGGACAGCGACAGGTCCACGTCCTTGTATCCGGGCAGGTTGAACGAATTGCGGGCGACACCAGGAGACGGAGGAAGCGACGCGCCGAAAAAGGCGGGGTACGGAGGCGTTGGAGAAAAATACGCGGTACCCCCCTTCGGAAAGTTCGAGTTTGCGACGGTTTCAAATGCGCCGTTGGTCGTCAGGTTGCCAGCGCCGCCCAGATAGGCAGTAGGGAACAGCGAGCCGTAACCGCATTGTGCGCAATAGGTGTTTCCACCGTTGACGTTCTCCATGGGCGACCAGGGGAATCCAGAGTGCATCGTGAAGATGCCACTGAGGGACCAGCCACCGGCGGCCTTTTCCATCCAACTATTGCTGCCGTGAAAGAAGACTGGCTGCCACACGGCATAGACCTTGAATGCATTTTGCACGTTGTAGTCGCAGCGCCCGTAATCCAGACCAGTGTTGTACGGATAAGGCTGCTCCGAATACGGCGCGGAGCTCGTGTCCATGCACTTCGACCATGTGAATTGGGTGTCCGCCATGAACTGCCGCGAAAACCGATGCTTTAATTCAGCCAGCATGGCGTTATAGTTTCCGCGCCCGTTCACGCCCCAGTAGTCTCCGCCGCCGATTTGCGGGTTGAAGGCGTAGCCTAACGTCGCAGGGACAGCTAGCAGGCCCTCATGGAAGAAGAGGTCCCGCGACAAACTACCCTGATATCCCAGCGAGGCCACGAAATCATGACCCAGGTCGTACTCTGCATCCACGGAGTAGTGATGGACACGCATGGTGGGAAGGTTAGTGGGGAAGACGCTCAGAAAAACCGAGCCGCTTGTGGGGAGTCCATTCGAGCCAAATGATGTAATCGCGTTAGGGTTCGCAGGATAGCCGTTCAGGCTGTTCGGACTCGACGAAAGGGCATACACAATGCCGCAATTCGGAAGGGGCTGTGCGCAGCTCGAAGGGTTGTTATAGCTGAACACGGGGGACACCGCCAACCCTGGATTTCCTGAAATATTCGCCGAAATGGCGATTTGTTCCCCGTTATAGCTCAAGCCGTAACCGCCGCGCACCACGAGTTTATTCTTGAAGTATCCGGGGCTCCACGCAAAACCGATCTGGGGTCCGAAGTTGTCCTTCTGCGCGTTCCAGGAATCGCCCTTCTGGACGGCCAGGCCCGTCAGGTAGCTCGCACCAGCGCCAGGGGTAGCCACAAACATGTTGTCTTGTTTCGCGTACAACGGACCAAAGTAGGACCAGCGGAGGCCGAGAGTGACGGTCAAGTTCGAGTGAACCTTAATGTCATCTTGCACGAAGTAGCCCATGAGGTTTTCGCGCTGGTCTTGGCGAACCGTTGTTGGAAATCCGCTCGTAGGATCGAATTGCCGCCCGCTGCCCCCTTCGCTTTGCGGCGCATCGTTGAGGAAGTCCCACAAATTAAAGAAGCTGTATATGGGCACGCCGCAACCGGCGCAGTCTTGCAAGTAAAAGAGGCGTGTGCCGTCGCCTCCAAACTTAATCGTGTGGCGTCCGTAAATCTTGGTGGCTACATCCTTGAAGCCGTACGTCCACTGGTTCAGGATGCTTCCAACGTTCGGCCCAAACGAATTGATCGATATGCTCCCGATTGTTCCGATACTATCCGTGGGAAATCCGACCGGGGCCTGCGGGTTTGAGCCGATCTCATTCCAGCGCCAGCCCGCGGCGTTCGCTCGTAATTCGTTGAGGAAGCTCGGGGTGAAAGTATGATCCCAGATCCCCGAAAACGCGTCATTAATCTGCGAATGGTGGAAGATGTCGTAGCCACGGTTGCCGTTGAAATCATCTTTTGACTGGGGGACCCAGTAGATGGCGAAGCCGATGCGATCCTTCTCGGTCAGATTCGCATCCAGCCGGCCGTTGTATTGGACAGCCGTAAATTTTGTCGGGTTGATGGTGTTGTAGTTCGCGATGTCCGCCACCGTGCCCAAGGGGCTTCCAGGGGTTCCGCAACCTGTGCCCGCCCCCCCGCAACCGGGGTTCTCGGAATTGGTCCAACCGAGATCCTGCGTGCCCAAGCCGGTGGTAAGTGGCGTACCGATATTGAGGCCCCCTGGAACCTCCGCGCAGTTTGCCACGGGATTCAGCGAGGTAACGTGAGCCGCGTCGGTGAGGCCGGCAGTCGCACAGGTGGCGTTAGGATTCAGGGTCCCGACTACACCATTCCCGGGGAAGGAAAGATACTTCGCCGCGATGCTCCCAGCAGGCGCAAGAGCGTCGAAGGCCGCCGTGTCGTACCAGCCGTTCCCTTGGATGTTCGAGAAAGGTTCGCGAACGGTTTCGTAGTTGAAGAAGAAAAAGACTTTGTTTTTCCAGATCGGGCCGCCAACGCTGCCGCCGAACTGCTCGAACTTATTATCGTCTCTGGTTACGGGCAGGCCTTCGCCGTTGAACTTCTGATATGCGTTCAGGTTCGGTTGATGGGTCGTTATAAAGAGACTGCCATGGAAATTGTTTGTCCCGCTCTTCGAAATAATTTGAATCTGGGAGCCGCTGAAGCGCCCGTCCTCCGCATCGTAGCTGTTGGAGATGACCTTAACGCTATCGACGGAATCCTCGGAGGGCGTGATGACTGTAGATCCGCCCCAGACCGCGCTAGTGGTGCTGATGCCGTCAATCGAAATGCCATTGTTTTCAGTCTGTTGACCGCTGGCAATCACCTGCGCGCCGTTTTCCGTTTTGAATATGCCGTCCGCGCCACCCGATTGGCCTCCGCCTGTCTGCGTGCCGGGGAGATTATAGTTGTCGTTGCCGCTCGCCTGCGATCCATCCGCGAAGGATCCTGGCGCCAATTCCACCAGCTTGAGGACGTCCCGCCCAAACGAGGGCATGTGCTGGATTTGATTGCTCGTTACGGTGCCGTTTATAGAAGCCGTCTCCGTATCCATCAGCGGCGTCGCGTTTCCATTTACGGTGACGCTCTGCGTAACCTCCCCAAGATCGAGCTGAATATTCAAAGCGTTCGCTTGTTCGGGGATTACGCTGACTTGTTCGAGCACCTTCTTTTTGAAACCAGGCTTCTCCACCGTGATGGAGAACTGGTTTGGCGGAAGGGCATTGAAATTGTAGATGCCACTCCCGTCCGTCGTGGCTACCAGCGTTTGGTTCGTTCCCAGATTTTTTAAAGTGACGGTCGCCCCAGAAACCGCGGCTCCATCCGGATCCGTTACGACTCCTTGGATGGAAGCACGGAATTGAGCGTGCGCGGAAGTGACGAGGATGAGTGCGCCGAACGAAAACAGAAACCCACGAAGGCTCAGCTTGAAAAAGGTCACGTGGTTTTTCCTCCGAAAAGAATGCTCGATGGACTCGGCATCTTTAGCTAAATCGGTTAACTGGTGTAAATCACCCCTCGAATGATTTGCACGCATTCGAGTGGCGACACCTCTACAGATGCTCCTGACGGCAGAAAAGTTAGTTCATATATTCACGATCCTTCCATCCCGTGGACCGCCTACGAATATCAATATCTTTAGTGAAGGATGGAAGTTGGAGACAATTCCGCCCTGAACCTTCACTTTCATTGAGCCTCTGATTTTGCCTCTGTGGCTCGCGGCCAAAAATGTTGACGTCCAAACGCAACACGACTCTTCCTGATTGAGGCCCTTGCGCATTCGGGAAGATTGACCAAAGCGACTGGTGATCAGGCGTTTTCCACCTGTAGTTCCCCCCAATTCGCGAAGAGATTGCCCAGGAGCTCCGCGAACAATACAGGCTGGCGCAGGCCCCAACCAAGCGCGCTCACAGTGGGAAGTTTCGAGCGGTCCGCGTAACAGTGCACGGTCCAGGGTACTGGGCGCTGGCCATTGGTGCGCCGGGCTTTGCCAATACTAATGATGGGGGGGCACCCCCCCTGGGGTTTTGCATAAGTGTTCATTCTAAAGGTAGATAAAGTTCTTTGTTTTGTATCAGTTCTGTAAGTGTTGATTGTAGAAGAGATAGTGGCGAATGATGAGTGGCGAGCGCCTGGAACGGACCTCACTCCCGGAGTGCGATGGAATCCGTGAGGCAAACGCATGAAGGCAAAAGAATTATAGGGTCTACTGTTGGTTGGGTGTTTACGCGAAGTGGAAAAAGTGGGCAGGAATTGGGTCGATGGGTTGAAGACACCCTCTGAGAAATTTGTAGGTGCCTCAAAAAAAAGCAATTGAGAAAGTAGCTGCCTGTAATAGATTGAAAAAGGAGGAGTTACTTGTATGATTTTGGCAGACTGTTGGCTACTCGGCGCAGGGCAAGGGAGCGGGCGTGGCGCCGAGAGATGAGCGGAGAAAGGGAATGGGGGAGTGGCGACGAGTGGCGAGTGACGAGCGAGGAGACGCGCGGAGAAAGCAGACCCTTTCCGACAAGGCCGGAATCTTTGATCGCCACGCTCAGGATGACTTAAGGAGTAGGAGGGGCGGGCGGGTAGCGGAGGCAAAGCGGTAACTCCTTTCTCCTCCGCGACGAAACAGTACTTATTATAATAGATTTTCGTTTATTGTCAAGTAATAATTATAAGTCGTTCCGGAGCAGCGGGTTGCGGAGCATCAATTAGAAGTTGAGATGGAAAGGACAGGTCAAAGCAACTGTATAGCTTTCAACGCCTACTTGGTCTCAGCGCCACTCGCCGATCGGAAAACGTCCCGTCTGTGCTCAGTTTTCCCCCGGTTTCCCGGTTTCATGTGACTTTGCGCGTACAGAGTGTGCTGTATTGCACAGACGGGAATCGATCCCCCGAACAATAATGCCGCCAATTATGGATGACGCAAACGTTTCGTTTCCGACATGCCGATTCCTGCGTGCGGAGCAGCAGAAAGACTCATCGATAGAGGCGTGCGCCATGGTTATTCCCGATTCCAGTATGGAGTGAAATGATTACGCTTGTATCGAAATGGGATTCCGAAGACATTCCGATCGCTCGCAAGCACGGCACGTTCATTGTTTTCACTATTCGCAATGCGTTGTGACGCCTGTCACGGATGTGGAATTAGGCTTGCTTTAACTTTGCAAAACTCCGAGGTCTAAGTTTCGGGTGTGCGAGCGGAGGAGTGATGAAGGGCGTTCCGCGACGGAAGCTGAGAATAGGACTACTTATCGCTCTGCCGTTCCTTCTAGGGGCTACGGTGGTCTCGGTTGGCGGCGAGCCACGCGGACATGTTCCGGGAAGCAAAACGCATCAAGAGACTTATTCGCCCCCTACGGATCCCTCGCTCTATGTAGGTACCGAAACCTGCAAAACCTGCCACGCGGACATGCCGGCAAAGGGATTCTTCGAGAACTTTGAGAATTCACCGCACTTTGTGACCACTTTGGATACCAAGAAAGGCCCAGAGTGGCACGGCTGCGAAGGCTGCCATGGTCCTGGCAAGGCCCACGTTGACGGCGGCGGGGACAAGACCAAGATCTTCACATTCGAGAAGGCCTCGACACAAGAGATCAACTCGCGCTGCCTGGCCTGTCATGCCGGCGGCACGGAGCACATGAACGTCATCAACTCGATCCACACGAAGAATAACGTCAGCTGCATTTCCTGCCATTCGCCCCACCACGCAAAAGAAGCGGAGTTTTTGCTCATCAAGTCCCAGCCCGAGCTTTGCTTCACATGCCATCTCCAGCAAAAAGCTCAGTTCGAAATGCCGTTCCATCATCGAGTGAATGAAGGGCTGGTGCAGTGCAGTGATTGTCACAACGTGCACGGTACGGTGGGCCCCAAGCAAGTGCGGACTTCCTCGACGCAGGACGCCATCTGCTTCAAATGTCACATCGACAAACAGGGACCTTTTGTATACGAGCACGCTCCCATAAAGATCGATGGATGCCAGTCGTGCCATCTGACGCACGGCGGGCCTAATCCGCACATGCTGAAGGTCAGCAACGTCAATCTGCTTTGCTTGCAGTGCCACACGACATCCAGTTTCAGCAGCGCGCCGGGCATGCCTTCGTTTCACAATCAGGCAAGCCTTTTCCAGTCTTGCGTGTTGTGTCATTCGCAAATTCACGGTTCCAATTTCGACGCAACGTTCTTCAAATAGGAACGGCATGAGTTTTGATTCAGCCAACAAGAAGGCAGGCAAGCCCGGAATGAGGCTTTTGAACGGAAAGAGAAGAGAGAAGAAAGTCATGAAAGGCCGCCTGGGTGTTTACTCGATTCCTGTCGTCTTCGCCATTGCCGTGGTGGCGTTCTTCCTTTCGCCTGTTGCGCGCGCCCAAGACGACTCCGAACAATCTAAAGGGATTGATTCGGGCGGCTACAATATCCACCAGACCATTGAATTCGGCTACCGATCGAGCAACATCAACGGCAACATGGACACCTACAATACCTTCGAAAACCTCGGCTCCGGTTTCCGTCTTTTTGATTACGATCTCCAGATGCACTCGCTTGACCACAAGGGAGTTCTGTTCGACAACCTGACTTTCAGCAACTTCGGATACGGCGGCGATCCAAACAACGTCTCGCGCATGCACATCGAAAAGAATAAATGGTACGACTTCCGGCTGATGTTCCGCCGCGACAAAAACTTCTGGGACTATAATCTTTTTGCAAATCCGCTGAACCCGGCCGCATTAAAGCCGGCGGGATCTCTAACGACCGGTTGCTACGTGGGTCCTCCTACGACGCCTTTCCCGCAGGGCGCTCCTGCCTATTGCTCGAATCCCGCCGTGGCGCAAAACACTTCGCTTGATAGCCTGTATCTTACCCGCCGTATGCAGGACTATGACCTGACGCTGCTTCCCGCTTCCAGGGTGCGATTCCGGTTGGGGTATTCCCGTAACCGCGACCAGGGACCGGGCTCCTTCACGACAGACGGCGGAACGATATCGGGTTTCGATGAGATTTATAATTACACGACCAACGCCTATCGCGTGGGGGTCGATGTCCGGATACTGCCCCAAACGACGCTTTCTTTTGACGAAATCCTCAGTTACTACAAGCAGGACAACGGCGTCTTCGATAGCCCCGCCATCAATCCACAGAATTTCGGATACATCCTGGCAAACCCCTCGGGACTGGGCACGCCGAACGGCACACCCGTAGACCTGGGAAACATTTGGAGTACGCAAACGACCGCTGAGGTTCTTCCTTGCGCGACGCCGATTGTCGCCGGCACCACCAACACCGCCAACCCGACTTGCAACGCATTCTTGTCTTATAGCCAGGTAGGCAATCCTCGAAACTTCATGCCCACGGAGCGGTTCCGCTTTCAATCGAACTACTTCAAGAATTTCGAGATGTCCGGGTCGGCGGGTTACAGCACCAGCAACAACGTGGTCCCGGATTTCCTTGAGACGGTGAACGGATATACCTCGCGCACAGCCGAGCGCGGAAGCACGACGGGCGGCCCGGCGGATGCCAAACGCGTCTCGGCGAATGCCGATTGGTCGGGCGCCTATTCGATTACGGACAAGTTCCGGATCCTCGATTCCTTCCGTTATGACAACTGGCGGATTCCGGGAATGTGGGCGCTCGACGAGACGAATATCTATGGCACAGGCTACCCCGGTCTGACCGGCTTGCAGCAGAGCCAGGCTGTCTTCAACGCGACCAATTGTCCTCTAGACTCCAATGCCGTGACCTGCCCATTTCACTCGGCAAGTTCTGCCGCCGATGTAGTCTCCGGGCTCGCTTCCTCATTCCTGGGCCAGAATCTGAAGTCAAATACTTTGGAGCTGGAATACGACTTCAATAAGCGGTTTAACGCTCACATCGGCTATCTCTACACGAATCAAACCATCGCCCAGTACAGCGATACGAACGATACAGAGTCAATCTATTATCCTGGCGGGGTCACCGCCACGGCGGCGAACGACTACCTCGCCGCGCGCGGCAGTTGCGCCATTGCTGCCGGCGTTCTGCCCGCCGGGTGCACGCTCAATCCCGATGGCTCTATGACTTACATGCCTCCCGCTGCTGCCGCTCCGACTCGCGCGCTCACGACCATCAACGAGGATGCGCTCCTGATGGGCGTCATCGTCCGTCCCGTGGATGCCCTGCGCATCACCGGCGACCTGGAGCTCGGCTATAACGATGCCTCCTATACGCGGATCGATCCGCGGCAAGTGCAGTCCTACAAGATCCATGCGGACTACAAACCGCGGCCGTGGGCAAATATCGATGGTGCCGTCGAGATTCATGAAAACCGCGACAACGTTTACACCGTGGACAACCTGGAGCACGACCGTTCGTACAGTTTCGCCACCATGTTGACGGCCAACCCGCGCGTGTCCGTCGATTTCGGTTACAACTATTGGAACGTCTATACCCAATCGTTGATCTGCTTTGCTTACTCCGAAACTTCCGCAAACCCCGTGCCGCCGCCCGCTACTGTAACGGCTTCCGCGTTTCCTCCTGGCGTGCCGATGCTGCCGACGGGAGCGGCGTGCCCGATTACGGGCGCGTCGTCGCCCTTGGGGGCCCTTATGACTTACGGCAGCACGGATCATTTTGCCCATGCGACGGTGATCTGGAAAGTCACGAAGCGCGTGACAACGATGACGGGCTATAGCGGAAGCTTTGTGCGCGGCAACACGATTTTCCTGAACCCACTCACGCCTTCCGGCACGCTCGATTTCAACTATCAGCGGCCATTTGCGTCGATTGCGATCGATTTGGGCCGCGGACTGATCTACAAAATGACGTGGAATTATTATGGCTTCAACCAAGCGGGAAACACGAGCCCATTCGGGCTTGCGGCGATTCCGTTGCAGGACTTTAACGGCAGCAATGCCACATTCTCGTTCCGGTATTCGTTTTGAGCGGGCAGCCGCGAAGCAGCAAGCTGCCCGATACGCGTTCTAGAGTTCGTGCAGCATCTTTTCAGGAGGAAATATGAATCGATACACGAAACGTTCGGGCCAGGGAGCTTTGGCACTTTTGCTTTGTGCAACATTCGGCCTTCTAGCTTTGCCTGCAAAAGGGCAAAGCGGCGGGGATGCCCTTTACAAATCAAAATGCGCGGGCTGCCATGGCGCGGACGGCAAGGGCCAGACCGCGGTCGGTAAAGCGAACAATGTTCGCGATCTGGGTTCCCCGGAAGTGCAGGCGCAAAGTGATGATGAGATCGCAGGAATCATAGGCAACGGCAAAGGCAAGATGCCGGCTTGCGGCAAGAGCCTGAAACCGGAGCAGATCAAGGATCTCGTTGCTTTCATCCGCACCTTGAAGAAGTGAGAAGCCGGCGGAGGTCCTTGGCCCGATGCCGACAATCGCCACGGTAATTCTCGTTTTATTCAGCGCCGCGCTCGCGGGCGTTCTCGTTGCGCGTCCCGCGATCACCGTGAGCCGCGCCGGGAAGATTCTTGCGTTCGGAGTGCTTTTCTTTCTTCCGCTTTTTTCTCTTGCGGTAGGCGTGCAAAATGAAATGACGCGTTCCGAGAGCACCGCGTTCTGCCTTTCCTGCCACATCATGGAGCCTTACGGAAAAAGCCTTCACATAGATGACCCCAGCTATCTTGCCGCCGCGCACTATCAGAATCATCGGGTTCCCGCGGACGAAGCGTGTTACACCTGCCACACGAACTACGCGATGTTCGGGACGATCAAAGCGAAGCTCGGCGGCTTACGACATCTTTACGTCTACTACCTGGGAACACCGCCGTTGCCGCAAGACATCAAGCTCTATGAACCTTTCAATAACCGGGAGTGTCTCCATTGCCATCTCGGCGCGCGTTCCTTCGAGGAAGGCGCCACCCACAATGCTGATCCGGCGACGCTTCCCGCAATTAAGGCGAACAAGCTTTCCTGCGTTTCGAGCGGCTGCCATGATGTGGTCCATAACGTGGGTCATTGGGGAAGTAACGTGAAATTTTGGTACGGGAAGGACTAATGCATCTGGGCTACTCCATGGACCGGTGGCTGCGCATTTCCGGAATCCTTGTGGTCATAGGCCTCCTGATTGAGGCCCTTTGTCTCCTGTGGTCGCGGCCCATCGCGTTCGTCGTGCTTGTCGTTTTGGGCGGCGCACTGATTGGCATCGGAGTCTTGTTTTTTCTCTATTCGCTCGTCTCCGCCCCTCCGCACCATACAGACTCCTCTGGACCGGCCTCCGATGGGAAGTGAACTCAGGCAGTGAATTCAATCAGGATTCACGATTCCGCAAACCACGAAGCTCCCAGCGGGAATCCTTCCTGTGCGCCTGTGAATTACCTGAGGTGTGAAAACAAACTTACAGGCTGATTGGATGACGTTGCCGGCTCTTTCAGAAATCGGGAAATCGGGGAAATCGGGGACAGACGGAATGTTTACTCACTAAATCAACCTCGACTGCAATTCCCGGAGCAACCGAAGGCGTCGTATGCATGAAATCAGAAAACGATCCGTCTATCCCCGGTTTGCGAAATAGCAATCGACTATGGTTTTGGCGCCGGGGGCTCGTCGGAACGGAGGCGTTTGGCGTGGAAGGCGACTTGGGCGTGGCGGGTGACGGCGCCGACGGGGTCGTAGAAGTAGGCTTGGGTGGTTTCGGTTTCGCGTTCTACTTTCCAGATGCGGGTGTTGGCGAGGTAGTCAGACTTTTCGGTGAAGGGAGTGATGAAGGCGGGGCTGAGAAAAAACGAAGAGAGATTTCGCCGCGGGAAAATACGCGATGGGGTAGCGGTTTTCTCTCCGCAAGCCGACACGGTTCATCCCGCAGAAGGCGCGGGAAGGCGGAGAGGGGCAAGAGCAAACGTGAAAGGGAAAAGCGTCGGCTTGCTTCGTTCGAAATGACGGTTGAGTGGGCGGGATTCCCATGGAGCGGGACAGAATCATCGTTAAGACTTGAGCCAATCGCCTTTGGTCTTGGTAAGGAAGACATAGTCGCAGCCTTCGATACCGCAACACCAATGCACACCCGGTTCAGCATCGATACTCTCTCGACGATAGAGCCAGTGGTTGTGTCTAGGACACCTGGCGGTGTTTACGCCCGGCTCGTCGACGACATACGTTTGGCCAGGCATCGCCATCAGCATGTAATATCCGTCTGTTGAGTCATACCGAACGCTACATCCTCCGGAAGAGCAGTGATACGACGATTGGAACCCGGTATTTGCGCTGGAGTCGCCAGACTCGTACTTCATTATGTGATTGTCGCGCGAGCAAAGTGGCCGCAGATGGCTGCTCAAAACATCCGCCAAAACTCGACTCATAAATCTTCTCCTAAGCAATGGACTGTGCCGCGATGCGAACGGGAAATTGACCGCGCGCCGGAGCGTGCTCACGTTCATAGGTCCGCAGGCAAAGCTCCACTCCGGACTATCGCACCGCGCAAGAGACAAAACTGTGCAGTATTGGGCAGGCCGAGAGGATGGGATGGTGATGCGTGGTCGGGCGAATTATTCATCTAATTCGGTCTCGTCCATCGCGCATGTGCTGTCCACAAGTCTGCGTGGGATCGAACTTGCGCGGCTCTTTTTTCGCCAAAGCCGGCGCACCTGCCAGCCGATCTACGTCCGCCACGCTCCGTGTGTAAACATCTAAATGTGTGTCAAATTGAACAGTTTATCTTTTTCCGGCTTCCTAAAATGTTGTTCTGGAGTACGCCAACTGCAAGGCCAAAACGCCCGGGCGAGAAATTCGCTGAGGAGTGCGTGAGCGCGAGAGACGTCAAGAGCCTTGAGTCCGCGTGGTCCACGATTGAATCTGCGCTGACGCTTCTACGCCAGCACAATGGTGCGAGTTCTGGAATCAATGAACTAGTACCGCAGTTTGGAGAATTAAAACTCTGAGGGAGAAAAACAAATGTTGAAACGTCTTCTGGCTTTCACAACGCTCGCTATGTTTGTAACGCTGACGGCTGTCGCCTCCGACCGTGACGATGATGTGAATCGCACGCAGAAAGCTACGCATGTCTTTAAGGAAATCATGAACGCTCCGGATCAGGGCATTCCGCAGAATCTTCTGGAATCGGCGAAATGTATCGCCATTATTCCGGGCGAGGTGAAGTTTGCCTTTATCTTCGGCGGTAATTACGGGAGAGGACTGGCAACCTGCCGGACCGAGCACGGCTGGAGCGCCCCCATGTTTATCGCGATTGACGGCGGGAGCGTGGGCTATCAGATCGGGGGCTCATCCACCGACATCGTGATGCTGTTTATGAACGATCACGCCTTGCACAGCCTGCTGAGCGACAAATTCAAGCTGGGAGCCGATGCTTCCGTAGCCGCCGGCCCCGTGGGCCGCAACGCTGCTGCTGACACCGACCTTAAGCTGAATGCGGAAATTCTGTCTTACTCGCGCGCCAAAGGCGTCTTCGCTGGAGTGAGCTTGGAAGGCGCCGTGGTACAAGCCGACATAAGCGGAGACAAAGCGATGTATGGCGACGACGTGGACCGCCACGAGATTCTTAGCGGCAAGGTTGAGGTTCCGCAATCGGCGCGGCCTTTGTTGCACGAACTTCACGCATACCTGCAGCAGGCCAGGGCGAACCCATAAACCCCAAGCGGCGAACCCGTACGTTGCTTCCGCCACATGGTGCCGCGAACCGGGTTTGGGTCCGGGGTGGCGGGGCACTTTTCATGTCGTTTTCGAACTGCTAACTTCCTAGTTGAAGATCTGGAGAAATGAAAACCACAAGCGCGGTTGTAGCCAAGGTCAAAGACAAACGTTCGTCCGAGCGGGGCGAGCATCCGACGGATGAGTCTAAGAAGCTGGGTCAGGGAAGCGAGAGCGCGTTGAAGCCAAAAGCTAGCAGCGCCGCTTTCGGACACCCTGGCATTGAGCCGAAATGGACGCATGGCAATAAAGACGGGGTGGGAACTGCTTACGCAGAGTCCAGCCGGATCTGGTTTACGCTCTGGAATGGCGCCATCACCGAGGTCTATCATCCAACGGTAGACCGGCCGCAACTGCGGGATCTTCAATACTTGATTAGCGACGGCAAGAGTTTTTTCCACGAGGAGAAGCGGAACCTCAAATCGAAACTCGAACGATTATCCAATCATACGCTGGGATACCGCTGCACGAATTCCGATCCAGACGGGCGCTACGCGATCATTAAAGAAATCATCACCTGTCCTCATCTCGACTGCGTCTTGCAGCGCACAAAGTTGACGGGTGAAGAATCGTTTCTTTCGAAACTTCAGTTGTATGCGCTCTGCGCTCCTCATCTGGAAGTCGGAGGTTGGGGAAACAATGGATATATTTCCGAACTGCATGGCCGCAAAATTCTTATGGCGCAGAAAGAAGGAATATGGCTGGCAATGGCCGCCACAGCGCCCTTTTCTCGCGCTTCGTGCGGTTACGTGGGGCGCAGCGACGGCTGGACCGATCTGGCCAACAATTTCCAAATGGACTGGGAGTTTGACCACGCTTCAGACGGCAATATCGCGCTCATCGGGGAGCTGGATCTAAGCAAACACCGCGAGTTCACCCTTGGACTGGCTTTTGGAGACACCCAACACCACGCCATTGCTACCCTCTTTCAGGCATTAAGCACTCCGTTCGATGAGCATCACAAGCGTTTCACGGAGCAATGGGAGCGGCCTGTGGCGCACATGCGTCCTTTGGCAAAGTTTTCCAGTGACAACGGCAACTTGTACCACAGCAGTTTTAGTTTGCTGCTCGCTCATGAAGATAAGTCCTATCCGGGCGCGTTGATTGCCTCGCTCTCCATTCCTTGGGGAGAAGCGAGGGGTGACAAAGACCAGGGCGGATATCACCTCGTTTGGGTCCGGGACATGGTTAGCAGTGCTTTGGCCTTGCTTGCTGCCGGTGAGACGGCTACGTCACTGCGGGCGCTCATTTATCTTGCAGTTTCTCAGCAGGAAGATGGTGGCTTTGCGCAGAACTTCTGGGTCAATGGCAATCCCTACTGGCGTGGAATCCAGTTAGACGAGGTTGCTTTCCCTATAGTGCTGGCGCTGCGCCTTAGCCAACAGAATGCCCTTGAGGACTTCGATCCATACCCCTTAGTCTTAAAGGCTGCGACTTATTTGCTTCAGCATGGACCAGTAACCCAACAGGAACGGTGGGAGGAAGCGAGCGGCTATTCTCCCTCCACGTTGGCTTCCAATATCGCAGCCCTCATTGCCGCAGCCTGTTTTTGCAGGCAGCGGCATGACAACCCCGCCGCCGAGTTTCTGGAGCAATACGCCGACTTTTTGGAATCGCACATCGAGGCGTGGACAGTGACAACAGAGGGGACTCTGGTCCCAGGCATTCGGCGCCACTACATACGAATTTTGCCAGCCGATGTGAACAATCCTGACCCGGCGGAAGATCCGAACTCGGGAATGTTGAAGATCGCCAACCTCCCCGCGGGGGCGCAGAGTTCCTTTCCCGCAAAGGAGATCGTCGATGCCGGATTTCTTGAGCTCGTTCGTTACGGGATAAGAAAACCGGATGATCCATTGATCGCAGATTCGTTGAAGGTGATCGATGCAGTATTAAAAGTAGACACGCCGGTGGGGCCGGTTTGGCATCGTTACAATCACGATGGTTATGGCCAGCGTGAGGATGGAGGTCCTTATGCCGGATGGGGCAAGGGTCGCGCGTGGCCTCTTCTTGCCGGAGAGCGGGCACACTTTGAACTTTCCGCTGGGCGCGATATAAGACCGCTCATTCGAGCCATCGAAGGCTTCGCATCGCCGACCGGCCTCCTACCGGAGCAGGTATGGGATGAGCCGGACCGCCCGGACACGTATATGTATCTCGGCCGTCCTACCGGCTCGGCCATGCCGCTCATGTGGGCTCATGCGGAGTACGTCAAACTATTGAGATCCGTAGCCGACGGTCACGTTTTCGATTTGATCCCGGAAGTCGCCAAGCGTTACCTCGGAGACCGCAAGTCGTGTCAATTATTCGAGATCTGGAAGCCGAATCGAAAGGTACGAGCCGTCAAAAAAGGTTACACGCTGCGCATTCAGGTCACTACTTCCTTCCGTCTTCATTGGACGAGTGACGAGTGGCATACAGTCAAAGATACGCGGTCTGCGGCCACCACATTCGGAATTGAGTTCGTCGATATTCCGATCACCGCTGCTCAGCAAGCGCCGATTCGATTCACCTTTTTCTGGCCCGAGAGCAACTCTTGGGAAAAGCACGACTATAAGGTAGACGTGCGACAATAAGCAGCAGGCGAGCCGCTGATCAGGTATCGGTCTGTTGCTAAGGGTGTGAGTACAACGGATTATTTGGCGAAGCAGGCTCGTAATCCTGCCCGTACTTGTTTTTGTGCGAGGCCAAGGTGCTCGCTTGCGGCTCTCCACCTGTAGTTTCTGCAAACAAGGACACCGCATTCCTAGAAGAGGAGGCCAATGCCCAGATTTATTTGATCTGCGTTTTGAGTTGGACCCTGGATCATGAATGTTTGCAGGAGCCGATACTCGAGCGAAAACAGCAAATCGGAGCGAGGCCGGTAAATAAAGTTCACAAAGGCGCTGCGGTTCCGCGCTGCGGAGTGATCAAACCAACTCTGATTCAGTAGTTGGGATGGAGAGTGCGTTCTAGGAGCCGTGCGAGGGAACACGTGGCGGGCGCAGTGCTTCTAAGGCTTATTGGACCGAAACGGACCCAGAGTATTTGCTGGGTCTTCCCTAAGCGATTGAAAGAATGGGGGCGGGTGTCGCAGGTGGATCAGAAGTTCTTGCGCCCAATCTTCGACATCCTCTCTAAGAAATCGAAAAGAAACGGAAAGAACGTGAAGAAGGCCTGCCCAAGCCCACGATGCAGTAGCGCGCGTTATGGTGCGGCACCGAAAACCCTGAAACGAATAACTCCGCGGGCCGCGCCGCTAATCGACTCGGCCTAGGTATTTGTCCAGCCACGCGAGGACATTTTGAATAAGATCGGCGCGGCGCTCGTTGACATCGTGCGGAGTGTCAAATTCCACGTGGCGTTTGTCGGCTGGTGGGGTGCCGAGCATTTTGAATAGAGGATCCTGCGCCGTATCCACGGAGAAGACGTAATCAAAGCGGCCATTCACCATCAACACCGGCTTCTTGAGGCGCGGTGCGAAATCGGCCTGATCGCCACCGGTGGGCGGTGTGTAAAGGAAGTAGCCGCCGGCGAGGAAGACCACCGCTTTTAGCCGATCTTGCGCAAGCGCTGTGAAAATTACTCCTTCGGCCGAGCCCATGCTGACGCCCAAATAAGCGAGTTTGTTCCTGTCGATGTCGCTCCGGGTTTCCAGATAATCGATCGAACGGGCGAGATCTTTATAACGCTCGGTCATGTATTCCAAATTCTGGGAAGTTCCTGGGAGCACGACCTTCACGCGCCGTTCGTAAGTACCCTGGTATATCGGGTACAGCACGGCGCGGCCGCTTTGGACGATATAGTCGAAAAATCTTATGTCCCCCAGTGTCTGACTGTCCGCCAAATCCAGAACTCCAGCGCTGGGAAAGAAAACCACAGTTTGAAAAGGCGGCGAGACTTTTTTCGGCAGGAAAAGATACGCCGCCATTCGTTCGTTGTTGTAGGCGACATCGAAGGTAATTTTTTCCTCGCGCCAGTCCGCGGTATCTTGCACGACGCCTTCCACCTTGGCGTTCAAGGGCGTCTTGTCGTACGCGTAGAGTGTTTCGTAGGCGCGAAAAACATCGTCGCTTGCGGGTTTAAACTTGGAGAAGTCGCGCTCGTAGGTCTTGATGGGAGTCGTCAAATTCTCAGGTACTGGCGTTATGTTCCGGACGCACCGGACACCATTTGTGGGCGAGCGATCCCAGGCGGATAGCGCCTCCGGGTTGTAGTAAAGATAATTGGCAGACTTCCAGGTTCCGCCGAGTATGAAATAAGTGCCTGCAGTGGTGGCGTTTTGGACCCACTCGCGCACGTTCCCGGCCATGTCGTAGGTGCCGAATGGTCCCAAGCCTTTAAAGGTGCCAACCGGCGTCAGAGAGGATTGGGCAATGTTGCTTTCTTTGACGATGTACCCGGCCACATCGGGCGGAGCTGCAAAATACCACTGAACAAAGGTGGGCAAGCTCTCGCCCACGAACGTCGCGTAGGCCGCGGCCTCGTACCAGCTAACTCCCGACACTGGATAGTCCCCCTGTCCATCCGGATAATGGCCGCCGGCCCAGGTTGAAGGACCGGTGCGTCCGGTAGTGTCTCGGAACTGAGACTTGGCGTCTTGCCACCTCAGCTCGCGGCCGTCGCGCAAAAACTGTTTTGGCCAGTACTCCTGTTTTTCGTATCCACCCTTGTCGACGAATTCCTGATACTGGCGATTGGTTACCTCCAGGCGATCGATGTAATAAGGCGGCACGTTGTAGGGACCGACCCAACCAACGAAGGCGATCATATCTATCCACGGGCCTCCATCGACCCAAGACATTCCTTGCGGAGCCGCCACTGTGGAGTCCAGAGCGAACTGCATATTCTTCTTGGTCGTTGGAGCGGCGACAGATTCGCCAATGCCAGCTTTCGAGACTTTCCAGCGGAAGTAGCCGTTTGGAATCTGAACGCTGGTGAGTGGCGTTGCGCCTAAGCTGTACCAGGCCCCATCCGGAGATAGATAATCCTGGATCTCAACAATCGCGCTGGCGGGCGAGGACGTGACTGAAATGTGCGTGGTATTTTGTTCGGCAAGCCGGGCGAGCTGCGGGTCGCCGGGCAAGTATTGCTCTGCTTTCTTCAGTATCAGAAATGCAGCGAGGGATTTGTCTTCTGATTTGAGTTTGGCGATCTCCGGAATGGCTTCCTCGCGCGCCCAGTGACGCCGCTCGGAGCGCTGATAGAACCACATCACCGAACCCGCGAAGAGCAGCAGCAACACAATAGCGGTGAGGAGAATCCTCGGCGAAAACCTTGATGCACGTTCTACGGGCGGGAGTGAGAGAGCGCTCAGTTGCAGCAAAACGTCGGAAAGATCGCGCGAGATTTCAGAGGCACTCTGGTAGCGCTTGGACAGATCCTTTTCGAGTGCGTGCGAGACGATCAGAACCGCGCCCTCGGGAGTCTCTGGGCAAATATCCCGCACCGGCTTAGGATCCTCCGTGCTGACCGCACGGAGAATCGCGAGCGCACTTGCTCCTTGAAACGGAGGCTTGCCTGCGAGCGCTTCGTACAGCACCACGCCAAAACTCCAGAGATCGGTGCGGCTGTCGACAAGTCTGCCCTCGGCCTGCTCGGGAGACATGTAGAGTGCAGTGCCAACCGGACCACGGGTTTCGTCTAAGGACCGAGTGACTTCTGGAGTGCCGGCCGGTTCCAGAAGCTTCGCTAATCCGAAATCCAGAACCTTGGCGTGCCCCTTGGGCGTGACCATGATGTTAGATGGCTTCAGGTCCCGGTGCACGACTCCTTGTTCATGCGCTTCTTCAAGTGCGCCCGCTACCTGAACGCCAAGCGACAAGATTTCTTTGGCGGGAAGCTGTTGCGATCGCATTTTTTGCGCGAGGGTCTGGCCGGGGACGCACTCCATCACGAGGTAGTCCATGCCGTCCTGCTCGCCCACATCGAAAACGGTGGCGATGTTTGGATGGCTGAGTCTTGCTAAGGCGAGGGCTTCTTTGCGGAAACGGCTTTTCGCGGGTTCGTCGGAAAGGAGGCCCGGCGGGAGAACCTTGATGGCGACATCGCGTTGCAATCGCTCGTCACGCGCGCGGTAAACTACACCCATTCCCCCCTGACCAAGAAGGGCAACGACGGTATACGGGCCTAACTGTGTGCCCTGCGGTAAAGGCATAAACGCCGAAAGTATAACCCGAAACTATCGGAATCTTGAGGCATTCGCGGATTTAGACGACTCTCGATCCGTACACGGACGAAGACCTCGCCGAGATGATTGCGGCTCAAGAAAAGATCCTTGACGCCGTGGGACTCGAATCGGGGAGCGTTCAGTAGAGGCTGAGGGTGGGATTGTGGGTAGGAGTTTTCGGTGTCACGTCCGATAACTCCTTAAGAAAGAATGGCGGGGACGACGAGACTCGAACTCGCGACCTCTGCCGTGACAGTTCGGAGTACATAAGTGTTTTCAACGACTTGGAAGAGCACGGACGGCACCCTAAGTCCTTACAAGTACGTCTTGGGCAAAGTTATTGTGTACCGCGCTGTGTACCACGCCGCGCTTCTTGCAGTGGTGACCTTCTTCTTGTCCGCCATCTTTCGGATATGGGTTCGATTCCCATCGCCCGCTCCAGATCTCATCGACGGTTTTATTGCTCATAATCCACACAGATTCTCGAATTCGAAGCCTATTTCCTCTGCTTGACACGGGTGGTGAAACAAACTCAATCCCTTCGATCGTCGCCAGTCGTCCAACTGCTGGCTTCTGATTTTGTGCTCGGACGCCGCTTCGCACTCGAAGGTCGTAGCATTTATTTTAGACAGACAACTATTTCTGACCTGGAAAGCGTCTTTTTCTTTGGTGGGCGCAACGCCTACAATACTGACTATGACTAAGCGGCGCTATTTTCCCGTGGCTACATTGTCGGCCTTGCTGTTTTTCCCTCTTTTCCTTCTTGCCGACGGCGCGAATTTTGACTTGGACGGCCCGGCATTGCGCGTCCATGTGACTCGCGGCAAGCAGACTCTCGACATCGCGCAAGTCCCGAATCTATTGGAGGGCGACAAGCTATGGATTCAACCGGCATTCCCCGCTGGCCAGACCGCGCGCTATCTGCTTATCGTAAGCTTCCTGCGTGGGGCCACAAATCCGCCGCCCGAAGAGTGGTTCACCAAGTCCGAAACCTGGACCGATCCGGTCCGCGACAAAGGCGTCACGATAGTTGTTCCGCCGGGAGCACAGCAAGCGTTGCTTCTGCTCGCACCGGTGACGGGCGGCGACTTTACGACTCTGCGCGGCGCCGTTCGCGGCAGACCGGGTACTTTTGTCCGTGCCGTTCAGGACTTACAGCAAGCAAGCCTGCAGCGCACACGCTTGGACAAATATCTGGCCGGCGTCCAGAAAATCGCCGCGAACGACCCCAACGATTTGCACAAAGACACTCCTCTTCTTGCCAAAAGTCTGAAGATCAAGCTCGACGCCGACTGCTTTGAGAAACCGCCCGATCAGCAAGCCGAATGCCTGACACAGAACTCCAACAGTCTCGTGCTCGACGACGGCAGCACTCAATCCATGGTCGCCGAACTCACCTCGGGGGCGAACACCGACCTCATCGGCCAGATTAGCTCGACGAGAATGGCCGGCGGCGGCGCCTACAGCCCTTATGTCGGCGCGGTCGTGGACATGGTGAAGATCTTCAGCAATCTGCATACCGCGAAGTATCAATACATTCCCGCCATTTCCGTCTTGGAAGGCGAACGCCTGCGGTTGAAACTGAACAATCCGCCCTCTTTCCATGATCCCAAGTCGGTGATGGTCATTGGACTGCCTCCCATCGGAGCCTCGCATCCTCCGGTGTTGATCGCTCCCGAGTTGGAGAAGATGCACTGCTTGCAGGATGTTGCCTTCGTTCTACCAGTCGAGGGTGCCCCTCTCCTCTTTTCGACGAGCTACGGACGCAACTTAAAGTTGCAGATGAAAGATCCCGCCGGCAAGTCGATCGAATTGCCTGTCGCAGGAGACGCTGGCCGCGGCGGCCTGGTTCTTATCGATGTCAATACTTTCCCGCCCGGCATCGAAGGCAAAGCGCGATTGAAAGGTTCGTGGGGCTTCGATCCCTTTCAGGGGCCGGTCTTTCAGCTGTTGAGTGCCTCGGAACCTGGCGGCTGGAAGCTGCTGCCCGAAGATGCCACTCAACTTCTCGCTGGCAAAGCCGATACGGTGCATCTACTCTCTCGCGAAGCTGGGTGCAGTGAAAAAGTTACGCTAGCAAGCGACCCCGCCAAAGCGCTTGCCTGGAAGGCGGACAAATCCGGCGAAATTGAGCTGCAGCTTCCGCTCGAACGCGCAAAGGCGGGCGAGGTGGCTCTGGAGATCAAGCAGTTCGGCATTCCTAAAGCAGAGACAGTCTCTCTGCGTGCGTATTCAAATGATGTCAAGCTCAAGGCTTTCGACTACCACTCTGGCGATACCACCTTGGATGTTACCGGAACTCATCTCGAGCAACTCTCCTCGCTAAAACTCGAGGCCGTTCGCTTTGTGCCCGGCGAGGTTGCGGACTCTGGCGACGAGCTGACTCTCAAAGCGCAGGGCGATGCGTCCGCATTGAAGCCTGCTGGCGAACAGACCGCCACCGTATTGCTGCGCGACGGCAGGACGCTGGACTTGAAGGGAGAGATCGAACCTCCCCGGCCGCACGTTACGCTGCTCGACAAGGATGTGACGGCCGCCCCGTCTGGTGATCCGTTGGCATTTCTGCGCCTCGGCGATCCCAATGATCTGCCGATCAACGCTACGCTGACTTTTTTTGTCAAAAGCGCGTCGAAGTTCAACCGCTCGATCAAACTCGAAATTGCCACGGACGACGACAGCGCCAGCGTTCAGCTGGGCTTCCCGGATGGCGGGTTGATTCTCCAGGATGACACCACCGCGCGCGCCCAGCTCAATCCGGCTAAGAGTTTCGGCCCGTCAGTCTTCGGCGAGCTGCGCTTCCGCGCTCTCGATGGCAACGGCGGCAAGGGCGATTGGCAGCCGCTCACCCGCTTGGTCCGCCTTCCCAAAATCACCCGGATTGTTTGCCCGGAAGATGTCACCAAGCCCTGCCGGTTGGAGGGCTCCGATCTTTTTCTTATCGATTCGCTCTCTTCCGACGAAAAATTTACTTCGCCGGTGGCCGTCTCGGAGGGCTTTGCAGGCACGTCGCTTTCTGTCCCCCGGCCGAACGGAACGCTGCTCTACGTCAAGCTGCGCGATGCGCCCGGTGCCATCAACCACCTGCTCTCTCCGGTTTTCCCGGAACAGTGAAAATGCCCGTCGTGGAGAAGGTGGTTTTGGCCTGTTTGTGACCCGAACCTGAGAGCCAAGCAATAGCGACTTCCCGCGCTTTTTCTACTTCTTCTTATCCCACAATTCCCAAAACAGTTTCACCGTCGCCGGCCCGTGTCCGGCATATAATGCCGCTTTCCGAATTATGCCGAATCGAGTCGCATCGCCAACACCGTTTCCCCTGCATTCCTGTCTTTCCACGTGCACCAAATGCTTGATTAAGTCGGCATAATCCTGCGGAGGCGAGGTACCAACATCGGCAGCAACCGTGTGTCAGGTGCTAAGACAAGTTCTACGTCAGTCTGCAACGGCGTAGACGAGCAGTCTAGCGCCGTCTTCGACGACCGCAATTGTGGACGTCCCTGAGCGGTGGAAGACGGCGACGGAAGATCGGTGGCGAGTCGAAAGTGGAATTGTAGTTCTAACAGCTAATGTCGGGACGTCAATCAGTTGCAGGCTCGCCCTAGATATATAGGAAAAGGTGTCAAGAAAAAGATCCGTTAGTATGCAAGACGTCAGCGCGGAATGGTGGTCGGGGCTGATGGCAGACACATTCCACCCTTGGCGACAACGGGGAAGAAGGTCAGCAGAAACAAGTTCCTCCTTTCCTGATTCATCAAGGGTACAGAGGCGGTCGGCTTCGAGGATGTAATCCTTCACCGCTTCATCCTTGCCGATCCGAAATGCACTGGACCCAAGACTCATTTTGCATGAGGACTCGGGGAGTTGAACGACAGATTTAGGACCCAAGAGCAGCCCTCCTCGTCCTCGCATAGGACATTCAATCTGCAGATCTGGCCGCAACTGGCAGGAGGAACGCGTTGGCTTTTCGACCGGAGCTGCACTGACGTTTACGGTCTTCACTCTGTGAAGAAATTCATCGAATGTGGCTATCTCCCAGTCTGTGTCTGTCAAATAAAGAAGCAGAAGGTCGCCCTGCGTACTAATTTGTTCGGCGGCCAGATTGTCCGGGTGTCGTGCGACATTGGCAGAAGCGAGTACCCGAAATGCAGTGAGGTCGAATGAAATAAGCGACGAGAAAGTGTCGACATTAACATTTCTCACGGCTCCGGACGGTGGCGGTCCAGACTTTGTCGTGACGAGTGCGCCTTCAAAGATGGCATATGCGTGGCTTCCATCGGGACTGAGCAGAAGACGGGAAGAGAAAGTATCCCAGCGCCGTGTGGGTTCTGGGTCAACAGGCTCTTGAGGAATTGAGAAGTCAATTTCTTCGCGTCCTAACTCGCCAGAAAATGGCGCAGTAAGACGGATAAGATGCCAGTTGTTTTTCGCGTTCAGTCTGAACTTGTCGCGATAAAGGATAAGGAGCCGTCCGACAGGGTCGAACTTGATTTGTGTATTCACGCGCCATTCCGCGTGTGAGTGAAGGTCAATTTCAGCTACCGGAGTAATCTTTGGTTGCGCTCGCGAGGCCAGAGGAAACATCAAGAACGCGAGTGGAATCGTGTAGAAATATCCGCGCAGCGAAGCAATCAAGCTAAAGTGTCCTTTGCGGTTATCAAAGCACTTCTCCAGAGTGCACGCGGAATTCCGTTCCTCCAAATCATAAACCCTGGCTCTAGTTAAGGGTTAGAAGGATTGCGATTTATAAAGAGTCCGGATTTTACGACACTTCAAGCATTCACATTGCACCTCCCCCAATACGCAGCTTGCTCGGATTTCGAGGTCTTTTCTGCCGTTTTGAACGAAGAGATGGGCTATGTCCCGAGAACTCGTTACCGGACTAGGGCATGGGACAGCTTCCTTCCATTTGCTCGCGCATTTCTAATTCCGGCGCCTAACGCGCAACGGGCACTGACCTTACTCTCAAAGGCTCTTCAGGAACGCCAGCAAGCGGTCGTCGGGTCGGTAACGGCCATTTCGCGTTTTGCTGGAAGTGGCCTTGGCAAGAGCCTTCTCCTTCATCGCCATGCTGGCATGCAGGTACACCTCGGTTGTTTCGATGGATTCATGGCCGAGCCAAAGAGCGATCACCGAGCGATCCACACCCTGGTGCAGCAGATTCATAGCAACGGAGTGTCGCAGCACATGCATGGAAACGTGTTTCTTTGCGAGAGTCGGGCACTGTCTTCCCGCACTATCGACATGTTTGGCCAGTATGCGCTCGGCGGCGTCGCGGCTGAGTCGCCCGCCCCTGGCGCTGGGGAACAATGGGTCGGTGGCGCCACCGAGGCGTTCTCGCATCCAGGCGCGCAGAGTTCCCACAACATCCTTCCGCAGCGGGGTGGAGCGCTCTTTCCGCCCTTTCCCGTTACAACGTATCGAACCTCCGACTCCGAGGACGACATCATCGCAACGAAGGCCCACAAGTTCTGATACGCGGAGCCCGGTTTGTGTGGCGACGAGCAGCAACGTGTAGTCTCTACGGCCTCCCCAGGTAGATCGATCTGGAGCAGAGAGTAGTGCCTCTATCTCGGACTTGGTCAGGTACTCAATGGGCCTTCGGTCAAACCGCTTGTTGGGAATAGCGAGCACACGCTGGGCCAGGGCAACGCAGGACGGTTCGGTGAAGGCTACAAAGCGGAAGAAGGAGTGAATCGCGGCCAACCGCACGTTCCGGCTGCGCGCGCAGATGCCGCGGTCTCTCTCCAGATAGTTCAGGAAGCTGCTGAGGAAGGCTGGTTCCAGAACCTCTATGGTTACCTCGGTAGGTGGCTTGCCAGTTTGTTGCCGTGCAAACTGCAGGAGCAATCGGAAAGTGTCGCGGTAGCTAGCGATCGTATTGGAACTTGCTTGCATTTGATGCGACAAACGATCAGTGAAGAAGGCTTGCAGGAGTTCTGGGAATTGGAGGCAGGTGCTCATCGTGCAACCTCGCTTCTGTTTCGAGTCAAACGGCGCGCAGCCAAGCGCATGAGTTGGGGCGTCGCAGTGAGATACCAATAAGTGCTGACCGGGTCGACGTGGCCGAGATAGGTAGCGAGAGCAGGCAACCGCCGCTCGACATCTGCGCCAGCATGATAGAGGTACTCAAGGGTCCGAATGGCGAATCCGTGCCGAAAATCATGGATCCGCGGACCCCGTTGGCCAACTGGGCTTCGCAATCCGATCCGCCGAACCAGCTTGCAGAAAGTGTGTTGCACCTGGGACTGACTCAGCCCTGTGCCGAGCTCCGAAACAAAGAAGCGATTGTCTTTGGGCTGGGGAAAGATTTGGTGGCGCAATTTGGCATAGTGCTTCAGCGCATTACGAGTCGACGGATGCAGCGGAACCAACCGGGATTTTCCGAACTTGGCGTCGCGAACATGAATGATGCCGTTAAGGAGATCCGCATCCTCGCAATCCAGTGCGAGGCATTCACCGATCCGCATGCCGGTGACTACAAGTAGTCGGAACAATGTAGCGAATGTCGTCGGCCGCAACCCGCGCCGAGAACCGAGTCTCAGAGCTGCTTTGATGAGCTTTCGGATATCGCCGTCGCTGTACACATAAGGCGACCTTCTTATATAGCCATCAGGCAGCAATCCGCGCGGCGGAACCTCCGTTCGAGGGTCCACGCCCGCCTGGTACTCGGCAAATGTACGGACGATTTGCAGCCGTTTCGCGCAAAGAGCCGGCTGCCCATGCGGAGACGCCAAGGCGAACTGAAGGGCCAAATCACGCGTGATGAACGACGCGCCTTGCTCGTCAGCGAAATCGACGAACCTATACAAGAGCCGCCCCTGTGACTCGAGCTTAAAGCCCAACGCTCGCCGCAGGGCGAGGTAGGAGCGGAGGGATTTTCTTAGCTCGCTCATGCCGCACCTCCGGGCCAAGGCTGGGCAATGGAGCGCAGCGCCGACAAATCGACTTTGGCGTAGATGGCAGTGCTGCTTTCCGACTGATGACGCAAAACCTTCGCGATCTCGGAAATCGACGCTCCGTTGCGGAGCATCTGGGTAGCGAGCGAATGACGAAACAGGTGCGCTCCTCGGTTAGGCGGGCTAATCCCAGCACGTCCAAGAGCACGCTGCACCACTATGTCGATGGCAGCGGAGTCGGCGAGACCCTCATGAGGAGCCGCTGATCGAATGAAGACTTTCCGGCAGGTGCACGGAGGCCTGAGCTGCTTCAGATAATGTGCGAGAGCGCGGCCGACATCCTTCGGAAGGGGTAGTTTGTCCAGTCGTCCCCCTTTTCCCCGAACGGTTAGTTCACCCGCCTCCCAGTCGATGTCGTCCAGTCTCATATCCACGATTTCCGCGGCGCGCAGCCCGAGTCGAGCCAGAAGGAGAAGAATCACGCGATCTCGTCGGACAATAGGGTCATCTTGATTGCTTTTCCTCAAGACCAGCTTGACCTGCTGCGGCAACAAATATTTGGGTAGCCCGGAAAGATTCCAATTAGCCACTGAAGGAACGCGTGCGGCTAGATCGATGACTGTTTCTCCACTCTGGTGCAAAAATCGGAGGAGGCTGCGGAGCGCTTTAGCCATACAGCGAGCGGCATGCGGGCTTACGATCCTGGCCTGACGAAGTATGCATCGAACGATGTCCTGGGCGCTCAGTTCGCTCAAAGAGAGTGGGCCATCTGCAAAACGCTCAACAAGAAAACGCCGCGTGTGGAAGAGATACTGCCGCACGGATTTCGGTCGAAGGCCTCGCTGTTCCGTCAGGTATTGCGCAAACCTGAGCTGCAGTTGGTCGAGTGCGCTCATCTTCGGTTGAAGATACGAAACTACATTCGCTTCCTGCAGACGCTTCAGCAACGACCGCAACGTCGCTGCATCTCCTCGCGCCTTGCTGTATCGCTTTGCTCGGTGGCGAATGAATCCTTGGATACGTTTCTCGGTGAAGCCTTCCACTTTTATTTGGCGCAGCCGCATCCACTGGTCGAAGACCCGAACGAGGTGGAGTTTGTACGCGATACATTGGTTGGAATATCCTCGGTCAGCAAGCGAGCCTATGAATTCGGGAATGTACGAATATAGTGGGCCGCCCGGCTCTTTCAGCGGGACACATGGGTTCCGATCCGAATGACTTTGCATGTGAATCTTCTCCTTTTCGGTCCGAGGGACCGTCCAGAGAAGTGAGCGGGATTATGCCGACTCAATCAAGCACCGCTGCGGGATGAAGGCGGCTAATCTAAAGGAAAGGGAGCGGGTGAGGTGACTCAATTCGGCATAATTCGGAACGCGGCATTATACACATTATGCCGACGTCGGCATAAGGCATAGTGATTGTTGGCATACGCAAAGATCTTCATATTTCGCGTCACAAATTCTCTGAATAATTCCACCCAGTGCTCCATCTCAGAGCGCCTGTCGATGATGGCTTTTTCCCACGTCTTCGTTTGCTCCTCGATTCCTTTGCGGTCACCCAGCCACCGGATATAGGTAAAATCCGCCGTGATCAAATCGAACTTCGTTTGCATCTCCCATGGCCGTGGCACCCACGATTGATCGATCACGGCAAGCGCCACGCCGTTCTCCCGCAACAAGTCCGCGAATCGCGCGTCCAGCCAATATTTATTCCGTATCTCGACCGCGAATTTGTAATCCCTCGGCAGTTTGTTCAAAAACGGCGCAAGCCGGGCCAGAAACTCCTTGCCGCTCTTGAAAGCCGTCTTGTTAAAGTATCCAAACTGAAAAAGCAATGGACCAAGCTTTTCGCGCAAAGCGTCCATCGTTTTCAAAAATTGTGCCAGCGCTTCGTCGCAATCCACCAATACTTTTTCGTGCGTGATCACTTGCGGCACTTTTGCGGCGAATACAAATCCCGGTGGCGTCTTCGCGTACCACCCCTGCACCGTGGAGAGCGCCGGCGTCCGATAGAACGTGCTATCCACCTCGACGGTGTCGAATTGCGTCGCGTAGTAACTCAAATACTCCGATGGCCGCATTCCGGCGGGGTAGAAGCTTCCTTCCCAACCCGCCGCCGTAAACGCCGACGTGCCCACCCGGATTTGCGCCTTTTCCGCCATCGCGCCCCGGATTCTACACTAGCCGCTCTCTCCGGAATCACGCGAAGCGAAATATGCGCGTTGAATAAACTTACGCCGACTTCGCCAGCTGGCCCAGCTGCCGCATCTTGTCGTCGTCCACTTTCACCGCTGCCGTGGCCACATTTTCCTCCAGGTGGCCTACGCGCGATGTTCCCGGAATCGGCAGCATCACCGGTGAACGCCACAACAGCCATGCAAGCGCCAATTGCGAAGTCGTGATCTTCAACTCTGCCGCACTCCGCGCAAGTTTGCCGCCGGGAGCTGCCAAATCGCCCGCTCCCAGCGGAAACCACGGAATAAATCCAATGCTCTCGCGTTCGCAATACTCCAGAACGTCCTCTGCTGCCCGATCCGCCAGGCTGTAGCGGTTCTGCACCGACACGATGGGCACAATTTTCCGTGCGTGTTCGATCTGCGCCACGGAGACTTCAGAAAGGCCAATGTGTCTGATTTTTCCTTGAGCCTGTAAATCCTTCAATGTTCCAAGCTGGTCTTCCGCCGGCACTTTCGGATCGATGCGGTGCAGCTGATATAAATCAATCCGTTCTAGCTTCAGCCGCTGCAAACTCCCATCGCACGCTTCACGTAAATGCTCCGGCGTGCCATTCATCGTCCACTGATCCGGCCCGGAACGATCAAAACCTGCTTTGGTCGCGATCACCAATCCCTTCGGATATGGATGGAGAGCTTCGGCGATCAGCTCTTCGCTGACGTGCGGTCCATAGGAATCCGCGGTGTCAATAAAATTGATTCCCAACTCAATCGCGCGACGAAGGACGCGAATGGACTCGTCATGATCCTTTGGAGGGCCCCAAACGCCCTGCCCGGTAATGCGCATTGCCCCAAATCCTAGCCGCCATACCGGCAGATCGCCGCCAATCCGGAACTCTCCGCTCTTTGCCGCGGGTAGATCCTTCTTGGATTTTTCCTTGCTACTCGACGTTTTGACCTTCGCGTTCATCGTTGTGCTCCTTGTCGTCTTGGCGCTGCTAGCTGACTCCAGGGTTGGATGCACTGGACGCGTTGAAGGGCGTATGAGTGCTGCTCGCCGATGGCCGCTCGGGACAGACACGCTTAGTCGCGTGTCTGGTTAACCATATCCGGGCACACCCCCCGATTTTTTCGTAAACGCTCATTTCAAGGGACTTTAAGTTCCGTGGAATCAACACTTGCATAAGTGCGGATTCTAAGGGAGTTGCGAAGGGTGTGATGGGACGCGGGGTTATGCCGTAGGAAGGGGAAGGACGGGGTGCGGGCAGAGAGGTCTGTCGCGAGCTGAACATATAGAAGGATAGCATGGATTCGCATTACTGTCAATAACTATTATTGAGTGTATATCATTCGAACGTGAGACGGGGAAGTGGAGTGGATTGAGGTGGTTGGCGGGAATTTGGGAGTTTGATGAGACGGTGTGGTGCTAGAAACTTGCGGAAACGTGCGGTCTGTCCCCCCTCGCCGT
This sequence comes from Candidatus Acidiferrum sp., assembly GCA_049794595.1. Classification (GTDB taxonomy): domain Bacteria; phylum Acidobacteriota; class Terriglobia; order Acidiferrales; family UBA7541; genus Acidiferrum. The sequence goes on from JBARCY010000250.1 coordinate 62,124, forward strand.
CCCCCTCGCCCCTGAAACATCCCCTCGCTCACCAGCGTGGTATTGTTAGCACCCGGAGGTCTACATGCTTTGGTTCTACGAATTGTTCTTTCCCGTGCTCTGGATCGCCTTCCTTCTCTATTGGCAGATCAAAGCCGCCAATACCAAAACCACCCAGCGCCTCGAGCCGGCTGCCTCCCGCATCCTGCGCGTCTTCATTTTCCTGATCGCGATCGTCCTGCTCTCGACAACTCGCATCCCGCTGCACTGGCTTTATCTGCAGCTCTGGTCCGGTGGCTTGTTGCCCTTCTGGTTGGGAGCTGCCGTCACCATAGCCGGCCTGCTGTTCGCTGTCTGGGCGCGCGAGCACCTCGGCCGCAACTGGAGCCGCTCCGTGACCATTAAGCAGGGCCACGAGCTGATCAACACCGGCCCCTACGCCGTGGTCCGTCACCCCATCTACACCGGGATTCTGACCGGTTTCCTTGGCATGGCGATTGCGGTCTCCCAAGTGCGCGGGTTCCTCGCTTTCGTTCTCGTCTTCCTCGCGTTGTGGATCAAGCTGCGCATGGAGGAACAGTGGATGCGTTCCCAGTTCGGCGAGGCGTATGCCGCCTATGCTCGTCAGACCGCGGCCCTGGTGCCTTACCTCCTCTGATCGCTGGGAAATTCGGGAAATTCGGGGACAGACGGAACGATTGCGCATCCTTAGAAGACGCTGATCGCGACTCGAAGTACGTGCAACGTTCCAGACTATTACAAGACGTCCCGTCTGTCCCTGGGTTTCCTGGGTTTCCAAGCGTCTCCACCCGCCGTCCTGGTGCGGTGCGGGGTGTTGTGGCGCGCCCACGGTGATCGAGACTCGAGGGGGCGGTTGACCTAGCCGGTCAGGCGTGGACGAGCTGGGTGACGCGCCTGACGTGAATGTGCTTCTCGCGTTTCCGAGTTTTGGCGATATCGTAAGAAGCTTGCATGCGCATGAGCGTGTCCATCTTCACGCCAAACGCTTTTTCGATGCGGAGGGCCATATTTCCCGAAAGATCGGCCTTCGAATTCAGCAGGCTGGATAGGGCGGGCCGGGAAACGTTAAGCGCGGCAGCAGCCGCGGTCACGGAAAGGCCGGCAGGCTCGATGATCTCCGAGCGGACAAAATCGCCGGGATGCGGTGGGTTCTTCATCGGCATGGTTCTCTCCTTTCGTTTCAGTGGTAGTCTTCCAAATTCAAATCGCAGATTTCCCGCTCGGTGGCGTCGATGCGAAAGGTGAGGCGCCGATTGCGAGTAACGCTGAGGCTCCAAGTTCCTTTGCGGTCTCCTGCCAGCGTGTGTACTTTCCAAGAGGGCAGGGCGCGCAGCTCCTCCGGCTCTTGTATGTCGTCGAGAAACGCCAACATCTTGCGGAGCTTGTCCACAGTATCGGGCGGTACGCCTTTAGCGTCGTCCTCCGCGTAGAGCCGTTTCAGGCCCTTATGGACGATGTTCCGTATTTTCACGCCAAGCGGAGTGTAGCCTGTAACCTAACACTTGTCAAGTCTGCGATTTTTTGCAATTTGGCGGGGCGGTGTGGTGACGAATTGTTTGGGGGAACGTCCCGTCTGTCCCCAGGTTTCCATCGCTTTCGTTCTCGTCTTCCTCGCGTTGTGGATCAAGCTGCGCATGGAGGAACAGTGGATGCGTTCGCAGTTCGGCGAGGCGTATGCCACCTATGCTCGTCAGACCGCTGCCCTGGTGCCTTACCTCCTCTGATCGCTGGGAAATTCGGGGACAGAAATTCGAAATTCGAGGACAGACGGAACGTTTGCGCATTCTTAGAAGATGCTGGTTGCGACTCGGAGCGCATACGGCGTTCCAGATTATTGGAAAACGTCCCGTCTGTCCCTAGGTTTCTAGGTTTCCTACCTGTGAACTTCTGAAAGCAATCGCGCACAGACGCAGCCGGTGCAAACCATAAGTACTAGAGCGGTCCAAAACCAAGGATTATAGGTGGTGAGAGAGCGCAACGTAGATAGGCTAATGGCCGAATTGGTCCTGATCGGGTACTTCGTAAAGAAATAGATAATCACGAAGACGGCGAATCCAAGCACTCCGAAGAACGCACCTTTAAGTATCCACATAGGAACTCCTTCTTTGCATTATATGGAAATTCGGGGACAGACGGAACGTTTCCGCATTCTTGGAAGATGCTGGTCGCGACTCGGAGCACATACGACGATCCAGATTATTGGAAAACGTCCCGTCTGTCCCCAGGTTCGTCCCCGCAAACTCGGGGACAGACGGGACGTTTCCTACAATCGACACAGCCTTTCTCCCCTCCTAGCTGGGTTCATTAACTGCGGCACAGGGCGGCGGCGCCGGCGACTCCGGCGTCTTGGCCGTATTTGGCGAGGAGCATGGGGATTTCGGCGAAGCGCTGGTTGACGCACCAGTTTGGCAACTGTTCGCGGATGCGGGGGAAGAAGCTGCTTATGAGTTGCGACAAACCGCCGCCAAAAATGAAGACGTCCGGTTCGAGCAAGTCGATGATGTTTCCGGCCCACACGGCCAGCAAATCGGCGGTTTCCCGGAGGACTTCGGCGGCGAGCGGGTCGCCCTGGCGATAGGCTTCGGCCACAATTTCCGCGGTTACTGCGTTCAGTTCGCCCCCGGCCAGATCCAGGATTTTCCATCCGGCCTCGCCCGGTTCGGCGCGGAGTGATTTCGCGCTTTGCGATTCGGAGCTTTGTGATTCGGGACTTTGTGATTCGGGGCGGGGCGATTCGGAGATCAGTGATTTGGAGGGCGGGGAGTTCAGGAGCCGTTCTTTGGCGCGGCGCGCGATGGCTGTGCCGGAGCACAAGGCCTCGATGCAGCCGCGTTTTCCGCAGCCGCATTTCGGTCCGTGGTAGTCGATGGTGACGTGGCCGCCTTCGGCGGCGCTGCCGGTGCGGCCGTGATAAATCTTACGGTCGAAAACAATGCCGGTGCCGATGCCGGTTCCTAGCGTGGCGTAGAAGACGTTGCGATAGCCAACTCCGGCGCCCCATAAGGCTTCGGCGAGCGCGGCGGCGTTGCCGTCATTATCCACGCGGGCGGAGAGGCCGAAGACGCGCTGGACTTCCGCAGCAAGTGGAAAATTCCGCCAGCACGGCACGTTCGGCGGGTTGAGGATGACTCCCGTTGCAGGGT